>NZ_CP102830.1:3186363-3505000 GCF_024730785.1 Pseudomonas sp. LS44
GCGCGGCTTAGCCGCAGCGGCCAATTTCTAACTAGACTTATCGGGCCGCCGGGCCCGCCCGCTGTCGCCGACGCGCACTCACTCAGCCAAGGAGAACAGACATGCGCCAGGCCCTGCGTAGTTTCAGTTTTATCTTGCTGTGCGCTTTGACCGGCCTCGTCCAGGCCGCGGACGACCCGAAAACCGTGGTTGACGGCTACATGGCCGCCTGGAACGCCCATGACGTCGACAAGGCCGCCAGCTTCCTCGCCGAGGATGCGGAATATTTCGACGCCACCGTCGGCACCCCGCAAAAAGGCAAAGCCGCGGCGCGCGATAACGTCATCAAGGTATTTATCGGTGCGGTACCGGACCTCAAGTGGCTGATGACCAGCAAACCCATCGTCAGTGCCGACGGCATCGCCTTCCAGTGGGAGTTCAGCGGCACCAACAGCGGCGCCTGGAACGCGGAAACCCCGGCCACCAACAAGCCGCTGAAGTTCGAGGGGGTCAGTTTCGTGCGGGTCAAGGACGGCAAGATCGTCTATCAGGGCGACTATTACGACGCCCTGGGCTTCAACAAGCAGTTGGGCTGGTAAAGCCGCGCCAAGCGCTGCCTCCGATACTACGGAGCAGGAGCAGGAGCAGCGCAAGCGTCCTAGCGTTTTGGGGGATTGTCGCCCCTGCGGACCAGCGCCAGTCCGCAGGCTCAACCTGCGCGGCCCGCCCCATCCTACGAAGCAATCCGTAGCCCGGATGGAATCCGGGGGTACCAGGCAACTCCGCTTCCCGGATTGCATCCGGGCTACCTCACCGCCTCAACGGGGCATGCTGGTCCGCGCATAGCCGGCATCGGCCGGAATGCGCAGGTGGCGCACGCCGTCGATCTCCTCCAGCCACGGCTGCACCGCGACGATGCGGCGGTTGCGCGCCGCCTCTAGCGCCTGCTCCACGTTGCCGGCCTGACTGAGCAGATGCAGGTTCTGTTCGGTGGCGAACACCAAGGTGTGCAGACCGGCTTGCGCCTCGGCGAGCGCTTGTTGCGGGGTGATCCACAGCGAGTCGACCGATTCCGAGCCGTCGTGCAGGGCCAGTTGGTCAACAGGCGCAACGGCGGCGTAGAACTTGGTATCGAAGCGTTTGGGTACGAAATCCGGAGTGATCCAGTGGGCGAACGGCACCAGGCAGTCGACTGCCAGCAGCAAGTCCTCGGCCTCGACCAGCTCGGCGATGCCCGCTTCGTTACTGTTCAGCCGGGCCTGCCAGCGCGCGGTGATCGGCGCCAGCTGCGCGGCGCTGAGCAACTCGGCTTCATCGCGGTGGCGGGCGAGCAGCACGCCACATTCCTCGAAGGCCTCGCGGATGCCAGCGATGCGGAATACCAACTCTTCATCGCCAATCGCCGCGGCGTTGCTGCAGCGCTCACGCAACATCGGCGCGGCATCCGCGCTTTCCAGCTTGCCGCCGGGGAAGACCAGGGCGCCGGAGAACGAGTCGATCTGGTGATTGCGCACCACCATGAAGACCTCCAGCGGCGTCGCCGGCAGAACGGTCGGACGCAGTAACAGCACGGTGGTGGCAGGACGGATGGTCGATTCGCGCATGGGGCAGCCCTTCTTGTTGTAATTGGCTAGCTCACAAGGTAGCGAGCCAACCTGCCGTGGCGCAGCGGGGATTTCCGCCTTAGCGCGGGGCGATATGGGCAATCAGCAGCTGGACGGTCTCCTGGCCACGGAATTCGTTGACGTCGAGCTTGTAGGCCAGCTCGACCCAACGCACCGTCGGGTTCGGCCAGAGCTCGCGGTCGATGCCAAAGGCGATGCCATCCAGCTGCACCGAACCGCACTCACTTTTGAGCACTACCTTCAGATGCCGCTCGCCAACGATGCGCTGCTGCACCAGTTGGAACACGCCATGGAACAGCGGCTCGGGGAAGTGCTGACCCCAGGGCCCGGCGTTGCGCAGCTCCTTGGCCAGCGGCAGATGGAACTCCTCGGCGGCCAGCGCGCCGTCCGACAGCAGCCGGCCGGTGAGATCGTCCTCGCTAAGCTGACGGCGCACTTCGCTGTCGAACGCCGCGGCGAACGCGCCGAAATGCTCCTGCGGCAGCGACAGCCCGGCGGCCATGGCATGCCCGCCAAACTTAGAGATCAGCCCCGGATGCTTGGCCGCCACCGCGTCCAGCGCATCGCGAATATGCAAGCCCGGCACCGAGCGAGCCGAACCCTTGAGCACGCCGTCGCCAGCATCGGCAAAGGCAATCGCCGGGCGGTGGTAACGCTCCTTCAGGCGCGAGGCGAGGATACCGATCACGCCCTGGTGCCAGTCGGCCTCGAACAGGCACAAACCGAACGGCAGGTCTTCCAGCGGCAGGTCCTTGAGCTGGGCCAGCGCCTCACGCTGCATGCCTTGCTCAATGGTCTTGCGGTCCTGATTGAGCTGGTCGAGTTGCACCGCCATGTCGCGGGCCACGCCTTCGTCCTCGCAAAGCAGGCATTCGATACCCAGGCTCATGTCGTCCAGGCGCCCCGCGGCATTCAGGCGCGGACCGAGGATAAAACCGAGATCGGTGGAAGTAATCCGCCCGTGCTGCTTGCCAGCCACTTCGAGGATCGCCCGCAGGCCGGGCCGTGCGCGGCCAGCGCGGATCCGCGCCAGGCCCTGGTGAACGAGGATGCGGTTGTTGGCATCCAGCGGCACCACGTCGGCGACGCTGCCCAGCGCCACCAGATCGAGCAGCTCGCCGAGGTTCGGTTCGGTACGTCCGTTGGCGAACCAGCCGAGCTCACGCAGGCGCGCGCGCAGGGCCAGCAACACGTAGAAGATCACCCCGACGCCGGCCAGCGCCTTGCTCGGGAAGTCACAGCCGGGTTGGTTGGGATTGACGATGGCGTCCGCCGCCGGCAGCTCAGGACCGGGCAAATGGTGGTCGGTGACCAGCACCTTGAGCCCGGCCGCCTTGGCCGCCGCCACGCCATCGACGCTGGAAATGCCGTTGTCGACGGTGATCAGCAGCTCGGGCTGACGACCGAGGGCCACCGCGACGATTTCCGGGGTCAGGCCGTAGCCGTACTCGAATCGGTTCGGCACCAGATAGTCGACCGCCGCCGCGCCAAGCATGCGCAGGCCGAGCACGCCGACCGAGCTGGCGGTGGCGCCGTCGGCATCGAAGTCGCCGACGATGAGGATGCGCTGGCGCTGTTCGAGGGCCTGCACCAGCAGGTCGACCGCCGCCTCGATGCCTTTCAGCTGCTGCACCGGGATCAGCCGCGCCAGACCCTTGTCCAGCTCGGCGGCGGACTGTACGCCACGGGCGGCGTACAGGCGGGTCAACAGCGGCGGCAGATTACCCAGATCGGGCAGCGTGGCGGGAAGCGGGCGGGATTCGATGCGCATGGATGTTTTTTATCTTGTAGCTCGTAGGGCGGGTGCAACCCGCGCGATTTGGATGCGGCGGGTTACACCCGCCCTACAGATACGTAGTCCCAGGACGGAGCGTCCAGGGCTGCATTCCCACGCGGAGCGTGGGAACGATCAAAGCGCTTTAGCGCTCGCCGTGCAGCCACTCCAGGGGGATTTCGTGCTGACCACGCTCGTCGGTGATGAACAACTCACCGTCGCTGATCATCACACTCCAATTGATCGAACGCGGCAGGTCGCGGGCGAGGTTTTCCAGGGCGTCCTGATCAACCGCTACGACATTGATGTTTTTCAGGTTGCGCACGCTGTCGAGCACTTTGGTCTGCCACACGCGCAGGCTGCCGTAGGCGACCAGGCTGAACTTCTCGGTGCGCCGCGAGCACCAGGTGATGCGATCGGCGTCCGGCTGGCCGACCTCGATCCAGTGCAGCACGCGGTCGTCGAGGCTCTTTTCCCACAGCGCCGGCTCATCGACATCCGACAGGCCACGACCGAAGCCCAGCTGCTCGCCGTACCACAGGACGTAGGCGATCAGGCGCGCGGCCAGACGCTCTTCGGTTTCCGAGGGATGCTTGGCCACGGTGAAGCGCAGGGTCTGGTAAACGCTGCGATCGATATCGGTAAGGTTGAGGTCGACTTTGTAGGGCGTGGCTTGCAGGGCCATGGGCGGGCTTCTTGGGCTGTACGAATGGGCCGCAAGTCTACCCCGAATTCACCTCCCGAAGCCTGCCACGATCTTGCTTGACGCCATCTCGGCGACACGCAGCAGCTCGTCAACAGCCGCTCAGGGCGTCTCCTGGTAAACCTCAACCCGGTTGCGCCCCGCCGCCTTGGCTGCGTAGAGCGCCTGGTCGGCGAGCGACAACAGGCGGGTCAGCTCGTGGTCGGCCTGGGCGGCATCAGCGATGCCGATGCTCACGCTGAGTTGTGCGCCGGCGAGGAACGGCAGCTCGGCAAACTCCCGACGCACCCGCTCGGCCAGCACCAGGCCCACGCCATGATCCGCATCGGCCAGAAGGCAGGCGAACTCCTCGCCGCCGATCCGCGCGCAGACGTCCTGCTGCCGGCTACGGCTGCTGAGAATCTGACTGAAGGCGGTCAGCGCCTGGTCGCCGACGGCATGGCCGAAACTGTCGTTGAGGCGTTTGAAGTAGTCGAGGTCGCACAGCAGCACCACCGCCGGCCGCTGCGTCCGCTTGCTTTCAGCGAGCAGTTGCCCAGCGCTGTGGATGAAAGCCCGGCGGTTGCCGATGCCGGTCAGCGGATCGCGCAGCGCGGCGCTCTTGTAACGCAACTCGGCGCGCTCCTTGACCATCGCCAGGGTGACGAAGGAGATGCCGATTGCATACAGCAGCGTCTCCAGCACCACCACGGCGAAAAACGCATTGCCTTGGGACACCGTGTCGAACGGCATGCCGCGGTCGAACACCGCGCGCACCGAATAGAACCCGGCATGGAACAGCAACAGCACCAGCGCCGGTCGATAGTCCACCTCCAGCTGCGCGCGGCTACGCCACAGCTCGAACGCGCCAAGCGCGGCGTATGTCGCCATGGTCAGCGACCCGACCAGCACCCGCAGGGCCAGCGACTGGTAGAACATCGGCACCAGGCAGAGCAGCAGCCAGAGCACCGCGCCAGCCAGCACGCCCGGCGAATGGATACGCCGCCCGGTGAAGACCCGCAGCGCGGTCCAGTTCAACGCGGCGCTCAGATGGAGAGCGACGTTACCGGCCAGGATCGACACGAAGTCCAAGCCCTGGCCGCGCAAGCTAACCAGCACCGTGCCCAGGGTGCCCAGCAGTAGCGCCGTCGCCAGGTAGCCCAGGGTCGCTTCGCGCCGACCGCGGCTCCACGCGTGCAGCATCAACACACCGACCAACAGCAGGATGTAGATATCCATGACCACCAGCGTCGGGATACTCAGCTGCATGGCTGGGCACGGTCGACGGAGCGGAAGCAGGAAATGGCGATGCGCGTGGGCATGAGAAATGCGAAACGAATGGCACTAAGCAGAGGTCCTCACTCTACGTGGCCTGTTCCGCTGCCGCCAGCAGCGCCATCAAAAAGACATCACCTGACGCGCTGTTCTCACCGAGAAGCGCGGGTTAGAGTCGCCGGACCTGTTTCGCTGGATGGAATTGAAGAGATGGACAGCGCCAAACCCCTCGCCGGCCTGAAGGTGGTCGAACTCGGCACCTTGATCGCCGGCCCGTTCGCCGCGCGGATCTGTGCCGAGTTCGGCGCCGAGGTGATCAAGGTCGAGTCGCCCGATGGCGGCGACCCGCTGCGCAAGTGGCGCAAGCTCTACGAGGGCACCTCGCTGTGGTGGTTCGTGCAGGCGCGCAACAAGAAGTCGATCACCCTCAACCTCAAGCACGAACAGGGCCGCGAGGTGCTGAAGCAGCTGCTCGCCGAAGCCGACATCCTGATCGAGAACTTCCGCCCCGGCGTGCTGGAGAAGCTCGGCTTCGGCTGGGAGGTGTTGCATGCGCTGAACCCCAAGCTGGTCATGGTGCGCCTGTCCGGCTTCGGCCAGAGCGGGCCGCTGAAGGACCAACCGGGCTTCGGCGCGGTCGGCGAGTCGATGGGCGGGCTGCGCTACATCACCGGCTTCGAGGATCGCCCGCCGGTGCGCACCGGCATCTCCATCGGTGATTCGATTGCCGCACTGTGGGGGGTGATTGGCGCGCTGATGGCGCTGCGCCACCGCGAGGTCAATGGCGGTCAGGGCCAGGTCGTCGATGTGGCGCTGTACGAAGCGATCTTCGCGATGATGGAGAGCATGGTCCCGGAGTTCGACGTGTTCGGCTTCATCCGCGAGCGCAGCGGCAACATCATGCCCGGCATCACCCCGTCGTCCATCCATACCTGTGCCGACGGCAAGCACATCCAGATCGGCGCCAACGGCGACGCGATCTTCAAGCGCTTTATGCACGCCATCGGCAGGGCTGATCTGGCTGATGATCCGAGCCTGGCCGGCAACGACGGCCGCGATGCGCGCCGCGACGAACTCTACGGGGTGATCGACCGCTGGGCCGCCAGCCTGCCACTGGTCGAGGTGGAAACCCTGCTGACCCGCGCCGAAGTGCCGGCCAGCCGCATCTATTCGGCCGCGGACATGTTCGCCGACCCGCAATTTCTGGCCCGCGAGATGTTCCTCTCCGCCAAGCTGCCGGACGGCAAGCCGTTCAAGATGCCGGGGATCGTGCCCAAGCTCTCGGATACCCCAGGCGATGTCGCCTGGACCGGCCCCACACTCGGTGAACACAACGCCGACGTCCTCGGCGCGCTGGGCTACAGCGCGGATCAAATCACCGCGTTACGGGCAGCTGGCGCACTCTGAGCCCCGTCGTTCAACTCGGAAAGGATTGCCGATGCACAAACCCACCGCACTGCCGCTGGCCGCGCTGCTCTACCTCTGTCTGTGTGGCAGCCTCGAGTTGCCGGACGAGATGCCCGCCGGCACGCCGCTGCATTTCGCCGAGGAAGCCAATTGGCCGCCGTTCACCCAGGAAGCTCACGGCATGGCCAGCAATGGCCTGTCCTACGAGCTGCTGCAACTGATCGGCAAGCGCCTGCAACGGCCGACGGACCTCGAGCTGCTGCCTCAGCAACGCCTGATGCAGAAGCTGCGGCATGGCGAAAAAGACGGCGTGACCATGATCAGCAGCAACGCCGAACGCGCCGGCTACCTGGCGTTTTCCGAACCGGTGCTGAACAAGCGCGGCTATCTCTACTACAACGTCGAACGCCCGCTGCCCCTCGAGTTCAGCGAATGGCGCGACCTGCAGGGGCTGCTGATCGGCATCGTCATCGGTCACAACTACGGCGAAGAGTTCGAGAAGGCACGCCGCGAGCTGCCGCTGCAGGTGTTCGAGGTGGTCTCAGTGCAGCAGCTATTCCAGATGGCCCTGCTCGGCCGGCTCGACGCTTTCCTCGCCATCGACCTGACCGCTCAGGAGTTGAACGAACAGCCAGCCTACAAGGACCACATCGTGCATGCCGCGCGGCCGTATATGCAGAGCAGCTACCACCTCGGGCTGTCGCGTCAGTCGCCCGCGGTGCGCTTGCTGCCACAGATCAACCAGGCGATCACCGAGCTCAAGGCCAACGGTGAGCTGGAGCAGCTGTTGAAGCGCTACGGCATCCGCCCCTGAGACGGCCTTTGGCCACTGCTGGCCAGCACCTTGCCAGTCTTGGCAAACCGCTCTATCTCGCTATGATGCGGCGCTTTTGGACGATTCCGCATGCGCGTCAGCAGTACCTTCGCCGCCCTGCTTCTGCTCTGCTCCACCGCCACCCTTGCCGATCCTCCGCGCACGTTCAGCGAAGCCAAGAAAATCGGCTGGAAGCTGTATGGCCGGCAATCCGTCGAGTTTTACTGCGGCTGCAAATTCCGCGGTCACCGCGTTGACCTGAAAAGCTGCGGTTACGTGCCGCGCAAGAACCCGCAGCGCGCTGCGCGCATCGAGTGGGAACATATCGTCCCGGCCTGGCAAATCGGCCATCAACGCCAGTGCTGGCAAACCGGCGGGCGCAAGAACTGCACGAAGAACGACAAGGTCTACCAGCGCGCCGAGGCCGACCTGCACAACCTGGTGCCCGGCATCGGCGAGATCAACGGTGATCGCGGCAACTTCGCCTACGGCTGGCTACCGCAGTCGCCCAACCAATACGGCGCCTGTCCGGTAGTGGTCGATTTCCGCGCCAAACTGGCGATGCCACGCAAGCAGGTGCGCGGCATGATCGCCCGCACCTATCTGTACATGAGCGACCGCTACCGCCTGCGCCTGTCGAAGCAAAACCGGCAGCTCTACGAAGCCTGGAACCGCGAGTACCCCGTCGAAACCTGGGAACGCCAGCGCAATCAACAGGTCGGCTGCGTGATGGGCTGGGGCAATCCCTTCGTCGGCGGCTTCGACAAGCGCTCCTGCCCCAGCTGACCCGCTTTTTTGCAGGAGCGAATTCATTCGCGATCCGACAATAGTCGAGGCACTCCATCCCGAACAAATTCGTAGCCCGGATGTAATCCGGGGACTTATCGCGATGGTTCCCCGGATTGCATCCGGGCTACGAGGAAAGCATAAAAAAGGCCGGCAAATGCCGGCCTTTTTCTCGTCTCGCGGTGCCTTACAGCGGCTTGCCGCGATTGCCGTGCTGGCTGACGAAGGCCTGGATGGTCTTCAGCTCATTGGCCAGGACGGTGCAACGCTCTTCACGCTGGAACAGGTCGGCCAGGTGCGGCGGCAGCGCTGGAGCCGCGCCAACCCCAGCCTTCTCTACCGCCTCGGGGAACTTGACCGGATGGGCGGTGCCGAGAATGACCATCGGGATGGCCAAGCTGCGGCGGCACTCGCGCGCGGCCCGCACGCCAATTGCGGTGTGCGGATCAAGCAGCTCGCCGCACTCCTGATAGACGTCGGCGATGGTCTCGCAGGTCTGCTCGTCGTTCACTGCCAGCGAGTCGAACAGCTTGCGCGCTTCGGTCCAACGCTCCTGTTCGACGCTGAAACCGCCACCCTGCTTGAAGGTCTCCATCAACCCGGCAATCGCCGCACCATTGCGACCGTGCAGGTCGAACAGCAGGCGCTCGAAGTTGGACGAAACCATGATGTCCATCGACGGCGACAGGGTCGGGTGCAGGGTGTCCTTGACGTACTGATTACCGCTCATGAAGCGGTGCAGGATGTCGTTGCGGTTGGTGGCGACGATCAACTGGCTGATCGGCAGGCCCATGTTGCGTGCCAGGTAGCCGGCGAAGATGTCACCGAAGTTACCGGTTGGCACCGAGAACGCCACCGAGCGGGCCGGGCCGCCAAGCTGCAGGGCCGCGTGGAAGTAGTAAACGATCTGGGCCATGATCCGCGCCCAGTTGATCGAGTTGACCGCCACCAGGCGGGTACCCTTGAGGAAACCCTGGTCGGCGAAGCTGGCCTTGACCATCTCCTGGCAGTCGTCGAAGTTGCCTTCCACGGCGATGTTGTGGATGTTCTCGCCGAGGATGGTGGTCATCTGCCGGCGCTGCACTTCGGATACCCGGTTGTGCGGATGCATGATGAAGATGTCGACGTTCTCGCAGGCCTTGCAGCCTTCAATCGCCGCCGAGCCAGTATCGCCGGAGGTCGCGCCCATGATCACCACGCGCTCGTTGCGCTTGGCCAACACGTAGTCGAGCAGACGACCGAGCAACTGCAGGGCGAAATCTTTGAACGCCAGAGTCGGGCCGTGGAACAGCTCGAGCACCCACTCGTTGCCGTTCAGTTGACGCAGCGGCGCCACGGCGTTGTGAGCAAAAACGCCGTAGGTTTCTTCGAGAATCTTCTTGAAGTCGGCATCCGGAATGCTGCCCGTCACGAACGGACGCATCACCCGGAAGGCCAGCTCGTGGTACGGCAGGCCAGCCCAGGAAGCGATTTCTTCCTGGGTGAAGCGCGGCAGGTTTTCCGGCACATACAAGCCACCGTCGCTGGCCAGACCGGCGAGCAGGACGTCTTCGAAATTCAGGGCCGGTGCCTGGCCGCGGGTACTGATATAGCGCATGTTTTTCTACCTCAGACCAGTTGCTCGACGCGGATCCGCACGACGCTGCCAACTACATCGTCGAGGGCTTCCAGGGCGCTGATCGCTTTGTTGATGTGGGTCTCGAGCACGCGATGGGTGACCAGGATCATCGGCACCAGGCCGTCGTGCTCCTCGGCTTCCTTCTGCATGATCGACTCGATATTGATACCGCCCGCCGAGAGGATACTCGCCACCTGGGCCAGCACGCCCGGATGATCCTTGGCCTGGATGCGCAGGTAATAGGCGCTCTCGCAGGCACTGATCGGCAGAATCGGGTGGTCGGACAGCGAATCCGGCTGGAAGGCCAGGTGCGGCACACGGTTGGTCGGATCGGTGGTCAACACGCGAACCACATCGACCAGGTCGGCGACCACCGAGGAAGCGGTCGGCTCCATGCCGGCGCCGGCGCCGTAGAACAAGGTGCTGCCGGCGGCATCGCCATTGACCATCACGGCGTTCATCACGCCGTTAACGTTGGCAATCAGGCGGTCGGCCGGAATCAAGGTCGGATGCACGCGCAGCTCGATGCCGGCGTCGGTGCGGCGTGCCACACCGAGGTGCTTGATGCGGTAGCCCAGCGCTTCGGCGTAGTTGACGTCGGCGGTGGTCAGCTTGGTAATGCCTTCGGTGTAGGCCTTGTCGAACTGCAGGGGAATGCCGAAAGCGATCGAAGCAAGAATGGTCAGCTTGTGCGCGGCGTCGATACCTTCGACATCGAAGGTCGGATCAGTCTCGGCATAGCCGAGCGCCTGGGCTTCCTTGAGTACGTCATCGAAGGCCCGGCCCTTCTCGCGCATTTCGCTCAGGATGAAGTTGCCGGTACCGTTGATGATGCCGGCCAGCCAGTTGATGCGGTTACCGGCCAAGCCTTCGCGGATCGCCTTGATCACCGGGATGCCCCCGGCGACGGCGGCTTCGAAGGCGACAATCACGCCCTTCTCGCGGGCCTTAGCGAAGATTTCATTACCGTGCACGGCGATCAGCGCTTTATTGGCGGTGACCACGTGCTTACCGTTGTCGATGGCCTTGAGCACCAGCTCGCGGGCGATGGTGTAACCACCGATCAGCTCGATGACCACGTCAATGTCCGGATTGCTGGCGACGTCGAACACGTCATGGGTAATCGGGGTGCCGGTAATATCGCACTGCGGGTTCTGCGAACGCAGCGCAATCTGCGCCACTTCGATGCCTCGCCCAGCACGTCGCGCGATTTCCTCGGCGTTGCGCTTGAGCACATTGAACGTACCGCCACCAACGGTACCCAGCCCACAGATGCCAACTTTGACCGGTTTCACACTGAACTCCCATCTGCACTGCGTAAAACGGCCGAGCAATGCCCGGCCGTGAATGAAGGAGCCGCACCTTACGAAGCGGCCGACTAATAGTCAATCTGCCACAGGCCGCGAATTACTTGGCTTCGAGGGCCAGTTTGGCCAGCTGCGGCGCCGGCTGATAACCCGGAATCATCTGCCCGTTGGCGAGGACAATGGCCGGAGTGCCTTGCACACCGATCATTTGCCCCAGCGCAAATTGCTTGGCCACCGGATTGTCGCACTTGGCCGCCGGCAACTCTTCACGCGACTTGGCCTGGTTCATCGCTGCCTGGCGGTCTTTCGAGCACCAGACGCTGACCAAGGTGTTGTAGCCATGGCTACCGACGCCTTGTCGCGGGAAAGCGACGTAACGCACTTCGACGCCCTGACGGTTAAGTTCGGCCACTTCGCTGTGCAGCTTTTGGCAATAGCCACAGTCGGTATCGGTAAACACGGTGATGTGGGTTTTCGGCTCTTTCGGCGCGAAAACCACCATTTCACTGGTTGGAATGGCATTGATCTCCTTGGCCACACCACGGCTTTCCGCCTGCTCGGTGAGGTTGATCGCCTGGCCATCCTTGTACTGGTAGAGATAGCCCTGCATGAGGAATTGTCCGTCAGCACTGGCATACAGCTGGCGGCCGCCCTTCAGATGCACTTGGTAAATACCGTTCATCGGGCTTTCCGCGATCGCTTCAATTGGCAGATCGGGTTGCAACGCCTTCAAGGTGCTGCGGATGGCTTGATCGGGATCAGCGGCCAGAGCGGCAGCGCTGACCAAGCCGAAAGCGGCTGCAGCGAAAATTCGGGTCACGCGCATGGGTACTCCTGTCGAGCGGGCGAACGGGTATTGCGGGTGGATGCAGACTACCACAGATGCCCGGATTGGCCGACCGCAGCAGGTCGGAGCCACTCAACCGCGTGGATGATGCTGCGCATGCAGTTCTTGTAAGCGCGCCTTGGCGATGTGGGTATAAATCTGCGTAGTGGACAGGTCGCTGTGGCCAAGAAGCATCTGCACCACTCGCAGGTCGGCACCATGATTCAGCAGGTGAGTGGCAAAGGCATGCCGCAACGTATGAGGCGACAGCGCCTTACCGATTCCGGCGACGCTGGCGTGGTGCTTGATCCGATGCCAAAAGGTCTGCCGGGTCATCTGTACCCCACGCAGGCTCGGAAACAGCACATCACTGGGCTTGCCATCGAGCAGGAACGGCCGCGCCTCGCGCATGAAACGCTCGATCCACACCATCGCCTCTTCACCCAAGGGCACCAGGCGCTCCTTGCTGCCCTTGCCGAACACCCGCAAGACGCCTTGCCGCAGGTTGACCTGCTCGAACGTCAGGCTGATCAATTCGGTAACCCGCAAGCCACAGGCATACAGCACTTCGAGCATGGCGCGGTCGCGCAGGCCAATCGGATCGCTCAATTCCGGAGCGGCGAGCAGCGCTTCAACATCCGCCTCGGAGAGTGATTTAGGCAGCGGCCGGCCGATCTGCGGCAAATCGACCTGCAAGGTCGGATCGTCAGCGATCAAGCCTTCGCGCAACAAATAGCGATAGAAACCGCGTACCCCGGACAAAAAACGCGCCGTCGATCGCGCGACATACCCTTCGTTGAGGCGCCAGGCGAGATGATCGAGAAGCACCTCGCGGCCAGCCACGGGCAACTCCAGATCTCGGGCCTGCAACCAACCATTGAAATGCGCGAGATCGCTGCGATAGGCCGCACGGGTATGCGCGGACAGGCCTTTCTCCAGCCAGAGGGCATCAAGGAAGCGATCGATTAGTGGATGATCCAAAGCAGGCATGTCGGAAACTGCATCAACAGGAAGGCGGCGGTAGTCTTTCACAGCTCGGCCATCGGCGGCCAGGCAGCGATCTTGCTATCTGTCTACAAGGCATTGAGCGGTGCAGAAATCATCAAAAACGCCATTGAATGATTGCAGCGAGAACCCCACAAAAGGCAGTCGATGACCGTTTGTCGTCATGGGTTTAGCCGCAGGACCAAACTGCTCGTCACCCTATCTTTGGTCTGGTGACAGGCCCAATCGCGATACGCATCATGCTTCCACATAACAACGTGCGCACCGCAGATTCAGCCTATGTCCGACCAACAGAACTCCCGCCTCGGTCAGATTCTCCTCAGTAAAGGCTTAATCAGCCGCCAACAACTGGATGCAGCCATACGCCTGCAACTGGCCAGCCATCAACGGCTGGGCGAAGTTCTTATCGCGCAAGGCCTGCTGAACGAACGCCAACTGCATAAAGCGCTGAAAAAACAAACCAATTTGCGCCTGGCCGCCACGCTGGTCGCCGCATTGTTCAGCCCGTTCCAAGCGGCAAATGCCGATATCCAGCGCCTGCAACCCAGCGTCAGTCGCCAGGAAGCCCCTCGCGGACTGAAACCCCTGAGCGATCCGGAAATGAGCACGGTCAGTGCACGCGGCCTGGACGACAGCTTGGAGGGTTTGTTCCTTCGCGCGGAAAATGGCGATGGTGTTGTGACGGTCAAACAGCTCGTCAAACTGATCATGCCGGTGTTAGACAGCCTGGACGCTGAAACTTCGCTACATGACGTACGCTATGACACCAATACGTTGGCACCCCAACTTAACGCCGACGGCTCACTCAACGTGCGCCTGCCCAGCTCTATCGGCGAGCTACGCTTCGACAACATCCGCGTGACCGGTGCAGCGCCGCAGCAAAACTTTGGCAGCGTGGCCCTTAGCGAAATCGATCTCTCGCAGGCGAGCTTGAAAATCAGCCTGCGCCCGTAACGAGGAACGGGACCCGAAGGTGCCGTTCCTATTCAAATCGCAGATACAAAAAAGCAGCCAGAAGGCTGCTTTTTTCATCCAGGAAAAGGCAATTAAGCCAGTTTTTCCTTGATGCGCGCTGCCTTGCCGGACAGGTCGCGGAGGTAGTACAGCTTGGCCTTGCGCACGTCACCGCGACGCTTGACAGCCAGGCTGTCAACCAGCGGGCTGTAAGTCTGGAAAGTACGCTCTACGCCTACACCGCTGGAGATTTTACGAACAGTGAAAGCACTGTTCAGACCGCGGTTGCGCTTGGCAATTACTACGCCTTCGAATGCCTGCAGACGCTGACGGTCGCCTTCCTTCACTTTCACCTGAACGACAACGGTGTCGCCCGGGGCAAAGGTCGGGATTTCCTTGCTCATCTGCTCAGCTTCGATCTGCTGAATGATCTTGTTGGTCATGCTGTGCTCCTAAGACCGGCCATCTGGCTAGCCATCGATACGTTAACTATCGTCCCGCTGGCGAAGGTATTCCGCCAACAGCTTCGTCTCTTCCCCAGAAAGCGAGCGGCTATCCAGAAGATCGGCACGTCGTTCGTAGGTTCGCCCTAAGGCTTGCTGCAAACGCCAGCGCCGGATGTGTGCGTGATTGCCGCTAAGCAACACGTCGGGAACACGCTTTCCCGCATACACCTCCGGTCGGGTGTAGTGCGGACAGTCGAGCAAGCCATCTGTAAAAGAGTCTTCCTCAGCCGAATCCGCATGCCCTAATGCGCCGGGCAGCAGACGTGTTACCGCATCGATCAGCACCATGGCCGGCAGCTCACCGCCGGATAGCACATAGTCGCCAATCGACCACTCTTCATCGACATGCGCCTCAATAAAGCGCTCATCAATGCCTTCATAACGACCGGCGATGAGGATTAATGCTTCCTCAGCAGCCAGCTCTCGAACCGCCAACTGATCCAGCTGACGACCCTGAGGCGACAGGTAGATTACCTTCGCCCCCTCTCCAGCAGCTTGCTTTGCATCCTGCAAAGCATCTTCCAGAGGCTTGATCTTCATCACCATCCCCGGTCCGCCACCGAAGGGGCGGTCATCCACCGTATGGTGGCGATCCGAGGTGTAGCTGCGCGGGTTCCAGCAGGTCAATTGCAACAACCCCTGCTTCACCGCACGACTGGTGATGCCATATTCGCCAATGGCGGCAAACATCTCCGGGAATAGCGTGATCACTTCAACGCGCAGGCTAGCCATCTTTTGCACTAACCCGTGGTTTAGAAATCAGCATCCCAATCAACCCGCATTTCATCAGCAGCGAGGTCGATACTCAGCACGCATTGCGCCGTATAAGGCAGCAAGCGCTCTCGATCATCCAGGCTATCGGTGCAGGGTTTGACCACCATGACATCGTTCGCGCCAGTTTCCAGCAAGTGATCGATGCGTCCGAGCAATTGCCCGGCCTGATCGATAACTTTGAGGCCTTCCAACTGATACCAGTAGTACTCGCCGTTAGTAAGCTGTGGCAGCAGACTGCTGGAGACGCAAACTTCGAAACCGGCGAGTGCTTGCGCCAAATCGCGATCATCGAACCCCTTAAGTTTGGCGACCAGAAACTTGTTCTGGGCGCGCCCTTTAAGCAACTCGACCTGGCGAACCTCGCCGTCGCGCCGTAGCGTCCAATGGCGATAATCCAGCAGGTTGTCGATCGGATCGGTAAAGGAGTAGACCTTTACCTCGCCACGGACGCCGTGCACCGAAAAAATCTTGCCAATGACGATAAGGTCATCAACTGGGGTGGACGTCACGTTCATGTGACTTAGGCGGCAGCCTTGGCAGAATCCTTGAGCAGCTGAGCAACACGCTCAGACGGCTGGGCACCCTGGCTGAGCCAGTAAGTAACGCGCTCCTGGTCTACAGACAGGCGCACTTCACCACCGGCAGCGACCGGATTGAAGAAACCGATGCGCTCAACGAAACGACCATCGCGCGCGTTGCGGCTGTTGGTCACGGTCAGGTGGTAAAACGGGCGCTTTTTGGAGCCGCCACGAGCAAGACGGATAGTTACCATGTAAACATCGTTCCTGTAGTCGGTACTAGCAAATCTGAGAATACGCCGGACACTAGGCCCGAAAGGCCGCATATTCTAAGGATTATCCACCCTTTTGCAAAGGGCTTTTTCACTTTGCCCTTTCGGGCTCTTACATTTTCGGCAAGCCGCGCGGCAGCATTCCGCCTACGCCGCGCATCATCTTGGCCATGCCGCCCTTGGCGGTGAATTTCTTCATCATCTTCTGCATCTGCTTGTGCTGCTTGATCAGCCTGCCGATGTCCTGCACTTGGGTGCCGGAACCCATGGCGATACGGCGTTTGCGCGAACCGCTGATGATATCCGGATCGCGGCGTTCGGCCGGGGTCATGGAATTGATGATGGCTTCCATTTGCTTGAACTGCTTTTCCGCCGCACCTTGGGCATTGCCCATCTGCGCCAGATTAACGCCACCCATCTGCGGAAGCTTGTCCATCAGGCCGCCAAGACCACCCATGTTTTTCATTTGCTGCAGTTGATCGCGGAAGTCTTCGAGGTCAAACCCCTTACCCTTCTTCAACTTCTTGCTGAGTTTCTCGGCCTTTTCGCGATCCAGCGTCTGCTCGGCTTGCTCGATCAAGCTGAGCACGTCGCCCATGCCAAGGATGCGCGAGGCAATGCGATCCGGATGGAACGGCTCGAGCGCATCGCTCTTCTCGCCCATGCCGATGAATTTGATTGGCTTGCCGGTGATTGCACGCACGGATAGGGCCGCGCCGCCACGAGCATCGCCGTCCACCTTAGTCAGCACTACGCCGGTCAATGGCAGCGCATCACCGAAAGCCTTGGCGGTGTTGGCGGCATCCTGGCCTGTCATGGCATCGACCACGAACAACGTTTCCACCGGTTTGACCGCCGCGTGTAGCGCCTGAATCTCGGCCATCATCTCGGCATCGATGTGCAGGCGGCCTGCGGTATCGAGGATTACGACATCGATGAATTTGAGCCGGGCTTCCTTGATCGCCGCCTCGGCAATGGCAACCGGCTGCTGGCTGATGTCCGAGGGGAAGAACGTCACACCAATATCGGCAGCCAAAGTCTCAAGCTGCTTGATCGCCGCTGGACGATACACATCAGCGGAGACCACCAGCACGCTCTTCTTTTTGCGTTCTTTAAGGAAGCGCGCCAGTTTACCGACCGTGGTGGTCTTGCCGGCGCCCTGCAAGCCGGCCATCAGCACTACCGCCGGCGGCACAGCATTCAGCGCCAAATCTTCGTTGGCAGCACCCATCAGCTCTTCGAGCTCGGCGCGGACGATCTTCACGAACGCCTGGCCCGGCGTCAGGCTTTTCGACACCTCGGTGCCGACCGCGCGTTCTTTGACCTTATTGACGAAATCCTTGACCACTGGCAAGGCGACATCGGCCTCGAGCAGCGCCATCCGCACTTCGCGCAGAGTGTCCTTGATATTGTCTTCGGTCAGCTTGGCCTTGCCGGTGACAGTGCGCAGAGTATGCGAGAGGCGGTCAGTCAAATTTTCAAACATGCGCGTTCCTTTCAGGCTCCAGGGCCGGCTTGAGCTTGCAGCAGGCGGCGGATTATAGCGAAGAGTCCCGGCGACCGACACCGCCAGCGGTCTTTCGTGGAATGGCGGTTATATGCCACACTCACGCCCTTTCGGGCTCGCCTTACACGGATTTATGCACCCTCTGCTGCCCAGTCTCATCGCCGCCGCTCTCTATGCGACCGCCACCGCCTACCAGGCCTTCTGCTTGATTGGCCGCAAGGCGCCGCAAATGCGCATCCTGCTGCCGCTTGGGATGCTTGCGCTGATCGCGCATATCAGCGGCCTGCTCATGCAAATGATCACCCCCAGCGGCTTGGTTCTCGACTTCTTCGATGCTGCCAGTCTTATCGCCGCCGCAGTCATTGCACTGACCTTGCTGGCCGGCACCCGTATTCCGGTGACCAATCTGCTCCTGCTGTTGCTTCCCCTCGGCTGCCTGACGGTGCTGCTCGCCCAGTTTGCGCCCGCCGGAACCGTGCAAGGCATCAACGAGCAACCCGGAATTCTCATGCACATCCTGCTGTCGGTCCTGGCATACGGCATGTTGACCATTGCCATGTTCCAGTCGCTGTTGCTGTTGCTGCAGGATCATCAGCTCAAGCACAAGCACCCGTCCGGCTTGATCAAGAATTTCCCGCCACTGCAGACCATGGAAAGTCTGTTGTTTGGCTTTCTCTGGGCCGGTTGGCTGCTGCTCTCGCTGTCATTGATTTCCGGCTGGCTGTTCCTCGACGACCTGTTCGCCCAGCACCTGGTCCACAAGACCTTGCTGGCCTGTGTCGCCTGGGTGATTTTCGCCGTACTGCTGTGGGGTCGCCATCAGCGCGGCTGGCGCGGCCATAAAGCGATCCGCTGGACACTGGCGGGATTCTGCCTGCTGATGCTGGCCTACTTTGGCAGCAAGCTGGTACGCGAATTCATCCTGCATATATGAACACCTTCGCCAGCGGGCTCCTGCTTGGTCTCCTGCTTGCCTTGGCCGCCGCGCTGGCCGTGCACAGCCTGAGCCGCAAACGTCCGCAGCGCAGCGACGAAGTCTCGGCGCAAGGCGACAGACCCGTCCCGTTCCTGCATGCCCTACAACAGATCAGCATCAAGGCGATCATGCTGCCGCGCAGCGAGATCCAAGGCATCGATATCGATGCCGCGCCAGCGCAGATCCTCGAGCAGCTGCAACACGCCACTCATACCCGTTTGCCGCTCTATCGTGGCGACATCAACAATATCGAAGGACTGCTGCACGTCCGCCAGATTACCCAATTGCTCGGGCGCGACGATCTGGACGGCGCTGCCTTACTGGGCGCCAGCAAGCAGCCCTATTTCATCCCGGAAAGCACTCCACTACTCACCCAGCTGGTCAATTTCCAGAAAGAAAAACGCCGCATCGCTATCGTTGTCGACGAATACGGCGAAGTGCTTGGCCTAGTCAGCCTGGAAGATATCTTCGAGGAACTGGTCGGCGAGTTTGGCAATATCGACGAGCTCGGCCCAAATCCAGCCATCCAAACTGAAGAAGATGGCCGCTATCGCCTCGATGGCTCCCTGCATCTCCGCGAACTGAACCGCGCCCTCGGCTGGCAACTGCCGTGCGACGGCCCGAAAACCCTCAATGGTCTCATTACCGAAGCGCTCGAACAGATTCCAGACACTCCGGTATGCCTGAAAATCGGCCCTTACCGCCTGGAAACCGTGGAAGCCCGAGACAACCGTGTCCATCAGGTCCGCGCCTGGCGCGCCGGGCAGGCAGCCAAAATATGACCTCCGCCATTCCGAGCGAAACTTACCCAGTTCCGGCGACCAATTCGCCAGCGCGAGTCGCCACGGCCAGCTTTATCGGCACCGCCATCGAATTTTATGATTTCTACGTGTATGCCACCGCCGCCGCGCTGGTGATTGGCCCAGTGTTCTTTCCGCAGAACTCCGGCACCGCGCAGATGCTCGCCGCCTTTATCACCTTTGGTATCGCCTTTCTCGCTCGCCCGCTGGGCTCAGCGTTGTTCGGCCACTTCGGCGACCGCATCGGGCGCAAATCGACGCTGGTCGCCTCGCTGCTGCTGATGGGGGTTTCCACCACGCTGATTGGCGTGCTGCCGGGTTACGACAGTATTGGCTTCTGGGCCCCGCTGTTGCTGTGCGTATTGCGCTTCTGCCAGGGGCTCGGCCTCGGCGGTGAATGGGGTGGCGCGGCGTTGTTGGCCACCGAGAACGCACCACCGGGCAAACGCGCCTGGTTCGGCATGTTTCCCCAACTCGGTCCATCGATTGGCTTTCTCGCCGCTAACGGCTTATTCCTGAGCCTGGCCCTTACGCTGGACGATGAGCAGTTTCGCGCCTGGGGCTGGCGCATTCCGTTTCTGCTCAGCGCCGCGCTGGTGATCGTCGGCCTGTATGTCCGCCTGAAGCTGGAGGAATCGCCGGTGTTCGCCAAGGCGATGAAATCCCATGAGCGGGTCAAACTACCGCTGGCAGAAACCGTCAGCCAGCACTGGCGGCCGATGTTGCTCGGCGCCCTGGCGATGGTGGTGTGTTATGCGCTGTTCTATATCTCCACGGTGTTCTCGCTGAGCTATGGCGTTACCAGTCTGGGCTACAGCCGTGAGAGCTTCCTCGCCATGCTCTGTTTCGCCGTGCTCTTCATGACCTTGGCCACCCCGCTATCCGCCTGGCTCAGCGACCGTTACGGGCGCAAACCGGTGTTATTGCTGGGCTGCGGACTGGCGATTCTCTCCGGCTTCGCCATGCAGCCCTTGCTCAGCCAGGGCTCGGGCGCAGCCGTAACGCTGTTCCTGGCGATCGAACTGTTCCTCATGGGCTTTACCTTCGCGCCGATGGGTGCCCTGCTACCGGAATTGTTCCCCACCCAAGTGCGCTACACCGGCGCCTCGGCGGCTTACAACCTGGGCGGGATCGTTGGCGCCTCGGCGGCACCGTTCTTTGCGCAGAAGCTGGTGAGCATCGGTGGGCTTGCCTATGTCGGCGGCTATGTTTCAGCCGCCGCGACACTCAGCCTGCTGGCCGTGCTGTGCTTGAAGGAAACCCGCGACCGGGATCTCAACGCCATACACTGAGCGCAGTACAGGTTGGCGCCTTTGAGAGCGTCAGACCTGTCTAGCGTTAGCGCGACCGCCCTGCAGCCACGGTGCAGAAATACTTACAGTTCGACACTCACTGCTTGCGCCGCACGCATGGCCTTGGCGCGCGCCTGCTCAATCGACTCGTCGCGCGCCAGGGCCACCCCCATGCGCCGCTGACCGGCGACCTCGGGCTTGCCGAACAGGCGCAGTGCGGTATCCGGCTCGCTCAGGGCGGCGCCGAGGTTGGCGAACGCGGCCTGCTGCGAATGGCCCTCGACCAGGATCACCGCCGAAGCCGAGGGGCCGAACTGGCGGATTGCCGGGATTGGCAGACCGAGGATTGCTCGCGCATGCACGGCGAATTCGGACAGGTCCTGGGAAATCAGGGTAACCAACCCGGTGTCGTGCGGACGTGGCGAAATTTCACAGAACCACACCCTATCACCTTTAACGAACAGCTCGACGCCGAACAATCCCCGCCCGCCCAACGATCCAGTGACTGCAAGGGCAATCCGCTCAGCCTCGGCCCGCGCCTTAGGACTCATCACCTGCGGCTGCCAGGACTCCTGGTAATCGCCCTTCTCCTGCCGATGACCGACCGGCGCGCAGAAGGTCGTACCGCCGACATGGCGGACGGTGAGCAAAGTGATTTCGTAGTCGAAATCGATGAAGCCCTCGACAATCACCCGTCCCTTGCCCGCACGCCCACCGGCCTGGGCGTAATCCCAAGCAGATTGCAGATCGTCCAAGCTTTTCAGCACCGACTGCCCCTTGCCCGAGGAGCTCATGATCGGCTTGATAAGGCATGGAAAACCGAGCGCTTCAACCGCCGCCTGACAGTCTTCGAAAGAGTCGGCGAAATGGTAAGGCGAGGTCGGCAGATCCAGCTCTTCGGCGGCCAGTCGACGAATGCCCTCACGGTTCATAGTCAGCTGCGCAGAGCGCGCAGTGGGAATCACGGTGAAGCCTTCGGCCTCCAGTTCGACAAGCGTGGCGGTAGCAATCGCCTCGATTTCTGGAACGATATAGTCCGGCCGCTCGGCCTCAATCACCTTGCGCAAGGCTGCACCATCGAGCATGTCGATCACATGGCTGCGGTGTGCCACCTGCATGGCCGGCGCATTGGCATAGCGATCGACGGCAATCACCTCGACGCCCAAGCGTTGCAGCTCGATCGCCACTTCCTTGCCCAGCTCGCCCGAGCCACACAGCAGCACACGGGTCGCGGTTGGCGATAACGGGGTTCCAATACGGGGCATGGGGTTTCCTCGAAGAATCGATTGGCGCAAGCGCCGAAGAATAGGAGCAGAGAAGTGCTTCGGAGGCTAAAGCAGCACGCCCTTGGCCTTGGCCCGCTCATGACTGAGGTGCAAAACCTGGCGCCTCTCGGTGTTGTCCATGCGCCCCCAGCCAGTGATTTCTGCCGCCGAGCGCTGGCAACCGATGCAGATATCCTCATCGTCCAGTGCGCAGATCGACACGCAGGGTGAGGCGACGGGACGCTCGCGCTCCATCAGTCGTCCTGCGGCTGCAAGTCGCGGGCATAACGCTTGGCGTTGTGCACGTAGTGGGCGGCACTGGCCTCGAGCATCTTCTTCTGCGCCTCGTTCAACTCGCGCACCACCTTGCCGGGCGAGCCCATCACCAGCGAGCCGTCGGGAATCTCCTTGCCCTCGCCGATCAGGCTGTTGGCGCCGATGATGCAGTACTTGCCGATCTTGGCGCCGTTGAGGATCACCGCGTTGATGCCGATCAGACTGTAATCGTCGACCGTACAGCCGTGCATCATCACGTTGTGGCCGACGGTGACGCCCTTGCCCAAGGTCAGCGGGAAACCCATGTCGGTGTGCATCACCGTGCCGTCCTGCACGTTACTGTTCTCGCCGACATGGATCAGCTCGTTGTCGCCGCGCAGTACGGCACCAAACCAGACACTCGACCCAGCCTCCAACTTAACCTTGCCAATTACCGCCGCAGTGGGTGCGATCCAGCTATCCGGATGGGCTTCGACACAGGCATTGCCCAGACGGTATTTCATCAGGGGATTCCTCAGTTCTTCTTGTTTATCGCGATTTCAGGCCAGCTTGGTGAAGGAGGCTGGCGGCTCATGCAGGTGAATCTTGGCGTCGTACAGCAGATTGACTAACTCGACGATCATAATCGCGGTAAGCCCCCAGATGCGGAATTCACCATAGCGATAGCTGGGCACATACCAGTTACGACCTTGGTAGTCGATACGGTGGGTAACCTCGCGCGGGTCTTTGCGGAAAAACTCCAGCGGCACGGAAAACACCGCGGAAATCTCTGCGTCGTTAGGCTGGTATTCGACGAAATCGGGAATGACCCCAACGATCGGCGTAACCCGGATGCCATAGCGCGACACCAGCGGACTAAGCGGGCCGACTATTTCGACTAGACCGGGCGGCAGGCCGACCTCTTCTTGCGCTTCACGCAAAGCGGTGTGGATCAGATCGCGGTCTTCAGGGTCACGACGCCCACCAGGGAAGGCGACTTCGCCGCCGTGAGTCGACAATCCGCTGGCACGCAGGGTTAGCACCAGTTCCGGATCATCGGAACGGGTAATTGGCACCAAAACAGCCGCCTCGGGAAACCCTGGTTCGGTCTCCAAGATCCGCGGCGTATGACTGCGCACAGGTTGGAGCAGCTCATCCAGCATGAACATTCTCGGTCTTTTCTTCTGCCGGCATCATGGCACGAAAAAACTGACGCGCCCAAGCCCTGCGCTACATGGTCGCAGCATTCGGCCAGATGATCTGGTGGCTGACTTGCCGCCATCGCCATCGCCGCGTCAAGATGCGCCATTAGTTACGAGGAATCGGCATGAAATTCTGTAGCCATTGTGGCGGCGTGCTGAGCCAGTACATTCCCCCCGGCGACAATCGCCTGCGGTATGTGTGCGGCGGATGCCAAACCATCCACTACCAGAATCCGCGCATCGTCGCCGGTTGCCTGCCCATCTGGGAGGATCAAGTGCTGCTCTGTCGCCGCGCCATCGAGCCTCGCCGTGGCTACTGGACGCTGCCCGCGGGCTTCATGGAAAACAGCGAAACCATGCAGCAGGCGGCCGCTCGCGAGACTCTCGAAGAGGCCTGTGCCCGCGTTCGGCATCTGGATCTTTACACGCTGTTCGATCTACCGCATATCAGTCAGGTATATGTGTTCTTCCGCGCCGAACTGCTTGATCTGGATTTCTGCGCTGGTGATGAAAGCCTGGAAGTGCGGTTATTTCACGAGGCTGACATCCCCTGGTCCGAGCTGGCTTTTCCGACTGTCGGGCGTACCTTAGAATGCTACTTCGCCGACCGGGTAGCGCAGACCTACCCCGTACGTAACGAGTCGCTCGAGGCCTTACGTGCGCACTATAAAAAAGCCTGACCGCCTGAGCGGTCGTGAATCTCTGGGGAAATCGTTCCAATGCGCTGGTTGCTAGCCGCTCTGTGCTTGTCTTTTGCCGCACTCACTCAGGCCAACGCCACACCGACGCTTGAGGGCCAGGCCGTGGACAAGGTGCTGGTGCTCAAGTCCGAGCGCAAACTGCATCTTATGGGTAAGGGCAGCGTGCTCAAATCCTACAAAGTCTCTCTAGGCAAGCAGCCGCAAGGCGCCAAGCAGCGCGAAGGCGACCGACGCACTCCGGAAGGCTTCTATTGGATCGACTGGCGAAAAACCAGCGACAAGTACAACTTGGCCCTGCACATCTCCTATCCGAACATCCGCGATCAGAGCAACGCGCATAAAGCCGGAGTGACCGCCGGCGGGATGATCATGATTCACGGCACGCCCATCGACGAAGAATATCCGGAGTGGTATTTCACCAGCCTGGACTGGACCGAAGGCTGCATTGCCATGACAAACGCCGACATGCAGGAGATCTGGAGTTTGGTCAAAGACGGCACGTTGATCGAGATCCGCCCCTAACTCACATTCAATAAAAAGGCGCCCATGGGCGCCTTTTTTGTTCGCTGTCGCTAGAACAACAAATCTGACAGGCGCCACACCTCGAAGGCCGGCGTCTCGTAGGGGTGAGCCTTGCGCAGGGCCTTGACCGACTCATGGATTAACTCATCGGCTACCACTAGCTCGACCTTCCACTCCGCGACGTGTTCAAGCAACCCCTGCTGACCGAGAAACGGTTGGCTCTGCGCCAGCGGTCGAAATTGTCCCTGCCCTAACGTCTGCCAACAGCAGCTGTCATAACTACCGATACGCCCGCCACCGGCCGCGAATATTGCGTTCTTCACTACATCCAAATGGGATTCCGGGACATAGAAACACAACTTGTACATCGAGATCTCCGCAACGAAAGCAGTGCCGCGCACTGCCAGATCTGAATGGCGACAGTGTAATGGCACATTGCCGCACTTCGTCCAAAAATGGTTCACAACTCAAGCGTTGGACTGGCAAACCGTTGCTCCGTTTGGCGCGACCATAGAGCAATTTGGCATAACAGCGACATTTCACTGGCCAAACCAAAAACGCCGCCATTTGCTTCGCCAGGTTGACGCAGCGGGCACATGGCTGCCATCGCAGTACGGCAAATCCGCCGAGCGCCCGCAGCGGCACAACAGCAAGCGCTGGTCGCGAGCGATGATCAGGCGCTTGGCTTTTCGGCAATCGGCAGGACAATCGGGCGTGTCCGGTGACCGGCCGCAAACACAGAGCTGGAGGATGTCGCCAGGGCGAACCTGGCGGACTTCAGGAAGGATCGGTAGCAGTGGATCGGCGTCGGACACGGCACTATACCGAGAGGAGGCGCCAGGGGAACAAGATCAACCTCGCCCACGGCTCTTCTCCTAAACGGAGAGGGCCGCGGATGAGTTTTCCGCCGAGCTATTAATCCACCCAAACCCTGGCGTTGCGGAACATGCGCAGCCAGCCGCCGTCTTCCTGCCAATCGTCCGGGCGCCAGGAGTTCTGCACCGCGCGGAACACCCGCTCCGGGTGCGGCATCATGATGGTCACTCGACCATCACGGCTGGTCAGGCCGGTAATGCCACGTGCCGAACCGTTGGGGTTGGCCGGATAGGCTTCGGTGACCTTGCCGTTGTTGTCGACAAAGCGCATCGCCACACATCCGGACAAGTCGGATTCAAGCAATGCCTCTTCGCTCTCGAACTCGGCATGCCCTTCACCGTGGGCGATGGCGATCGGCAGGCGCGAACCGGCCATGCCTTGCAGGAAGATCGACGCCGACTCCTGGATCTGCACCATCGCCACGCGCGCTTCGAATTGCTCGGAGCGGTTACGCACGAAGTGCGGCCAGAACTCGCTACCTGGCACCAGTTCGTGCAGGTTGGAGAGCATCTGACAGCCGTTGCACACGCCCAAGGCGAAGGTATCGCGGCGGGCGAAGTAGCCGCTGAAGGCATCCCGTGCGCGGCTATTGAAGAGGATCGATTTGGCCCAACCCTCGCCCGCGCCGAGCACGTCACCATAGGAGAAGCCACCACACGCGACCAGCCCTTTGAATTCATCCAGGCTGACGCGGCCGGCGAGAATGTCGCTCATGTGCACGTCGATTGCGGCAAAGCCGGCACGGTCGAACGCCGCAGCCATTTCCACCTGACCGTTGACGCCCTGTTCGCGCAGTACCGCAACCTGCGGACGCACACCTTTCTTGATGTACGGCGCAGCGATGTCCTGATTGACGTCGAACCCGAGCTTGACGTTGAGGCCCGGATTTTCCTCGTCCAGCAGCACATCGAATTCCTGGTCGGCGCATTCGACGTTGTCGCGCAGACGCTGAATCTGGTAGCTGGTTTCGCTCCATTGGCGCTGCAGCAAACGCCGCTCGCCCGTGAATAGCGGCTTGCCTTCGAAGCTGATCGACACCGAGGCGTTGTTGACCGGCTGACCGATCACCGCCACGCAGTCGCCCAGACCGGCTGCGCTGAATTGCGCGAGCACTTCAGGCGTGGCGTCCTGATGAACCTGGATCACCGCACCGAGTTCTTCGTTGAACAGCACTCCGGCGACATCCGCCTGGCCGTCGGCGAGCGCGTCGAGATTCAAGTCCAGGCCGCAGTGGCCGGCGAAGGCCATTTCCAGCGCAGTGGTCAGCAGGCCGCCGTCGGAGCGATCGTGATAGGCCAGCAAATGACCATCGGCATTCAGGCCTTGGATCACCGCGAAGAATGCCTTGAGGTCTTCGGCGTCGTCGACGTCTGGCACGTGCCGACCGATCTGGCCGTACACCTGGGCGAGGATCGAGCCGCCGATGCGGTTCTGGCCACGACCGAGGTCGATCAGAATCAGATCGGTTTCGCCGCGATCCATGCGCAGCTGCGGCGTGACGGTATTACGGATGTCGAGCACTGGGGCGAAGCCGCTAACGATCAGCGACAGCGGCGAGGTGACGCTCTTGTCGGCACCCTCATCCTGCCAGCGGGTCTTCATCGACATCGAGTCCTTGCCCACTGGAATGGTCATGCCCAGCGCCGGGCACAGCTCCATGCCGACAGCCTTGACCGTGTCGTACAGGCGCGCATCTTCACCGGGGTGGCCGGCAGCAGCCATCCAGTTGGCCGACAACTTGATGTCAGCCAGTTTGTCGATCCGCGCGGAAGCCAGGTTGGTGATGGTCTCGCCAATCGCCATGCGCCCCGAGGCCGGCGCATCGAGCAGCGCCAGCGGCGTGCGCTCGCCCATCGCCATGGCTTCGCCGTTGTAGACGTCGAAACTGGTGGCGGTCACGGCGCAGTCAGCCACCGGCACCTGCCACGGGCCGACCATTTGGTCGCGGGCCACCAGACCGGTAATGCTGCGGTCGCCGATGGTGATCAGGAAGCTCTTGCTGGCCACTGCCGGATGACGCAGGACGCGGCTCACCGCCTCGCTGATCTCGACACTGGCGGCCGAGAAATCATCGCCCAGTTCCGCCTCGCGGACCGCCGAACGATGCATGCGTGGCGCCTTGCCGAGCAATACGTTGAGCGGCATATCCACGGCCTTGTTACCGAAATGGCTGTCGGCAACGGTCAATTGCGGCTCTTCGGTCGCCTCGCCGACCACCGAGAACGGGCAACGCTCACGTTCGCAGATCGCCTTGAACCGCTCAAAGTCGGCGGCATCCACCGACAATACATAGCGCTCTTGCGATTCGTTGCACCAGATTTCCAGCGGGCTCATGCCCGGCTCGTCGTTGGGCACCGCGCGCAACTCGAAGCGGCCACCGCGGCCGGCATCGTTGACCAGTTCGGGGAAGGCGTTGGACAGACCGCCGGCGCCGACGTCATGAATGAACTTGATCGGGTTCTGCTCGCCGAGCTGCCAGCAGCGGTCGATGACCTCCTGGCAGCGGCGCTCCATTTCCGGGTTTTCCCGCTGGACCGAGGCGAAATCCAGATCGGCAGAACTGCTGCCGGTCGCCATCGAGGACGCCGCACCGCCGCCCAGGCCGATCAGCATGGCGGGACCGCCGAGCACGATGAGCTTGCCGCCGACCGAGATTTCGGCCTTCTGCACATGGTCTTCGCGGATATTGCCCATGCCGCCGGCGAGCATGATCGGCTTGTGATAGCCGCGCACTTCTTCACCGCGCGGGCTGTTCACCGCTTGCTCGAAGGTACGGAAGTAACCAGTCAGGTTCGGCCGGCCGAATTCGTTATTGAATGCCGCGCCGCCCAGCGGGCCTTCGATCATGATGTCCAGCGCGGTGACAATGCGCTCGGGCTTGCCGTACGGCACTTCCCAAGGCTGCTCGAATCCGGGGATCTGCAAGTTGGAGACGGTGAAACCGGTGAGACCGGCTTTCGGCTTGGCGCCGCGACCGGTGGCGCCTTCATCGCGAATCTCACCGCCGGAGCCGGTCGAGGCGCCCGGGAATGGGGCGATCGCGGTCGGGTGGTTGTGGGTTTCCACCTTCATCAGGATGTGCACCGGCTCCTGGCTCGCGGCATATTCGCGGGTGTCAGGGTTCGGATAGAAACGCCCGGCGACGTTGCCGACGATCACCGCGGCGTTGTCCTTGTAGGCCGACAGCACGCCTTCGCGGTTCAGCTCGTGGGTGTTCTTGATCATGCCGAACAGGGATTTTTCCTGGCTTTCGCCATCGATGTCCCAGCTGGCATTGAAGATCTTGTGTCGGCAATGCTCGGAGTTAGCCTGGGCGAACATCATCAGTTCGATGTCGTGCGGGTTGCGTCCCAGCCCCTTGAAGCTTTCGACCAGATAGTCGATCTCGTCTTCGGCGAGCGCCAGACCCAACTCGGTATTGGCCTGGGTCAGCGCGGCGCGGCCGCCGCCGAGTACATCGACGGCGGTCAACGGTTTCGGCTGAGCGTGGCTGAACAGGTTTTCGACCTGCTCCATGGCCGTGAACACCTGCTGGGTCATGCGGTCATGCAGGCTGGCGGCGATCAGCTCGGCCTCGGCATCATCGAAACTGCCGGTGACGTAATAGGCAATGCCCCGCTCGATCCGCTCGATCTTGGCCAAGCCGCAATTATTGGCGATGTCGGTGGCTTTGCTCGACCACGGCGAGATGGTGCCGGAGCGCGGCACGACCAGGAACAAGCGACCGGCTGGCTCCTGAACCGGTACGCTCGGGCCGTATTGGAGCAGGCGTGCGAGGACGCTGTGCTCTTCCTCGGCGAGGAGGCCGGTGACCTCTGCGAAGTGGGCAAACTCGGCATACACACCGCTGACGGTGGCGACTTTCTGGGTCAGTTGCGCGAGAAGTTTGCCGTGGCGGAAGGCGGAAAGGGCGGGAGCGCCGCGCAGGATCAACATCTTCGGGACAGCCTCGGAAAAGGGGGAGCTTTGAGGCGGTGCATTCTAGCTGAAAGCGCCCGCCAAGACACCCGTGGCGGGCCTTAGCGGACAACTGCCGCAGTAACAGAGATGCATGCAGCTGTCGAGATATGGCGACTGGGGCGCTTTGCGTATACTTCCCGGATGTCTGCATACACTGCGTTCCGCAAGCGCTGCACCGTCGGGTTGCTGGCGATCGGAATCCTTCTGTCGTTGTCTGGCTGTGTCGATGAGTCGACCAGCCTCGAGCGAATCCAGAAGGAGGGTGTGCTACGCGTCATCACCCGCAACAGCCCTGCCACTTATTTTCAGGATCGCAGCGGCGAAACCGGTTTCGAGTACGAGCTGGCCAAACGCTTCGCCGACGATCTGGGTGTCGAACTGCAGATCGAAACCGCCGACAACCTCGATGAACTCTATTCCCGCCTAAGCCAGCCGAATGGTCCGGAGCTGGCGGCGGCCGGTCTGACCGCCAGCGAGGAACGACAAGCCCAGGCGCGTTTTTCTGCTTCTTATCTCGAGGTCAGTCCACAGGTCGTGTATCGCAACGGCCAACGGCGTCCGACCCGCCCCGACGATCTGCTCGGCAAACGCATTCTGGTACTCAAGGGCAGCAGCCATGCCGAGCAACTGCGCAAACTGCAGCGCCAGTTGCCGCGCCTGGAGTTCGAGGAGTCCGACGCGGTTGAGGTGGTCGACCTGCTGCACATGGTCGACGAAGGGCAGATCGACCTGACCCTGGTCGACTCCAATGAGTTGGCGATGAATCAGGTGTACTTCCCCAACGTGCGAGTTGCCTTCGACTTCGGCGACGCCAGCAGCCTGAGTTGGGCGGTGAGTTCCGGCGAGGACCTCAGCTTGCTTAGCGAGGTCAATGCATTCCTCCAGCGCGCCAAACAGAACGGCACGCTGCAACGCTTGAAAGATCGCTATTACGGGCACGTTGACGTACTCGGCTATGTCGGCGCCTACACCTTCGCCAAACATTTGCAGCAACGTCTACCGCGCTATGAGAAACACTTCCGCAATGCCGCGCAGACCGATCAACTGGATTGGCGCCTGCTTGCTGCGATGGGTTATCAGGAATCGCTCTGGCAGCCTGAAGCCACTTCGAAGACCGGCGTGCGCGGCCTGATGATGCTTACGCAGAACACCGCCAAGGCAATGGGCGTGGCCAACCGTCTGGACCCCAAACAGAGCATCGTCGGTGCAGGCAAGTACTTCAACATGCTCCGCGATAGCCTCGCCGCCGAGATCAAGGAGCCCGATCGCAGCTGGTTCGCACTGGCCGCCTACAACATCGGCATAGCGCACCTGGGCGACGCCCGCAAGCTCGCCGAAGCCGAGGGCCTCGACCAGAACAAGTGGCTCGATGTGAAGAAGATGCTGCCGCGCCTGTCGCAGAAACAGTGGTATCGCAAGACACGTTATGGCTATGCACGCGGCGGTGAGACGGTGCATTTCGTGCAGAACGTGCGCCGCTATTACGACATCCTCACCTGGGTGACCCAGCCGCAATTGGAAGGCAGCAAAATCGCCGAAAGCGGCCTGCATATCCCCGCGATCGACAAGCGCAAACCCTCCGAAGACGCCGCTCCGCAGCTGTAATCCAAGCGGCGGGGCCAAAACAGCTAATCGGAGCTAGGCGCGCCGAGCCTTGAAGAACGCGCTCAATACCGCCCCGCACTCCTCCGCCAGCAAGCCACCCTCGACCAGCACCCGGTGATTGAGAAACTCTTGGGCAAAGAATTGTCCGCGGCTTTCCACTATCCCAGCCTTTGGTTCGCGAGCGCCGTATACCACCCGCTGGATACGCGCATGGACGATCAACCCGGCGCACATGCTGCATGGTTCCAGGGTCACGTACAGGGTGCTGTTGGGCAGCCGGTAGTTGTTGATCGCCGTGGCGGCGGCGCGGATCGCGACCATCTCCGCATGAGCACTGGGATCGCTGCTGGAAATCGGCCGATTGAAGCCATGCCCGATAATCTCGCCGCCTTGCACCAGCACCGCACCCACCGGCACTTCGCCAAGTTGCGCACCCTGGCCGGCCAGCTCCAGCGCAGCGCGCATGAAACGCTCGTCCTGCGAGCGATCGATGATCTTGACTCTACTCATGGTCTATCCGGCTCGAATGTAGGAGCGAATTCATTCGCGAAAAAAGATGCAGGCCCCAGCCATGCTCGCGGATGAATCCGCCCCTACCAAAAGCGTGTGCGGCGATCATCAGACCACCGCGATGGCGGCCATCAGGCCGGTTTCCATATGGTCGATGACATGGCAGTGGAACATCCACACGCCGGGGTTATCCGCCACCAGGGCGATGCGTGCGGTTTCGTTCTTGCCCAGCAGGTAGGTGTCGGTGAAGTACGGAATGATCGGCTTGCGATCCGAGCTGAGCACCTTGAACGCCATGCCGTGCAGATGAATCGGGTGCTGGTACTGCGCCATGTTGCGCAGCTCGAAGATGTAGTGACCGTTCTTCTTCAGCGTGGCGATCGGCCGCTCGGCGCAGCTCTTGTCGTCGATATCCCAGGCCTGGCCGTTGATCTGCCAGTACTTGTACTGGCCGCCCTGCTCGACGTTGTCGACCAGCATCGCCGCCCACTCGAAGCGAAAGCTCAGGGTCTCGGCAATGCTCAGGTCGGGCTCGGCCACCGGATTGGCCGGCAGCGCCGCCGGCCAGTCACCCGCTGGCTCGCTGGAAGCGACGCTCTTCAGCGTGGCGAGGCGCACCGGGCCGTTGCGCAGCGACAGCTCCTGGCCCGCCTCAGGCACCTTGATCGCCAGGCAAATGCGCATGCCCGGACCCAGCCAGTAGTCCTTGCCGAGCGGACGCGGCTGCACCGGATGACCGTCCAGTGCATAGATGCGTACGTCGCTGCCGGGTAGATTGAGGCGGTAGGTCACCGTGCTGTCGAGGTTGAACAGGCGCAGCCGCACCACCTGCCCGGCCGGCAATTCGAGGGTCGGCGTCGGTTGGGCGTTGATCGTGGTCAGGCGCCCGCGGGTGCCTTCGCGCGCGGCTTCGCGGGGCACGCTGAAGTCGGTGAAGGCGCCCTGCGCGTCGACGTGCCAGGTCTTCAGGCTCAGCGAACGTTCGTGGCGGAAGCCGCTCGGCTCGCGCTCCTCGACCACCAGCGGGCCGACCAAGCCGTGGCCGAGCTGCTTGCTGCTCGCCTGGTGCGGGTGATACCAGAAGCTGCCGGCGTCCTCGGTCTTGAACACATAATCGAAGTATTCGCCGGGCAGCACCGGCAGCTGCGACACGTACGGCACGCCGTCCATTTCCAGCGGTAGGCGGATACCGTGCCAGTGGATGGTGGTCGGCTCGCTGAGCTTGTTGATGAAGCGCACGCGCAACCAATCGCCCTGCCGCGAGCGCAGCTCGACCCCCGGCGCCTGGCCGTTATAGCCCCAGGCCGGAGTGATATGCCCGGACACCAGCTCCAGGTCGAAGGGCGCGGCGATCAGTTCGTAGTCATGACTGGCCGCACTGCTGCGCCCCAACCAATAGTGCACGCCACCGGCACCCAAGCCGACCACACCGAGGCCAACCAGGCCGCCGAGCACTTGCCTGCGGGTAAACGCCATATTCTGTTCCGAGGTAAGCCAGCAGAGATGAGAGATCTTCTCACTTAACACCAATGCAGGCGAGCCGACAGAACGCCGCACCCACCCCGTAAACGACAAGGGCAGCCGTGGCTGCCCTTGTCGCTCAGATCATTCCCACTCGATGGTCGCCGGCGGCTTGCTCGACACGTCGTAGGTGACGCGGGAGATGCCTTCGATCTCGTTGATGATCCGCCCGCTAACCACTTCCAGCAGTTCGTAGGGCAGATGCGCCCAGCGCGCGGTCATGAAGTCGATGGTTTCCACCGCGCGCAGGGCCACGACCCAGGCGTAGCGGCGGCCGTCACCGACCACGCCAACCGATTTCACCGGCTGGAACACCACGAAGGCCTGACTGACCTTGTGGTACCAGTCGGCCTTGCGCAGCTCTTCTATGAAGATATGGTCGGCACGCCGCAACAGGTCAGCGTATTCCTTCTTCACTTCGCCGAGGATCCGCACGCCCAAGCCCGGGCCCGGGAATGGGTGACGGTAAACCATGTCGTAGGGCAGACCGAGCTCCAGACCGAGCTTGCGCACCTCGTCCTTGAACAGTTCGCGCAGCGGTTCGACCAGCTTGAGGTTCATTTCCTCCGGCAGGCCGCCGACGTTGTGGTGCGACTTGATCACATGCGCCTTGCCGCTTTTGGCGCCAGCCGACTCGATCACGTCCGGGTAGATGGTGCCCTGGGCGAGGAACTGGATGTTGTGCAGCTTGGACGCCTGCGCATCGAACACGTCGATAAAGGTACGGCCGATGATCTTGCGCTTCTTCTCCGGGTCGGCTTCACCCTCGAGGTTATCGAGGAACTGCGCCTCGGCATCGGCACGGATCACCTTGACGCCCATGTTCTCGGCGAACATGGCCATCACCTGCTCGCCTTCATGCAGACGCAGCAGGCCGTTGTCGACGAATACGCAGGTCAGCTGATCGCCGATAGCCTTGTGCAGCAGCGCCGCGACCACCGAGGAATCGACCCCGCCGGACAAGCCGAGCAGCACGTTAGCGTCGCCGACCTGAGCACGTACCTGGGCGATAGCGTCGTCGACGATATTCGACGGCGTCCACAGTGCTTCGCAGCCGCAGATATCCAGGATGAAGCGCGACAGAATGCGCCCGCCCTGCTTGGTATGGGTCACTTCCGGGTGGAACTGAACGCCGTAGTAACCACGGGCATCGTCGGCCATGGCGGCGATCGGGCAGTTCGGCGTGCTGGCCAGGATATGGAAACCCGGTGCCAGGCTGGTGACCTTGTCGCCGTGGCTCATCCACACATCGAGACCGAACACGCCGTCGCCATCGATATGGTCTTCGATGCCATCGAGCAACCGCGACTTGCCGACCACATCGACGCGCGCATAGCCGAACTCGCGCAGGTTGGAACCCTCGACCTTGCCGCCGAGCTGCTCCGACATGGTCTGCATGCCGTAGCAGATGCCAAACAGCGGCACGCCGAGGTCGAACACCGCCTGCGGCGCACGCGGGCTATCGGCAATATGCACCGACTCCGGACCGCCGGCGAGGATGATCCCGCGCGGGGCGAAGGCGCGAATGTCTTCATCGCTCATATCGAACGGGTGCAGCTCGCAATACACGCCGATCTCGCGTACGCGGCGGGCGATCAACTGGCTGTACTGGGAGCCGAAGTCGAGGATCAGGATGCGGTGGGCGTGGATATCGTGGTGAGCCATGGCCGTCTCTCGTAGCGGAATTCACAAATGACACGGGGCTGATTGGAACAGCCCCGTGTCTTATCAAACTTCACAAAAATCGATTTGCCACGTCGCGAGCGAAGAAGAGGCAAGGCGGAAGGAGGTGAGAAAGCGCAGTTGGCTACAGCCAATGAGCATTTCGAGCCTCCTTCCAACGCCGCCTGTTCGAGCGCAGCAGCGGCAAATCGATTTTTTTAGCCGACCCGGTAGTTGGGGGCTTCTTTGGTGATCTGCACGTCATGCACGTGCGACTCGGCCATGCCGGCACCGGTGATCCGCACGAACTCCGGCTTGGTACGCATCTCTTCGATGCTGGCGCAGCCGGTATAGCCCATCGAAGCGCGCAGACCGCCCATCAGCTGATGCACGATGGCGCTCATTTGACCCTTGTACGGCACACGACCTTCGATGCCTTCCGGCACCAGTTTCTCGGCACCGGCCGAGGAGTCCTGGAAATAGCGGTCCGACGAACCTTGCGCCTGCGCCATGGCGCCCAGCGAACCCATGCCGCGGTAGGCCTTGTAGGAACGACCCTGGAACAGTTCGACTTCGCCCGGAGCCTCTTCGGTACCGGCGAGCATCGAGCCGATCATCACGCAGTACGCACCCGCGACCACGGCCTTGGCCAGGTCGCCGGAGAAGCGAATCCCGCCATCGGCGATCAGCGGCACGCCAGTGCCGGCCAGCGCCGCGGCAACGTTGGCGACCGCGGTTATCTGCGGCACACCCACGCCGGCAACGATCCGCGTGGTGCAGATCGAACCTGGACCGATACCGACCTTGACGCCGTCCGCGCCGGCTTCCGCCAGGGCCCGGGCAGCATCGCCAGTGGCGATATTGCCGCCGATCACCTGCACTTCCGGATAAGTCTGCTTGACCCAACGCACGCGGTCGATCACGCCCTGCGAGTGACCGTGGGCAGTGTCGACGATGATCACGTCGACCCCGGCGGCCACCAGCGCGGTGACCCGATCCGGCGTATCGGCACCGGTACCGACTGCGGCACCGACGCGCAGACGACCTTGATCGTCCTTGCTGGCCAGCGGGTAGGCCTTGGCTTTCTCGATGTCATTGACGGTCATCATGCCTTTCAGATTGAAGGCGTCGTCGACGATCAGCACGCGCTCGATGCGGTGCTTGTGCAGCAGCGCGCGGGCTTCCTGCTTGTCCGCACCTTCCTTGATAGTCACCAGCCGCTCTTTGGGCGTCATGACCTCACGCACGCGGACATCCATGCGGGTTTCGAAACGAATGTCGCGGGAGGTGACGATGCCGACCAGATCGCCGTTGGACAGCACCGGCACACCGGAAATGTTGTTCTGGCGGGTCAATTCGAACAGGTCGCGGACGCTGGCGTCGGCGTCGATGGTGATCGGATCCTTGACCACGCCGGACTCGAACTTCTTGACCTTGCGCACTTCGGCGGCCTGTTGCTCGATGGTCATGTTCTTGTGAACGATGCCGATGCCGCCTTCCTGAGCCATGGCAATGGCCAGACGGGCTTCGGTCACGGTGTCCATCGCCGCGGAAATCAGAGGGATATTCAGCGAAATGCCGCGAGTCAGCTGAGTTTTGAGGCTGACGTCCTTAGGCAAGACATTAGAATAACCAGGGATGAGAAGAACGTCGTCAAACGTCAGGGCTTCTTGGCTGATACGCAGCATGGCGGGGGCTCCCGGGCGGGAAAATAAGAAGCGCGGCATTATACCCAGAGAGCGGGTGCCGCTCAATCACAAAGCCGCGCCCTCGCGGCCCGCCACCTGCACCACGCTCAGCGGGAAACCCAACCGGGCGGCAAATTCCTTGAGAAACGAGGCGCTAAAACAGGCCGCGTCCCAGTTATGGAAGATGAAACCCAGATCGGAAAAGGCGCATGCCTGAGTAAACGGGAAGCCGTTGATGTCATCTTCAAACGCGCAGTGCGGGCAGATGAAGTTGTCGGTGTCGCCCGGCATCCATTCCTCAAGATGCTCGAGCAGCACCGTACCGACCTGGGCGCGACACTCTGGACAGCGCGCCTGGCTGCGGAAACCCGTCTCGGGCATATAGATGCAGCGGCGAGTGATGATTTCCAGACCGTTGACCGGCCGACCGAACGGCAGACAGTCATTCAGCGTCTTGCCCGCCGGCACCTGGACGATGCGCTCGGCGCCAGCCGCCAGCGCATACCCTTGACGCGGCAAGGCGCCCACGCAGGCACTGAGATACCCCTCGACGATGTTCTGCTGCACCAGCCAGCGAAGCATCGCCCGCGCCTTCGCCTCAGGGCCGGGGAAGCTGGAAACCTGGGGGACCAGGATGGTCTGCTGATCGTGCATGGCAACGCTCGCGGCTAGGCAAAACCGGCAGCTTAAAGCGCCGCCCGGCCAGGTCAAGGTCAGTAGTCGCTTGCGCAAGCCATTGCGCAGTCTGAGCACCGAACAGGTGAACGCGGTGCCCCGCGCCGCGACAAAGCCTTTATCATGCCGCCCATGCTCAACGATCCCTTCGCCCGCCTCGGTCTCGACCGCGAGGTTCTCAGTGTCAGCCAGCTCAACGGCCGTGCCCGCGTGCTGCTGGAGGACGTGTTCGCTCAAGTGTGGGTCGAAGGTGAGATTTCCAATCTCGCCCGACCGGCTTCCGGGCACATCTATTTCACCCTCAAGGACAGCCAGGCGCAGGTGCGTTGCGCGCTGTTCCGGCAAAACGCCAGCCGCGTGCGTCAGGCGCTCAAAGACGGCCTGGCGGTGCGGGTACGCGGCAAGGTCTCGTTGTTCGAAGGCCGCGGCGATTATCAGCTGATCGTCGATACCCTCGAACCGGCCGGCGACGGTGCGCTGCGCCTGGCCTTCGAGGCACTGAAAGACAAGCTCGCCGGCGAAGGCCTGTTCGCCGTCGAACGCAAGCGCGCCCTGCCCGCGCATCCGCAACGCATCGGCATCATCAGTTCGCCGACCGGCGCGGTGATCCGCGACATCATCAGCGTGTTTCGCCGCCGCGCGCCGCAGGTGCGCCTGACCCTGATTCCCACTGCGGTGCAGGGCCGTGACGCCACCGCCCAGATCGTCCGTGCCCTGGCGCTCGCCGATAGAGGCGGCTTTGACGCGCTGATCCTGGCGCGGGGCGGTGGCTCCCTGGAAGACCTCTGGTGCTTCAACGAAGAATCCCTGGCGCGCGCCGTGGCGGCCTGTACAACCCCGATCGTCAGTGCCGTGGGCCATGAAACCGACGTGTCGATCAGCGACTTCGTCGCCGACGTGCGCGCCCCGACGCCCTCGGCCGCCGCCGAACTGTTGGCGCCCGATAGCAACGATCTGCAGCTGCGCCTGAGTAGCCTGCAACGCCGCTTGCTGCTGCGCATGCGTGAGCAGCTGAGCCGCGAGCGCATGCGCCTGGACGGTCTGAGCCGGCGCCTGCGCCACCCCGGCGAACGCCTGCGCCAACAAGCGCAACGCGTCGACGATCTGGACATGCGCCTGCGCCGCGCCTTCGAACGTCAGGCCAATGGCCGCCGTGAGCAGCTGGCGCGCCTCGCTGCACGACTCTCCGCTCAGCATCCCGGCCGTGCGCTGGCCTTGCTGCGCCAACGTGTCGACAGCCTGGCCGCCCGCCTGCCTCGCGCCATGAGCGAAGGCCTCAAGGCACGCCGTCTGCAGCTCAACAGCCAGATGCAGACGCTGCATGTGGTCAGCCCGCTGGCGACACTGGGCCGCGGCTACAGCATTCTTCTCGATGAGCGCGGCCAGGCGATCCGCCGCGCTGCGCAGACGCGTCCGGGCCAGAAGCTCACCGCCAAGCTGGGCGAAGGTGAGCTGGAGGTTCGCGTGGAAGACAACCATCTGACACCGGTCACCCTGTCGCTGCTCGATTAACCTGCGGCTGACTGGGCCAACCTACTTACCTGACTTGCTTCGTGACCCGAATTCGCATGCGCCTGATCGCTCTGCTGTTGTGTTGCCTCGCCTTGCCCGCCCACGCCGAGGAATTTCTCACCCGCCTGCTCAACAAACCGGTGCCCGGCGGCGTCGCCGTGGTGCCGTTGGGTGATGGCCAGACCGCGCCGCAAGCGCGCTATGACGGTAAGCCGGTGCTGGTGGTCAAGGAAGACGGCCGCCGCTGGATCGCCATCGTCGGCATTCCCCTGACGGTCCGCCCGGGCGGGCAAACGCTGGAGGCGGACGGCCGCGCCCTGCGCTTTGCCGTCGGCGCCAAGCAGTACGCGGAGCAGCGCATCACCTTGAAGAACCAGCGCCAGGTCAATCCGCTGCCCGAGGACCTCAAGCGCATCGAGCGCGAACTGGCCGAGCAGACCCGCGCCTATCGCAACTTCAGCAGCAACACGCCCAGCAACCTGCTGCTCGACAGGCCCGTCGACGGCCCGCTATCCAGCCGCTTCGGGGTGCGCCGCTTCTTCAATGGCGAGGAGCGTAATCCGCATGCCGGGTTGGATTTTGCCGTCGCCGCCGGCACGCCGATCAAGGCACCGGCCGCCGGCAAGGTGACGCTGATCGGCGACTATTTCTTCAACGGCAAAACCGTATTCGTCGATCACGGCCAGGGCTTTATCAGCATGTTTTGCCACTTGTCGAAAGTCGATGTGCGCCCCGGCCAGCAATTGCCACGCGGCACGGTGCTCGGCCGAGTCGGTGCCACCGGCCGGGCGACCGGGCCGCATATGCATTGGAACATCAGCCTGAACGACGCCCGCGTCGATCCGGCGATCTTCATCAACGCCTTCCAACCTTGAGGCCACGCTCGCCATGCGGGCAGAGATCGCTCACCTGACTTTGTAGCCGATAGATCAAGACGCCAGCATTGCTATAGTGCGGGGCGAGACCGCCGTGCCACGGAAACCGCCCACCTGACCTCCCGCCAGGTGATCCGTCAGAGCATCCTCGCACAAGCCAATCAGCAGCCTCTGGCGGCATTGAAGCCGCTTAAATACCAGCGCAATTTTCTCCACCCATTACAGGGTTGCCAGCAATAAAGTCTCTAAAACTCACATTTGAAGACAGGATTCGTCGTTTTTTTCGCAATGCTTGCCAGCTTTAACCTATGCGCTTAGGGTTGGCTTCATGCATATCGCCCATACCCTCATTTTGCTGCGGCAACACGCCTGCCTGACGCTGGTCAGTCCACGACTGCAGTGCTCAATGCACGCCTGATCGATATTCACGTATTTAGCTGATCGGCCACCGCCAGGCCGCGAAGAAAAAGGATTCCCCATGAGCATGCTGAACGACCCCTCGAACAAATACCGCGCCTTCCCGGCGATCAATCTGCCGGATCGCACCTGGCCGTCGAAAACCATCACCGAGGTGCCGATCTGGTGCAGCTCTGACCTGCGCGACGGCAACCAGTCGCTGATCGAGCCGATGGATTCGGCGAAGAAGATGCGCTTCTTCAAGACCCTGGTGCAGGTCGGCGTCAAGCAGATCGAGGTGGCCTTCCCGTCCGCTTCCGATACCGATTTCAACTTCGTCCGCGAACTGATCGAAGGCGGCCACATCCCGGACGACACCACCATCCAGGTGCTGACCCAGGCGCGTGACGACCTGATTATCCGCACCATGGAATCGCTGAAAGGCGCCAAGAAAGCCATCGTCCACGTCTACAACGCCACCGCCCCGGCGTTCCGCCGCATCGTCTTCAACCAGGACAAGCAAGGCGTGGTCGACATCGCGGTGAACGCCGCCAAGCTGATCAAGAAGCTCGCCGCGCAGCAGCCGGAAACCGAGTGGACCTTCCAGTACTCGCCAGAGATCTTCACCTCCACCGAGCTGGAGTTCGCCGTACAGGTCTGCGACGCGGTGCTCAACGTCTGGCAACCGACCCCGCAGAACAAGGTGATCCTCAACCTGCCGGCCACCGTGGAAGTCGCCACGCCAAACATCTATGCCGACCAGATCGAATGGTTCGGCCGCCACATTAGCCGCCGCGACAGCGTGCTGATCAGCCTGCACACCCACAACGACCGTGGCACCGGCGTGGCCGCCACCGAGCTGGGTCTTATGGCCGGTGCCGATCGCGTCGAAGGCTGCCTGTTTGGTAACGGCGAGCGCACCGGCAACGTCGATCTGGTCACCCTGGCGCTGAACATGTACACCCAGGGCATGCACCCTGGCCTGGACTTCTCCGACATCGACGGCGTGCGCAAGGTGGTCGAGGAATGCAACCAGCTGCCGGTGCATCCACGTCATCCGTATGTCGGCGATCTGGTCCACACCGCGTTCTCCGGCTCGCACCAGGACGCGATCCGCAAGGGCTTCGCCCAGCAGAAGAGCGACGGAGTCTGGGAGGTCCCATACCTGCCGATCGACCCGGCTGACATCGGCCGCAGCTACGAGGCGGTGATCCGCGTCAACAGCCAGTCCGGCAAGGGCGGCATCACCTTCCTGCTCGAGCAGGAATACGGCATCAGCCTGCCGCGCCGCACGCAGATCGAGTTCAGCCAGGTGGTCCAGGGCGAGACCGACCGCCTGGGCCTGGAAATGAGCGCCAAACAGATCTACGAACTGCTGGAAAACGAGTACCTCAAGGCCACCGTGCCGTACGCCCTGAAAGGCCATCGCCTGCAGGAAGAGAACGGCACCAGCGCCGTGGATATCGAAGTCAGCGTCAAGGGTGAAACCCAGCACTGGCGTGGCATGGGCAATGGCCCGCTGGAAGCGCTGGTGGCCAGTCTGCCGGAGAAAGTCGAGATCATGGACTACTCCGAGCACTCGATCGGCGCCGGCACCAACGCCAAGGCAGCGGCCTACATCGAGCTGCGCGTCGACGGTGGTCGCGCGCTGCACGGCATCGGCATCGACGAAAACATCACCACGGCAAGCTTCCGTGCCTTGTTCAGCGCCCTGAACCGCGCCATCAGCCAGGCCGAGGCACAAGCCGCCTAAGCGACCGCAGTTACAACAACGCCGGGCACTGCCCGGCGTTATTTTTTGTGCGGTTCGCGAAGTCGTAGGATGGGTTGAGCCTGCGATACCCATCAAGCGGACTCATGGGTATCGCTGCGCTCAACCCATCCTACGGTTTCAGTTCGAAACAATCGGCATCCAGATGCGCCGGGAAGCGCTCGCAGTAGGCGGCCAGCGCCGCTGCGTCGAGACGCACACGGAACACCCCGTCGCCCTCCCCCGCGTTCAGCAGGCTCTCGCCCTGGAAGTCCAGCACCTGGCTGTCGCCGCTGTAGGGATGGCCCTTGCCGTCGGTGCCGACCCGATTGACCGCCGCCACATAGCAGAGGTTTTCGATCGCCCGCGCCGGCAGTAGACGGTTCCAATGATGGCGCCGCGCGGCTGGCCAGTTGGCGGTATACAGCAGCAAGTCGGTATCGTGCGGGTCTCGGCTCCACACCGGAAAACGCAGGTCGTAGCAGATCAGTGGACGCACCCGCCACCCCTTAATCTCCAGCAACACCTGGCGCTCGCCGGGGGTGTAATGCTTGTGCTCGCCGGCCATGCGGAACAGGTGGCGTTTGTCGTAGTGCAGCACCTCACCGTCCGGGCGCGCCCACAGCAGGCGGTTGCGATGACTGCCGTCGGCGGCCTGGACGATCAGGCTACCGGTGACCACCGCATCCAAGCGGCGCGCCTGCTCGCGCAGCCAGGCGTAGGTCGGCCCCTCCTCCGGCTCGGCCAGGGTCGCCGAGTCCATGGAAAAACCGGTAGTGAACATTTCCGGCAGGACAACCAAGTCTGCGCCGCGCGCTTGCTCGAGTAAGGCGTGAAAGTGCGCATGGTTGGCCGCTGGATCGTGCCAGGCCAGGCGGGTCTGGATCAGCGCCAGCTTGAGGTCAGGTTTGTTCATGTCGCCTCCATTGAGCGGTGTAGGAGCGAATTCATTCGCGATCCGCGATATCACGAATAAATTCGCTCCTACAGAGCAGCATTAGACCGCACAAAGCTTTTCCGCCGCCTGGCGCAAGGTCTCTTCGCGCTTGGCGAAACAGAAGCGCACCAGCCGCAGGTCGCGCGGCGGGTTCTGATAGAAGACCGAGACCGGAATTGCGGCCACGCCGTGCTCGCGGGTCAGCCACTCGGCCATCTGCATATCGCTCAACTCGGGGCGAATTGCCGAATAGTCAGCCAGCTGAAAATAGGTGCCAGCGGCGCGCCTGAAAGTGAAGCGCGAGATCGCCAGCAGGTCGCAGAACAAGTCGCGCTTGGTCTGATAGAAGGCCGGCAGCTGCGTGATGTGCTCCGGATGCTCGACCATGAAGTCGGCCAGCGCGGCCTGCAGCGGTGTCACCCCACAAAACGTCACGTACTGATGGATCTTGCGCAGCTCCGCGGTCAGCGCCGGCGGCGCCACCACGTAGCCGGTCTTCCAGCCGGTGACGTGATAAGTCTTGCCGAATGAGCTGACCACAAAGGCGCGCTGATACAACTCATCGTGGGCCAATACGCTGGCGTGCTGCACGCCGTCGAACACCAGATGTTCGTAGACCTCGTCGCTGATCACATGGATGTCGCGATCGCGAATCAGCGCCGCCAGGCGATCCAGATCACCGCGCGACAGCAATGCGCCGCTGGGGTTGTGCGGCGAGTTGATGAAGATCAGCCGGGTGCGCGGGGTGATGGCATCGGCCAGGCGCTGCCAGTCCACGGCGAAATCCGGCAGCGCCAACGGCACATGCACGCAGCGCCCGCCGGCCAGCTCCACCGAGGGCTCATAGCTGTCGTAACACGGATCGAGAACGATGGCCTCGTCGCCCGGGTGGATCAGCGCCTGCACGGCGCAAAAGATCGCTTCGGTAGCGCCCGGGACGATGGTCACTTCGCTGTCGAAATCGGCGGCGCGGCCATACAGCGCCAGGACCTTGGCCGCCACCTCTTGGCGCAGCGCCGGCAAACCGCTCATTGGCGCGTATTGATTGTGACCGGCGGCGATATGCCGACTTACCGCCTCGCGCAGGGCGAGCGGGCTATCGAAATCGGGAAAGCCTTGCGACAGGTTGAGCGCGCCGGTTTGTGCGGCGAGCTGGGACATGCGGGTGAAGATGGTGGTACCGACATTGGGCAACTTGCTGGTGAGCATGCGTGCGGCGCTCCTTCTGACGTGACGCGAGCGGCGAGGATAGCCGATGGTCGACGCCGCACGCAGCAGCTGCACCAATGAAAAAGGCGCAGAAGCAATGCTTCTACGCCTTTGGCAGATCGCGCTGAGAACTCAGCGTTTGTCGCGACGCTTCTTGTCGGCCTTCTTGTGGTGGCTCATCAGGCGACGCTTCTTGTTCACCTGGCGGTCGGTCAGCGTGTTCTTCTTGCCCTCGTAGGGGTTTTCGCCACCCTTGTACTCGATGCGGATCGGCGTGCCGACCAGCTTGAGTACCCGCCGGTAGGTGTTCTCCAGATAGCGCGAGTACGACTTGGGCACCGCGTCGACCTGGTTACCGTGGATCACGATCAGCGGCGGGTTGGCGCCACCCAGGTGGGCATAACGCAGCTTGATGCGGCGGTTATTGACCATTGGCGGTTGGTGCTCTTTCACGGCATCTTCGAGAATCTGCGTCAGCCGGCTGGTCGGCCAGCGGGTGATCGCCGATTTGAAGGCCGCCTGGACCGACTTGTACAGATGGCCGACACCAGTACCGTGCAGCGCAGAAATGAAGTGGATGTCGGCGAAGTCGACGAAGAACAGCCGGCGCTCCAGCTCGACCTTCACGTAGTCGCGCTCGCCTGGCTCCATGCCGTCCCACTTGTTCAGCGCGATCACCAGCGACCGGCCGGTTTCCAGCACGAAGCCGAGCAGGTTGAGGTCGTGGTCGACCACTCCTTCGCGGGCATCCATGACGAAGATCACCACGTTGGAGTCTTGGATCGCCTGCAGCGTCTTGACCACCGAGAACTTCTCGACGGCCTCGTTGATCTTGCCGCGCCGGCGCACGCCGGCGGTGTCGATGAAGGTGTACTTCTCACCTTCGCGCTCGAAGGGGATATAGATGCTGTCGCGCGTGGTACCGGGATGGTCATAGACGATGACCCGATCCTCGCCGAGCATGCGGTTGACCAGCGTCGACTTGCCCACGTTGGGACGGCCGATGATGGCGATCTTGATGCCATCTTTCTCGCTCGGGCCGGGGATGCGCTTGGCTTCCTGGCCTTCGGCGACCTCTTCGGCCAGCGCCTCTTCCTGGTCCTGATCGTCGCGCGGGTAGTGACCGAGCACCGCTTCCATCATCTGCGTGATGCCGCGACCGTGCGCACCGGCGATCGGCAATGCATCGCCAAGGCCCATCGGGCTGAACTCGGCGCGCGCCAGGTCCGGATCGAGGTTGTCGACCTTGTTGGCGATCAAATAGCTTTGCTTGTTACGCCGGCGCAAATGCTCGCCGATCATCTGATCCGCGGCCGACAGGCCGGCCCGCGCGTCGACCATGAACAGAACGATGTCGGCTTCTTCGATGGCTTGCAGGGACTGCTCGGCCATTTTCGCGTCGATACCTTCTTCGTCGCCGGAGATACCACCGGTGTCGATCACGATGTAAGTACGCCCCTGCCAACGCGCCTCACCGTACTGGCGATCACGAGTCAGACCGGAAAGATCCCCGACGATAGCGTCGCGACTCCTAGTCAGGCGGTTGAACAAGGTGGATTTGCCCACGTTCGGGCGGCCCACCAGGGCGATAACGGGAACCATGAGGCCCCTCCAGTCAATTTCAGAAAACACAAAGGCCGCTGCCGTGAAACGGCAGCGGCCGGACACTAAATCACAGCTTAGCGGATGGTCAGTGCGACCAGCTTGCCGCCATTGCCGTAGACATACAGCCAATCGCCGACCACCAACGGACGAGCCCGCAGGCCATCGCTGTCGATCCGCTCGCGGCCGACGAAGCGACCGTCGGTCTGGCTCACCAGGTGCAGGTAACCCTCGAAATCACCGAAGGCCACATAGCTGGAAAACACTTCCGGCGCCGACAGTTGACGACGCGCCAGCGCATCGTTGCTCCACAGCGACGAAGTAGAGCGCTCGTCGATGCTTTCGATGGTGCCACTGGCCTGGCTCACGTAAACGCTACCCACCCCTTCGGCCAGGCCGACATAGCTGGACGCTTCGCGCTGCCACAAAATCCGCCCGCTATCCAGATCCAGCCCGGCGACGCGACCCTGGTAGCTGGTGACGTAGAGGGTGTTGCCGGACAGCAGCAGACCACCGTCGATATCGACGATGCGGTCCAGTTCGGAACGGCCTTGCGGCACGGCCACGCGCTGTTCCCACACCGGCAAGCCGCGCTGGGTATCCAGGGCAATGACTTTGCCGCTGGACAGGCCGGCGATCGCCAGTCGGCTGGTGACCAGCGGTGCGCTGGTACCGCGCAGGGTTAGCACCGCCGGCGTGTTGTCGAATACCCAACGCTGAGTGCCGGTTGCGGCGTCCAGAGCGATCACCCGATCGTCCTGGGTCTGCACGATTACCACGTCACCGTTGGTGGCCGGCGGCGCCAGCACTTCACTGGTGACCCGTGCACGCCATTTTTCTTCGCCAGAAGCACTGTCGAGGGCGACTACTTCGCCGCGCAGAGTGCCGAGCAACACCAGCCCGGAACCCGCACCGACCGCACCGGAAACCGGCAGATCGAGATCCTGCTTCCAGAGCACGTCACCGCTGGTGCGGTTCATGGCCACGACTTCGCCGTTGACGTCGGCAGCAAAGATGCTGTCGCCGTCGATGGCCGGCACCAGCATGTTGTAGGTATCGCCCTGACCGTCGCCGATGGAGCGGCTCCACTCGGTCTTCAACTCGACCTCTTCAGTGAAGTCCGGCAACTCGGCAGGTGGTAAGTCCTTCTTACTGTTGCTGCTGCAACCAGTCGCGAGAACGGCGATGGCCAGCAGTGCGGCATATTTCCAGCGCATCACGTCACGCATCCCCTTTCGCCAGGTCGTCGAGTTTCATTTGCAGGCTGCCCACTGCCGCATCGTCGGACAGTGATTCCTTAGCCTTGTTATATGCGGCATGCGCCTCGTCGGTGCGGCCAAGCTTGGCGAGCAAATCGCCACGCAGCTCTTCACGACTGGCCAAAAACGCTTTGTCACCTTCGCCATCGAGCAGCTTGAGCGCTTCTTCGGTTTTGCCTTGTGCGGACAACACGCGAGCCAGACGCTGACGCGCCAGCTCACCGAGGGTTTCATCGGCGGGCTTGTTCACGACCGGCTGCAGTTCGGTGACAGCATCATCCAGCTTGCCGGAATCCACCGCGACTTTGGCGACGAACAGGGCACCGTATTGGGCGTAGTAACTGCCGGCATACTCACTCTTCAGCTTGCCGGCCAACTCGCTTACCCGCGCAGCATCAGGCGCGCCGCTCGGGGTAAAGGTGGTCTCCAGCAGTTGCTGATAGAGCATCGAAGCGCCGTGCGCCTGATTGGTCTGGTACTTCTGCCAGGCTTGCCAACCGAATACCACTACCAACGCCAGAGCGCCGCCAGTCAGCAGGGGTTTGCCATTGCGCTGCCACCAATCCTGGATTTGCGCCAGCTGTTCATCTTCGGTACTCGACACCCCAATACTCCTTTCGCTAAGTGCTCACGCCTGCTTGAGGCAGGCCGCCAGGTGCTGGGATAAACCCGCCCAGGCAATATTGTCTTGTTCCCCCTGGCCACGCAGGGGTTTGAAACCTATCACTTGCTGGACCAACTCGTCTTCACCCATTACCAGGGCGTACAACGCGCCACTCTTGTCGGCCTTTTTCAGTTGCGTCTTGAAATTGCCCGCGCCAGCGTTCACCTGCAAACGCAGGCCCGGCAGCTGATCGCGCAAGCGCTCGGCCAGCGCCAGGCCTTCCAGCTCGGCAGCCTCGCCCAGCGCGCAAAGATACACATCCACCTGACGATTGATCGCCTCCGGCACCTGCTGCAAGGTTTCCAGCAGCAGGATCAGGCGTTCGATACCCATGGCAAAGCCCACGCCAGTGGTCGGTTTGCCGCCCATCTGCTCGACCAGGCCGTCGTAACGGCCACCGGCACAGACGGTGCCTTGGGCACCGAGCTGATCGGTGACCCACTCGAAGACGGTTTTGCTGTAGTAGTCGAGCCCGCGCACCAGCTTGGTGTTGATGACGTAGGGAATACCGGCGGCATCCAGGCGCGCCTTGAGCCCGTCAAAATGCACCTGCGATTCGTCATCGAGGTAATTGGCCAACTTCGGCGCATCGACCAGCAGCGCCTGAGTTTCCGGCACTTTGCTGTCGAGGATACGCAGCGGGTTGGTAGCCAGGCGACGCTTGCTATCTTCATCAAGCTGCTCGCCGCGCACCGCCAGGTAATCGACCAAGGCATTCCGGTAGGTCGCACGCGCCTCGCTGGTGCCCAGGCTATTGAGCTCCAGAGTCACCGCATCACGGATACCCAGCACACCCCACAGACGCCAGGTCAGAAGAATCAGTTCGGCATCGATATCCGGACCGGCGAGATTGAAAACCTCCACACCGATCTGGTGGAACTGCCGGTACCGACCTTTCTGCGGACGTTCGTGACGAAACATCGGGCCGATGTACCAGAGCTTCTGCACCTGGCCGTTGTTGCTCAAGCCATGTTCGAGCACCGCTCGCACACAGCTCGCCGTGCCTTCCGGACGCAGGGTCAGTGAGTCGCCGTTACGATCATCGAAGGTATACATCTCCTTCTCGACGATATCGGTGACCTCGCCGATGGAGCGCTTGAACAGCTCGGTGGCTTCGACGATCGGCATACGAATCTGCCGATAGCCGTAGCCATCCAGCAGGCTTGCCACGGTGCCTTCGAAATACCGCCAGAGCGGGCTCTGATCCGGCAGGATGTCGTTCATGCCACGAATGGCTTGCAAAGTCTTGCTCACACGGAATCCTTAAAAACCTGCTTGTTAACGCGGCTTCGCGCCGCATCAAGCAGGCTCGAAATACTCACTTTTACGGTTCGCAGACCGCGCTGTTCTCGCCAGTCCTTCCTGCCCGCGCTCGCGACGCGCAGACCAGGCTTATTTTCAGCCGCGGGCGATCAGCGCCGCATCGGCTTCGACCTTCTCGGCCGCTTTCTGGCGGATCAGCTTTTCCAGCTCGTCCACCAGATTGGTATTACCCAGCTTCTGCGCCGGCTTGCCGTCGATGTAGATAAGGTTGTTCGGCGTACCGCCGGTCAGGCCAATGTGCGCTTCCTTGGCTTCGCCGGGGCCGTTGACCACGCAACCGATCACGGCGACATCCAGCGGTACCAGCAGATCTTCCAAGCGCCCTTCCAGTTCGTTCATGGTTTTCACCACGTCGAAGTTCTGCCGCGAGCAACTCGGACAGGCGATGAAATTGATCCCCCGAGATCGCAGATGCAGGGACTTGAGGATGTCGTAACCGACTTTGACCTCCTCCACCGGATCCGCCGCCAAGGAGATGCGGATGGTGTCACCGATGCCATCGGCCAGCAGCATGCCGAGGCCAACCGCGGATTTCACCGTACCCGAGCGCAGACCGCCCGCTTCGGTGATACCCAAGTGCAACGGCTGCTCGATCTGCTTGGCAAGCAGGCGATAGGCTTCGACGGCCATGAACACGTCAGAGGCCTTCACGCTGACCTTGAAATCCGGGAAATTCAGCCGATCCAAATGTTCCACATGCCGCAACGCGGACTCGACCAGCGCAGCCGGAGTCGGCTCGCCGTATTTCTTCTGCAGATCCTTTTCCAACGAACCGGCATTCACGCCGATCCGAATCGGGATGCCCTTGTCGCGCGCGGCCTCGACCACCGCCCGGACCCGGTCTTCGCGACCGATATTGCCCGGGTTGATCCGAAGGCAATCGACACCCAGTTCAGCCACGCGCAGGGCGATCCGATAATCGAAATGGATGTCGGCAACCAGCGGCACCTGTACCTGCTGCTTGATCTTGCCGAATGCTTCGGCGGCGTCCATATCCGGCACCGAGACACGCACAATATCGGCGCCCGCTTCTTCCAGGCGGCGAATCTGGCCGACCGTGGCAGCGACATCACAGGTATCGGTATTGGTCATGCTCTGCACGGCAATCGGCGCATCGCCGCCTACCGCTACCGAGCCGACCCAGATTTTTCGCGAAACGCGACGTTTGATCGGAGATTCACCGTGCATGACTCATTGCCCCAGCTTCAGGCGTGCAGTCTCGCCACTGATAAACGGCGCGACATCCACTGCCTGGCCGTTGTAACTGACCTGGGCGCCGCGGGCGAAGCCCAGTCGCACTTCCAGCGGTGCTTTGCCGACCGCTTCGACGCTGTCGCCGGGACGGCGCAGACCACTGGCCAATACCTTGCCACGCGCATCGGTAATCTGAATCCAGCAATTTGCCGTGAAACCCAGGCGCACCACGCCTTCCCCTTCGGCAGCAGTCACCGGCGCACTTGGAGCGGGGACTGCTGCCACAGGTGCTGTAGCGGTTACCGGCGCGGGAGCCGGAAGCGGTTGCGATGGATTGCTGGGTAATGACGGTGCGGGCGATGCCGCAGGAGCTGGCAGTTGAGCACTGGCTACCGGATTGGGAACGGTAGCGTTCGCTAGGACAGAGCTAGACCCAGCCGCGGCGCCACTCGGGACAGCTTCGGCTTCAGGCTGGGCTGCCAATTCCGGCGATACTTCGATAATGGGCGCTTGGCCTTCGCTCTGCGCTTCGACCACGGCTTGATCCTCTGGCTCGTCCAGAGGATGAATCTGGGTGGTGCCGTCGGCACTTTCGACTTCGACGTGCCCGATGTTGACACCGCCCTGTTCGGCAGCGCGATCATCCGCTTGATCCTGCCACCAGAAGAAACCGACTCCAGCCAGCGCGACGAGCAAGGCGAAGCTGACAAAGCGCAGCACGTTTTGCGACAACCGCACCGGTTCCTCGATGCGCCCCAGGCCATGCACGCTACTGCCTCGCGCGTCGGTACCTGTGAAACGGTCGAACTCTTCGACGATTGCTGCTTGGTCGAGCCCGAGTACCTTGGCATAGGCACGTAGATAACCGCGCGCAAAGGTATGGCCTGGCAGCTTATCGAACTCCCCGCCTTCCAGCTGGGTCAACCGCTGGACCGTCAGATTCAACTGAGTGGCCACCTCGGTGACACTCCAGCCTTTGTTTTCACGGGCTTTGCGCAGGGTCTCGCCTGGATTGACGCGAGAAGTCGTCACAGCTTCGGGATGCGCCGCTTTCATCGTTGCTCCGACAGGTATTGCTGATATTCCGGCGTGCCGGGATAAAGACGTTTGAGTTGCAGGCCTAGACTGGCGGCCTTGTCACGATCTTCGAAAATACTCGCGAGACGGGAACCCAGCAGCAAGCTGCGCGCGCTCTGTTCGCTCAGTTGGCTGAACGTGTCATAGAACGTCCGCGCCGGAACATATTCCTTGCGCTGAAAATGCAACTCGGCGAGTTCCAATAGCGCACGCGGCTGATGCCTGTTCAGTCGCACCGCGCGTTCGAAATACTTTTCCGCCTGCTCTGGCTGCTTCAGTTTCAGCGATACCATGCCGAGGTTTTCAAATACCCGCGAGCGCTCAGGATAAAGGGTGTCCTGGGACGCCTGCAGATAGCGCTCCATAGCCTCGGGATAGCGCCCCTGCTCGAACAGGAAACTACCGTAGTTGTTGAGGATGCGTGAGTCCTTACCGTTCTTGGCCAAGGCTTCACGGAAATGTTGATCCGCCAGTTCCGGCTCCATCTCGGCCTGAAAGACTAACGCCAGCGCGGCGTGCGCATCGCTACTGGAAGGATCGAGTTCCAGGGCTTTCTTCAACGGCAGCTTGGCCTTGCCAGTTGCACCCTGCTGGAGATAGCCGATACCCAGCTGGACATAGGCATCGCGGGCTTTGTCGCGCCCCTTATCTGTTTTCATCGGATCGACATTGCCGGACGACACGCAGCCGACCAGTACACCGACAAGTAACAGCAACAGCGCAGGACGCAAGCTCATGAACATCCTCTTCAGGTTCGACTCGCAGCGGTACGGGGTGCGTCAGTTTCGCTAGCCAACTGACGCACAGCAATGTAACGCTCACTTCGACGAGTGCGATCCATTACCTGCCCGACCAACTGACCACAAGCCGCATCGATGTCTTCACCGCGCGTAGTGCGGACGGTGACGTTGTAACCGGCATGGTGCAATTGATCCTGGAAACGGCGGATGGCGTTGTTGCTCGGCCGCTCGTATCCCGAATGCGGGAAAGGATTAAAGGGAATCAGGTTGATCTTGCAAGGCACGTCTTTCAGCAATGCGATCATCTGCTCAGCGTGTTCATGCTGATCGTTGACATCTTTAAGCAGTGTGTACTCGATGGTCAGTACGCGCTTCTCACCGAGGCTCGACATGTAGCGCTTGCAGGTTTCCAACAGCATTGACAAAGGATACTTCTTGTTGATCGGCACCAGCTGGTTACGCAGCTCGTCATTCGGCGCATGCAGTGACAGCGCCAGCGACACATCGATGACCTTGGCCAGCTCATCGATCATCGGTGCCACGCCGGAGGTGGACAGCGTCACCCGGCGCTTGGAGATGCCATAGCCGAGGTCATCCATCATCAGATGCATGGCGGCGACTACGTTATCGAAATTCAGTAACGGCTCGCCCATACCCATCATCACCACGTTGGTGATGGCGCGATCGACGGTCGCGGGCACGGAGCCGAAGGATTTGTTGGCAATCCACACCTGACCGATTACTTCGGCGGCGGTGAGGTTGCTATTGAAGCCTTGCTTGCCGGTCGAGCAGAAGCTGCAATCCAGCGCGCAACCGGCCTGCGAGGACACGCACAAAGTGCCGCGTTTGCCCTGCGGGATGTACACAGTCTCGACACAGCTGCCCGATTCCACGCGTACCACCCACTTGCGGGTGCCATCGCTGGAGATGTCCTGGCTGACGACTTCCGGGCCGCGAATCTCGGCATGGGTCTTGAGCTTCTCGCGCAAGACCTTGCCGACATTGCTCATGGCGTCGAAATCATCGACGCCAAAATGATGAATCCACTTCATTACCTGGCCGGCACGGAAACGCTTCTCGCCGATAGACTCGAAGAATTTTTCCATCTCAGGCTGGGTCAGACCCAACAGATTGATTTTGCCGGTGGTAGTAGTCATGACTTCATCCTCGCGAGTTCGCCTTAGCGAATACGCGCGCAAACCTCAGTAGCAGCGAAGAAGTAAGCAATTTCGCGCGCGGCGGAGGCTTCGGAATCGGAGCCATGCACGGCGTTTTCGTCGATGGATACGGCGAAGTCAGCGCGAATGGTGCCGGCAGCAGCTTCTTTCGGGTTGGTAGCGCCCATCAGTTCGCGGTTTTTGGCGATGGCATTTTCACCTTCCAGCACTTGAACGATAACCGGACCGGAAACCATGAAGGCCACCAGATCTTTGAAGAAGCCACGCTCGCTGTGCTCGGCGTAGAAGCCACCGGCCTCACGCTCGGACAGTTGCACCATCTTCGAGGCCACGACGCGCAGACCGGCTTTTTCAAAACGAGTGACGATCTCGCCCACTACGTTTTTTGCAACGGCGTCAGGCTTGATGATGGAGAAAGTGCGTTGAACAGCCATGAGAAACTCCAGAAACTAAGGATTAAAGCGAAAAATTAAACCCGCGAATTATACGCAGGTTCCGGTTAAATGCGTAGGTCTGCGCCCAGCGGCGCCGTTTGCTCAGTCGGACTCTTCGATCCAGGCCGACTGAATCGCTTCGAGAACTTTCTCGCCGCCGCGCTGCGGGTCGTCGCTGAAATCCGGCAGCTGCAGCACCCAACGGTGCAGATCGACGAAATTGACATAGCGCGGGTCGACATCCGGCTTGCTTTCCGCCAGTTCGATCGCGATATCCAATACATCAGCCCACTTCAGACTCATGCTCGTGCTCCTACGGCCGGCTCAGTGCCCTTCGGACACTTGATTGATGGTGTATTTGGGAATCTCGACCACCAAGTCTTGATCCGCCACGACTGCCTGGCAGGACAACCGCGAATTAGGTTCCAGACCCCAAGCCTTGTCCAGCATGTCGTCCTCCAACTCGTCGGAGGCCTCCAGCGAATTGAAGCCTTCACGCACGATCACGTGGCAGGTAGTGCACGCACAGGATTTCTCGCACGCGTGCTCGATGTCCACGCCACTGCGTAGCGCAGCGTTCAATACCGTTTCACCTGGCTGCGCCTCGATCACCACACCGTCGGGGCAGTGTTCGGCATGCGGCAGGATAATGATTTGCGGCATTTCTAGTTAATCCTCAATTTCGTTGAGCCGGCGGCCAGCCAGGGCCGCCTTGACGGTGGCATCCATCCGCCGTGCGGCGAAGGCATCGGTAATCTGGGAAAGACGCTTAGTCTGCTGCTCGATGGCGATGCCATCGTCACCGGACAGCAGCTCACGCAGAGCACTCATCTGCACGGTAATGGCGGCAAATTCGTCCTCGCTAAGCAAGCGCTGGCCGTCGGCGTCAAGGGCCGACCGCACTGCTTCGAGCAAACGCTCCGCATCCACCTGATGCTCACGCAAGGCCCGAGCCGCCTTGTCCTCACCCGCATTTTGAAAGGAATCCTGCAGCATTCTGGCGATTTCGCCATCGGTCAAACCATAGGACGGCTTGACCTGAATGCTCGACTCAACCCCAGAACCCAGCTCGCGCGCCGCGACACTAAGCAAACCATCGGCATCGACCTGAAAGGTCACGCGAATCTTCGCCGCGCCCGCCACCATTGGGGGAATGCCGCGCAGCTCAAAACGCGCCAGCGAACGGCAGGCGCTGATCAGCTCGCGCTCACCCTGCAGGACATGAATCATCATGGCCGTTTGGCCGTCTTTATATGTGGTGAAGTCCTGCGCACGCGCAACCGGGATGGTGGTATTGCGCGGAATCACCCGCTCCATCAGGCCACCCATGGTTTCCAGCCCCAGCGACAGCGGGATCACGTCGAGCAACAGCAACTCTTCGCCATCATCACGCTTGTTGCCAGCCAGCGTATCAGCCTGGATCGCTGCACCAATGGCGACCACTTGATCCGGATCGATATCGGTCAACGGCGGACGCGCGAACAACTCAGCAACCGCCTCACGCACTCGCGGCACACGCGTGGAGCCGCCGACCATCACCACCGCCTCGACATCTTCGATCTCGATGCCGGCATCGCGTACCGCGCGGCGGCACGCCTTGAGGCTGCGCAGCACAAACGGCTCAATCAGGGCGTCGAAATGCGCGCGAGTCAGCTGGCCACGCCAATTGCCATGCACCACATCCGCCTGCTCTGCAGCGCTCAGCGCTTCCTTCGCTGCGCAGGCGCTTTGCAACAAGCTGCGCTGAGCACCGGGGTCGATATCAGCCGACAAACCGACCTGCTCAACGATCCAGCCGGCGATAGCATGATCGAAATCATCGCCACCCAACGCGCTATCACCGCCGGTAGCCAAGACTTCGAAAACGCCACGCGACAAACGCAAGATGGAGATATCGAACGTGCCGCCGCCCAGATCGTAAATCGCCACAATCCCCTCAGCCTGCTGATCCAGGCCATAGGCGACCGCTGCCGCAGTTGGCTCATTGAGCAAACGCAACACACTCAAGCCAGCCAATCGCGCAGCGTCTTTGGTCGCCTGGCGTTGTGCCTCGTCGAAATAGGCCGGCACAGTGATTACTGCGCCTACCAGCTCGCCGCCAAGGGTGGCCTCGGCACGCTGGCGCAGCGCCTTGAGAATATCGGCCGACACTTCCACAGGGCTTTTGGGGCCCTGAATGGTTTCGATGAACGGCATATGTGACTGGCCATCGACGAAGCGATAGGGCAACTGGTCGCCAAGCTGCTTGACGTCAGCCAGCCCACGCCCGACCAAACGCTTTACCGACAGCACGGTATTCAGCGGATCGCTAGCTGCAGCGGCCTTGGCGGACTGGCCAACCTCGATACGATCGGCGTGATAACGCACTGCCGACGGCAGAATCACCCGCCCCTCGTCATCGGGCAATGGTGCGGCCAGACCGCTACGTACCGCGGCAACCAGCGAATTGGTAGTACCCAAATCAATCCCCACCGCCAGACGACGCTGGTGCGGCTGGGGGCTTTGTCCGGGTTCGGCAATCTGCAATAAGGCCATAGAAATCTGGTTGTCTGACGCGCCACAAAAGCGACGCAAGGTTAGTCGTCGAGGCGCTCTTCCAGCTGGCGCACTTCGTAGGAAAGCTTGTCGAGAAACTGCATGCGCCGCATCAGGCGTTCAGCCTCCTCACGACGCTGCGAATCATCCCAACAGGCAGCAAAACTGTCATTCAGCTCTTCCTGAGCCTTTTTCAAGCGCCGCTTGAAGCTGGCGATACCGTCTAGATCGGCATTGTCCTGGAGCTCTTCGAGCTCTTCGCGCCACTGCATCTGCTGCAGCAAGAACTGCCCATCCTGAACGGTCGCCTCCAAGGGCAACTCGGAACCGCTCAGGGTCAATAGATAGCGCGCGCGCAACGTCGCGCTTTTGAGGGTCTGATAGGCATCGTTGAGACTGGCAGAGCGCTCAAGCGCAAGGCGCTGTTCGCGCACTCCCGCATCAGCGAACCGATCGGGATGTACGCTACGGGCCAGCTCGCGGTAGCGAACAGCCAATTGCTCCAGATCCAGACGGAAACATGGTTGCAGATCGAACAGGGCAAAATGACAGGGAGTACCCACAACACGCCTCAGACGTTGAAGCTCTCGCCGCAACCGCACTCGCCACGCACGTTGGGATTATTGAACTTGAAACCCTCGTTCAAGCCTTCCTTCACGAAGTCCAGCTCGGTGCCATCGAGATAAGCCAGGCTTTTCGGATCGATGATCACCTTCACCCCGTGACTCTCGAACACCTGATCTTCGCCAGCCAGATCGTCGACGAACTCAAGCACATAGGCTAGGCCCGAGCAGCCGGTAGTCCGAACCCCCAAACGAATACCCTCACCCTTGCCGCGCCCGTCGAGGGAGCGGCGTACGTGCTGGGCAGCAGCTTCGGTCATGCTGATAGCCATCGGAACTCCTTACACGTTGCAGCTTAGAGCAGGCCTTTCTTCTGCTTGTAGTCGCGCACGGCCGCCTTGATGGCGTCCTCGGCAAGCACCGAGCAGTGGATTTTTACTGGCGGCAGAGCCAGTTCTTCAGCCAACTGGGTGTTTTTGATGGTTTCCGCTTCATCCAGGGTCTTGCCCTTCATCCACTCGGTGGCAAGGGAGCTGGAAGCAATGGCGGAGCCACAGCCGTAGGTCTTGAATTTGGCATCTTCGATGACGCCTTGTTCGTTGACCTTGATTTGCAGACGCATCACGTCACCGCACGCCGGAGCGCCGACCATGCCGGTCCCCACATTAGGGTCCTCAGCATTCATCTTGCCGACGTTGCGCGGATTCTCGTAATGGTCGATGACCTTTTCGCTGTATGCCATGGTGATTATTCCTCTTTCATCAGGGGTCGCTCTGAACGGCGACTACTTAGTGCGCCTGCCATTCGACTTTAGAAATGTCGACACCCTCTTTGAACATGTCCCACAGCGGCGACAGTTCGCGTAGCTTGGTGACCGCCTCGCGAACCTTCTGCGCGGCATAGTCGACCTCTTCTTCGGTAGTGAAACGCCCGAAGGTGAAACGAATCGAGCTGTGCGCCAGTTCGTCGTTGCGACCCAGCGCACGCAGTACGTAGGAAGGTTCTAACGACGCCGACGTACAGGCCGAGCCCGACGATACCGCCAGATCCTTGAGCGCCATGATCAGCGACTCGCCTTCGACATAGTTGAAGCTCAGATTGAGGTTGTGTGGTACGCGGGCAGTGACGCTGCCATTCACATACAACTCCTCAAGATCCTCGACTTGCTTGAAGAAACGCTCGCTCAAGGCACTAATGCGCTCGCGCTCCTGGGCCATTTCTTCTTTGGCGATGCGGAAGGCTTCACCCATGCCAACGATTTGATGGGTCGCCAAAGTGCCAGAGCGCATACCGCGCTCATGCCCGCCACCGTGGGTCTGGGCTTCCAGGCGCACGCGAGGCTTACGGCTTACATACAGCGCGCCGACGCCTTTCGGGCCATAGGTTTTATGTGCTGAGAAGGACATCAGATCGACCTTGAGATTGGCCAGATCGATTTCAACTTTGCCGGTGGACTGCGCAGCGTCTACATGGAACAGCACGCCACGGGAACGAGTCAGCTCGCCGATAGCGGCGATATCGTTGATGGTGCCGATCTCGTTGTTGACGTGCATGATCGACACCAAAATAGTGTCTTCACGCAAGGCTGCCTCGACCATACCAGGAGTGACCAGGCCATCTTCGCCGGGCTCCAGATAAGTCACCTCAAACCCTTCGCGCTCAAGTTGACGCGCGGTATCGAGCACCGCCTTGTGCTCGATCTTGGAGGTGACCAGATGCTTGCCCTTACCCGAATAAAAGTGCGCCACCCCTTTCAGCGCGAGGTTGTCTGACTCGGTGGCACCCGAAGTCCAAACGATTTCACGCGGGTCGGCATTTACCAGTTCAGCCACTTGACGACGAGCATTCTCCACTGCCTCCTCGGCTTTCCAGCCAAATACGTGGGAGCGCGAAGCCGGGTTACCGAAGTTGCCATCAACCAGAAGGCACTCGCTCATTTTCTGCGCAACGCGCGGATCGAGCGGCGTCGTCGCGGAATAATCGAGATAAATCGGCAATTTCATTGATTTCTCCTATCGGGCAGGCGCCCCACTCAATCGACGGTGGACGCTTCAATCTTATCCAGGTGCGGCGTTCGGCTAGTGCAGTGACGCTGATCCTGGCGCTGGGCGACCTCCTGAACCTCACGGCGAGTCACGAGATCGGCCAGGCTAATACCGCTAAGAAACTCATGGATCTGCTGACTCAGATCGCACCACAGATGGTGAGTCAGACAGGTATCTCCGGCATGGCAATCGCCCATGCCCTGACAACGCGTGGCATCTACGGACTCATTAACAGCGTCAATGACTTCGGCCACCTGAATGACTGCCATATCACGGGATAGCTGATAGCCACCACCCGGACCGCGCACACTGGAAACCAGATCGCCACGCCGCAGCTTGGCGAACAGTTGTTCCAAATAGGACAAAGAGATGCCTTGGCGCTCAGAAATGTCGGCCAGAGATACCGGTCCACGCTGAGCATGCAACGCCAAATCAAGCATGGCGGTTACGGCATACCGGCCTTTGGTGGTCAATCGCATGGCTTCTACCGCAGGGTGCTGGTTTGGCGCGAGTATGCTATACCCGAGTGTTTAAGTCAACTATTAGACCTAGAACCTTACTCGGGATTAGCCACAGAAAAGGGCGCGCAGCATACCAGAATGCGCGCCCTACGCGAATCATGCGGCGGGCTTATCACCCGCATCCTTCACGCCGGCAAAGTCCTCATCCCGCAACGCGGGCAAGTCCTTGCCACAATAGTCACTACCCAGCGCCTTGAGGGCTGCGCACATACCCTCAAGGCGATCATCCACTGCCTGCACATGATCGAGCAGCTGGCCAATCGCCCGAGCCACCGGATCAGGCATGTCTTGACTCATGCCATAGGCATCGAAGCCAAATTTTTCGGCAATAGCCTGACGCTTGGCTTCCAGCGCATCATCGGACTTTACGATGATGCGCCCCGGAATGCCGACAACGGTGGCGCCAGCAGGTACCTCCTTGGTCACCACCGCGTTCGAGCCAATCTTAGCCCCCACACCCACAGTGAACGGCCCAAGCACCTTGGCCCCAGCCCCGACCACCACGCCATCTTCCAATGTGGGATGGCGCTTCCCTTTGTTCCAACTCGTCCCCCCCAAGGTCACACCTTGATAGAGCGTTACGTCGTTACCGATCTCAGCGGTTTCACCAATGACGATGCCCATCCCGTGATCGATGAAGAATCGCTGCCCGATTTTTGCACCCGGATGAATTTCAATCCCAGTCAACCAGCGACCAAAATTGGATACCAGCCGCGCAAACCACTTCCACCCCATCACCCACAACCCATGCGCGAGCCGATGCAGCCAGACCGCATGCAGCCCGGGATAGCAAGTCAGCACTTCAAGGGTATTGCGCGCAGCCGGATCGCGATGAAACACGCTTTGAACATCTTCCCGCACACGCTCAAACATCATCCTTCCTCCACTTGTGGGGTAGCCCGCGAGCCGTTGCCTGCGTTTCGGTCAAAATACCGCGCAGGATGTTCATTTCCAGCTTGCTGATAGCGCTACGACCATAAAGACGTCGTAAGCGCGGCATTAAATGGCGCGGACGCTCAGGATCGAGAAAGCCGATATCCACCAAAGTACGCTCGAGATGGCCGTAGAACATCTCGAGCTCATCCGCCGTAGCCACTTGCTCATCAGGCTCCTCGCCAACCTCTTGCCTGGTCATCTTGGTCGGCTGCCCCTGCGTAGCGAGCCACGCCATGCGCACCTCATAGGTGAGCACTTGGACAGCAGCAGCCAAGTTCAGGGAACTGAACTGTGGATCAGAAGGAATGTGAACGTGGAAGTGGCAACGCTGCAACTCGTCATTGGTAAGACCGGCATACTCGCGCCCGAACACCAAAGCCACCTGCGCACCTTGAACAGCCCGCTCCACCACGCTCGCGCCACTTTCTCGCGGATCCAGCAAAGGCCAGGGAATATGCCGCTCACGCGCACTAGTGCCCAGGACCAACTCGCAACCCGCTAGCGCCTCCTCCAGACTTGAAACCACCAAGGCAGAAGCCAGGATGTCGTCAGCGCCAGACGCCCGCGCAGACGCCTCCTCACTGGGAAAATCGACCGGATCAACCAGCACCAGGCGCATTAAGCCCATGTTCTTCATCGCACGCGCGGCAGCGCCGATATTGCCGGGATGACTGGTATTCACCAAAACCACGCGAATATTTTGCAGCACCGCGAGCACCTACCAGACAACCAAGGGCAGAAAAGCTTACAGAAGCGTCCTGACGAATACCACGCAAGGAACAGGCAATCCTTCTTAGTCTGGGCTTTTCTGTTAGAATGTTCGGCTTTCTTTAACGACCCAGGTGAGACACTCCATGCAGCCCATGCTGAATATCGCGCTGCGCGCAGCCCGCAGCGCCGCAGAACTGATTTTCCGCTCCATTGAGCGCCTGGATACCATCTCGGTAAACGAGAAAGAAGCCAAGGATTACGTCACAGAAGTCGATCGCGCCGCCGAGCAGAGCATTATTTATGCGCTGCGCAAGGCCTACCCGAATCATGGCTTTCTGGGCGAAGAAGGCGGCCTTATCGAAGGTAGCGGTGAAGGCGCCGATTATTTGTGGATCATTGATCCGCTGGATGGCACCACAAACTTCATCCATGGCATCCCGCACTTCGCGGTGAGCATTGCCTGCAAGTACCGCGGGCGCCTCGAGCACGCCGTAATACTCGATCCAGTTCGCCAGGAAGAGTTCACCGCTAGTCGTGGCCGTGGCGCTGCACTTAACGGTCGACGCCTGCGCGTTAGCCCCCGCAAAAGCCTCGATGGCGCGCTGGTTGCCACTGGCTTTCCGTTTCGCGACACCCAACTCGAAAATCTCGACAACTACCTCGGCATGTTCCGCAGTCTAGTAGGTCAGACCGCCGGCATTCGTCGCGCCGGCTCGGCCAGCCTCGATCTCGCCTATGTGGCGGCTGGTCGCTTCGACGCTTACTGGGAGTTCGGCTTGTCCGAGTGGGATATAGCCGCAGGCGCTCTGCTGATTCAAGAGGCGGGCGGCCTAGTCAGCGACTTCACTGGCGGTCATGAATTCCTTGAAAAAGGACACATCGTTGCCGGCAACACCAAATGCTTCAAAGCCGTCCTCACCGCCATCCAGCCGCACCTCGCACCCTCAATGAAACGCTGAGTTTCATTGCGCATAAAAAAACGCCCCGTAGGGCGTTTTTTATGGCGTGAATTTATTGCGAGGTCGATTGGGGCTGCACTAGCACCAACTGCCCATTGGCGACTGGGATCTGGCGGCCCGGATCGTGATCCATGCGCACCTGACCAACCTTGCCATCCAATTCGTATTTCACGTCATAGGCCGATATTTTATCGCTGGTATCGGTAACGGTATGGCAACGAGTTTCAGTAGTGGAGTAGGTGTCGCGGTTTTGCATGCCTTCTTGCACTTTGTTCCCGGCATAACCACCACCCACTGCCCCGGCGACCGTTGCAATTTTCTTCCCAGTACCGCCGCCGACTTGATTACCTAACAGACCACCCGCAACCGCACCCAAGACGGTACCGGCGATTTGATGCTGATCCTGGACGGGACGCTGCCGGGTAACGGCGACCTCCTTGCAGACCTGCCGAGGAGTCTTGATGGTTTCCTTAACGGGCTCTACAGCCAACACTTCGGCGTAATCGGAATCCCCACCCTTGACCAAACTGTAGGTGGCTACAGCACCGCCAGCAGTAACACCTACCGCTCCCAGCACAGCACCAACGAGCATGGACTTATTCACTTCTACCTCCTGGCTTTTGAATATCCAGCACTAAATGGCTCACTCCCAGCCTTGGAGCATTTGACGGTGAATTGGTTCCTTTATCACCGTCAAACCCAACCACCAAAGCATATGAAATCAATCAGGGACGCTCGTCGACCTCTTCAGCCACAGCAGGTGGAATCAGGTCTTCGACGCGCAGATTCAGCCAGATCAGCACCACGTTTGCGATGTAGATTGACGAATAGGTACCCGCCAAAACACCGATAAACAGAGTGATGGAAAAACCAAACAGGTTATCTCCGCCGAAGAACAGCAAAGCGACAATGGCCAGCAGCGTGGAGATCGACGTCGCCATGGTCCGTAGCAGGGTCTGGGTGGTCGAAATATTGATGTTTTCGATCAGACTAGCCTTGCGCAGTACACGGAAATTTTCCCGCACGCGGTCAAAAACCACGATGGTGTCATTGAGCGAGTAACCAATGATCGCCAAGACCGCTGCCAATACCGTGAGATCGAAAGTGATTTGGAAGTAGGAAATGATCCCCACCGCGACTATCACGTCATGTATCAAGGAAACGATGGCACCTACTGCAAACTTCCACTGAAAGCGGAAGGCCAGATACAACATGATGCCGCCCAACGCCAACAGCATCCCCAGACCACCCTGGTCGCGTAGCTCCTCACCCACCTGCGGACCAACGAACTCGACACGTTTGACCTGTGCAGGGTTGTCCGAAGCAGCTTTCCGCAAGGCCTCGGCTACCTGACTCCCGAGCTTAGGATCCTCGCCCGGCATACGCACCAGCAGATCCGTGGTGGCACCAAAACTCTGCACGACGGCTTCCGAATAACCCGCTTTGACCAGTTGCTCACGCACCTCGCCAAGATTGGCAGGGCGTTCGTAGGTCAGCTCAATCAGCGTACCGCCGGTGAAATCCAGACCGAAGTTCAACCCCTTAGTTACCAAGCTGAACACAGCCAACAGGGTCAGACACAGCGTGACGGCGAACGCAACATTGCGCACGCCCATAAAATTGATCGTACGTTTCATCGCCGCTTCCCCTTAAATCCACAACTTCTTGAAGTCACGACCACCGAATATCAGGTTGACCATACCGCGGGTCACCATGATGGCTGTGAACATCGAAGTAAAAATGCCGAGCGACATGGTCACCGCGAAGCCTTTGACCGGCCCGGTACCCATAGCGAAGAGGATGCCGCCGACCAATAGCGTAGTCAGGTTGGCGTCCAGAATTGCCGTGAAAGCACGATCGAAACCTTCATGAATAGCTCGCTGAACTGGCATGCCGTTGTCTATCTCTTCACGAATACGCGAGAAGATCAGCACGTTGGCGTCCACGGCCATACCCATGGTCAGCACGATACCGGCGATACCCGGGAGCGTCAGTGTCGCGCCTAACAGGGACATGAGCGCCAGCAGCAGCACCATGTTCAACCCCAGCGCGACAGTTGCCAGCACGCCAAAGAAACGATAAATCGCCAGAATGAACAGAGAGACAAAGAGCATGCCCCACAGCGAAGCATCGATACCTTTGGTGATGTTGTCGGCCCCCAGGCTCGGACCAATAGTCCGCTCTTCAGCGAAGTACATTGGCGCCGCCAGCCCACCGGCCCGCAGCAGCAAAGCGAGCTCAGACGATTCACCCTGGCCATTCAACCCAGTGATGCGGAACTGACTACCGAGCGGCGACTGAATAGTCGCCAGACTGATGATCTTCTTCTCTTCTTTGAACGTCGGCACTGCGACTTCTTTTTCAACGCCATCGACCATCTTCTTGACGTAGTGAGTCAGCGGTTTTTGCTCGATGAAAATCACCGCCATGCTGCGCCCGACATTGGTCCGCGTGGCGCGATTCATCAATTCACCACCATGACCATCCAGACGAATGTTCACCTGCGGACGGCCATTTTCGTCGAAGCTCGCCTGCGCATCGGTGACTTGGTCACCGGTGATGATCAGACCACGCTCCAGCGGCACCGGCGGACGACCCGACTCACGAAACTCAAAAGACTCGGTCGTTGCTTTGGTCGCATCCTGGTCAGCGGCAAGGCGGAACTCGAGGTTGGCGGTCTTGCCAAGAATCCGCTTCGCCTCAGCGGTGTCTTGCACGCCTGGTAGCTCAACGACGATACGGTTGGCGCCTTGACGCTGAACCAGCGGCTCCGCCACACCCAGCTCGTTGACTCGGTTACGGACGGTGGTCAAGTTCTGTTTGATCGAGTACTCACGAATCTCAGCCAGCTTGGCGGGAGTCATTTCCAGACGCAGCACCTGCAGACCATTACGCTCTACAGTCGTAACTTGGAAATCCTTGAAGTCCTTGCGGATCAGATCCTGCGCCTTGCTCAACGACTCGTCGTCAGCAAAACCCAGCTGAATCGCGCCGCCACTCTGCGGCAAGCTGCGATAGCGCACACGCTCTTTACGCAGCGCACTCTTGACCTCACCCTCGTAAACCTTACGGCGCGCGTCGAGCGCCTTCTCCATATCCACTTCGAGAAGGAAATGCACACCACCGGAGAGGTCCAAACCAAGCTTCATCGGCGACGCAGCCAGACTGCGCAACCACTGTGGTGTAGTCGGCGCAAGGTTCAGCGCAACTACATAATCGTCACCCAAAACCTTGCGCGCGACCTCTTTGGCCGGCAGCTGATCTTCCTGCTTTGCCAGACGCAACAATGCATCCTTGCCATCCGCCTTCAGGCTGCTTGCCTTGACGGAGATATTGGCCTCAGCCAATGCCTTGCCGATGCGCTCGAGATCAGCCTGCTCGATCTTCAGCGCCGTACTGGCGCCGCTGATTTGAATAGCCGGATCATCGGGATACAGGTTGGGTGCGGAATAAACGAAGCCGATCACCAGCACTGCCAGGATCAACAGGTATTTCCACAGGGGATATTTGTTCAGCATGACGCCGCCCGCTTATGACGCGGGGCGCCTATAGCGCCCCGTCGATTAGGAATAATGTGTGGGTTAGATGGCTTTCAGCGTGCCTTTCGGCAGTGTTGCAGCGATCGCGCCTTTCTGAATTTTCAGTTCTACGGTGTCGGACACCTCGATAACTACAAAGTCATCGGAAACCTTGTTGACCTTACCGGCGATACCACCCGAGGTCACAACTTCGTCACCTTTTTGCAGGCCGCCCAGAAGATTTTTATGCTCCTTGGCACGCTTGGCCTGCGGACGCCAGATCATCAGATAGAAAATCACCAGGAAACCGACCAGGAAAACCCACTCGAAGCCGGCAGCGGGGGCGGCAGCGGCCGGTGCATCAGCAAATGCTGCGGGAATCAAAAAGCTCATAGGGGACTCCTGTTATTAGGTCTTGGAAAGTTTGATTCATCAGGCCAGCGGCGGTGTTTGCAGACCCCGCCGGGTATAGAAGGCATCGACAAAGGCGGCCAATGTACCCTGTTGAATAGCCTCGCGCAAACCAGCCATAAGGCGTTGGTAATGTCGCAAATTATGGATGGTATTCAACATGCTACTGAGCATTTCACCGCACTTGTCCAGGTGGTGTAGATAGGCTCTGGAGAAGTGTTTGCAGGTATAACAATCACAACTTGCATCTAGCGGCGAATCATCGTGACGGTGCACCGCATTACGAATTTTCAATACGCCTGTCTCGGTGAATAAATGACCATTGCGGGCATTGCGAGTAGGCATAACACAGTCGAACATATCGACGCCGCGGCGCACGCCTTCGACCAGATCCTCAGGCTTGCCCACCCCCATTAAATAGCGGGGCTTATCGACTGGCATCTGCCCGGGCAGGTAATCCAGGACGCGGATCATTTCTTCTTTGGGCTCACCGACCGACAAACCACCAATCGCCAATCCATCGAACCCGATCTGATCCAAGCCTTCCAACGAGCGCATGCGCAAATCCTCATGCATGCCACCCTGCACAATGCCAAACAATGCCGCCGTGTTATCGCCGTGGGCGATCTTCGAGCGCTTGGCCCAGCGCAGCGACAGCTCCATGGAGGTACGCGCCACTTGTTCGTCCGCCGGATACGGTGTGCACTCGTCAAAAATCATCACGATGTCCGAGCCCAGATCGCGCTGCACCTGCATCGACTCTTCCGGCCCCATGAACACCTTGCTGCCGTTAACCGGCGAAGCAAAGGTCACGCCCTCCTCCTTGATCTTGCGCATCGCCCCCAGGCTGAACACCTGAAAACCGCCGGAATCGGTAAGGATCGGCCCCTGCCATTGCATGAAGTCATGCAGATCACCCATTCGCTTGATGACCTCGGTACCGGGGCGCAGCCACAAATGAAAGGTATTGCCGAGAATGATCTGCGCACCAATGGCCTCGATGTCCCGCGGCAGCATGCCCTTGACCGTGCCATAGGTGCCGACCGGCATGAATGCCGGCGTCTCTACCACGCCACGCGGGAAGGTCAGTCGTCCACGGCGCGCCTTGCCATCGGTCGCCAACAGCTCGAAGGACATACGGCAGCTACCAGTCATGCTTGTTCCTCTGGCCCACAGGGTGCGGGATTGCGGGTGATGAACATCGCATCACCGTAACTAAAGAAGCGATAACCCTCCGCCACCGCGGCCGCGTAAGCCGCCATGGTTTGCGGATAACCGGCAAACGCGGATACCAGCATCAGCAGCGTGGACTCCGGCAAATGGAAGTTGGTCACCAGCGCATCGACCACATGAAAGGGTCGACCCGGATAAATGAAGATGTCGGTATCGCCACTGAACGCCTTAAGCACCCCGTCACGCGCTGCGCTCTCCAGGGAGCGCACGCTGGTCGTGCCGACGGCGATGACCCGACCACCACGCTGGCGACAAGCAGCAACTGCATCGACCACATCCTGGCTAACTTCCAGCCATTCCCGATGCATGTGGTGATCTTCGATACGCTCGACCCGTACCGGCTGAAAAGTGCCCGCCCCTACATGTAGAGTGACAAATGCCGTGGCAATGCCTTTTGCGCGAATCGACTCGAGCAAATCCTGATCGAAATGCAGACCTGCAGTTGGCGCAGCAACCGCGCCCGCACGCTCGGCATAGACGGTCTGATAGCGCTCACGATCAGCTGCTTCGTCTGGCCGGTCGATATAAGGAGGCAACGGCATGTGACCGACGCGCTCGAGAAGCGGCAACACTTCCTCGGAAAAGCGCAGCTCGAACAAAGCCTCATGGCGCGCCAGCATCGCTGCCGAACCACCACCATCAAGTTTGATCAGCGAGCCCGGCTTCGGCGCCTTACTGGCTCGCACATGAGCCAAGACCCGGTGAGTATCGAGAACCCGCTCGACCAGTATCTCAAGCTTGCCGCCGGACTCCTTGTGGCCAAATAGTCTCGCAGGGATGACCCGAGTGTCATTGAACACCATCAGGTCACCAGGATTTAGGTAGTCGAGTAAGTCGGTAAATTGGCGATGGCGCAATTCACCGCTTTCGCCGTCGAGTACCAGCAAGCGGCTAGCCCGGCGCTCCGCCAGGGGATGCCGAGCGATTAGCGCCTCTGGCAGCTCGAAATTGAAGTCAGCAACACGCATGATGAAGGGTCGTTTCGCAGGGCGGCGAAGTTTAGCGGAAATAGGCAAATTTGACCACGCAAGCCGATTGACCACTGCGTAGGCTATCCCTATACTGCGCGCCGTCTGTGCCCCGGTGGCGGAATCGGTAGACGCGGCGGATTCAAAATCCGTTTTCGAAAGGAGTGGGAGTTCGAGTCTCCCCCGGGGCACCAATTACATATTCACGCATGCACACACATGCAGTGGAAACCCAGATAAACCGGCCATTGAGCCGGTTTTTTTGTGCCTGCATATTCCTGCATGCCCCCGTATATCCGTTGTCTCCGTGTATGCCAGCTTGTATGCTTCTTAAAGCTCATAACTTTGGCATACACAGATGAAGCGTTCAGAGATCAAACGTCGCCCCTTGGCAGACACCGTTCTGGCAAGTCTTGAGCCTGATGCCAAGGTATATCGCGAGCCTGACGGCGAAGGGCTGTATTTCCGAGTCAAGCCCAACGGGGCTAAGTCCTGGGAGCTGCGCTTTAAGGCAACCACCGGCAAATGGTCTTGGCTAGGTATTGGCGGCTATCCAGAGGTTGGCGGTGAACTGGCGCGCAAGAAAGCCAGAGAGAATCGCGATCAACTCAGCAGGGGTATTGATCCCCTTGAGCAAAAGCGCGCCGATAAGGCTGCCACTGAAATAGCCAAGACCCGAACATTCCGCGTCGCGGCTGATGGCTGGCTCAAGGCCAAAGTAGATAAAGGGCTAGCCGACTCCACCTTGAGCAAGATCCGCACCTATCTGGATAAGGACATACTTCCCGCCCTGGGTGACAAGCAGTTGGACGAAATCACCCGCACCGACTGCGCCGCCCTGCAAGCCTCACTCGAAGCGCGCAACGCCCATAACGTTGCCGAGAAGTGCCGCACCTGGGTCAATCAGATATTTGGCCGGGCTATCGGCCTGGGGCTGACGGAGAATGACCCGGCCAGTAGGTTGCGCGATATAGCCGCCCCCACCCCCAAGACCCAGCAGCACCCTCATCTATTGGAGCCCGAGCTGCCGGAGTTCATCCGTGCTCTGAAAACCACCACCAGCCGCCTGCCGGCCAAGACCGCCGCCTGGCTTTGCATCTGGACGGCATCCCGGCCCGGCATGGTTCGCCTGGCTGAATGGTCGGAAATCGACTTCACCGCAGCCACCTGGACGACCCCAGCCGACAAGATGAAGATGCGTCGGGATCATGTGGCACCGCTCCCCCGCCAGGCACTCGATGCCCTGCGCGAACTGCATAGGGTGACTGGCCGTAGCCGCTGGCTGTTCCCCGGCGTCGGGCCAAAGAACCCGACGATCAGCGAAAACACCATCAATAAGGTGTTCGCCGGTATCGGCTACAAAGGCCGCTTGGTCGGGCATGGCACCCGCCACACGGCCAGCACCCTGCTACGCGAAAACGGCTGGCAGAAAGACCACATCGAGGCGCAACTGGCTCACAAGGAAGAAGGCATAGCCGGCATCTACAACAAAGCCCAGTACCTAGAGCAGCGCACGACCATGATGCAATGGTATGCCGACCACCTCGACAAACTGGCAGCCGGCAACGTGGTGGAGATCAGGCGGGCATGAGCACAGAGCAAAAGCGCGGCATCACGTTTTTGCTGCCCAATGGTGAACAACTACAGGAAGACGTGCCATGGCAGGTTGCGAGTGCTCTGCTTGGAGTTACCTGCGAACAACTGGCAGACCCAATTCAAGTTCACGAGGTTCGGCTGCTTGACGACGGCTTCAGCCTCGCCGTGGATGATAAAGATGGTCTATGGCAGACGATTCTGTTCGTCCCCCGCTGGTTCAGCCGCTACCGCAATACAATCTTGAGCCGGCAAGAGCTTGAGCCGAAGGACAGCATTGAGGCTTCGAACATGCTTGTCCTGTTCGTGGTTGCTAGCAATGACTTGGTATCCCGCAGGACACGCAAGCTAATCGAGGCGGGATTAGTGGATTTTGATGATGTAAAGAACGACCTCCCGGAAGTCCTCTTTCATCCCGAGTTCATGCCTTTCTTGGTCGAAAAGTTCTCGGAAGGAATGGCTCCAGCCAATAAATCATGGAAGCAACCCGACCCTGAGCTTGGCCATGAGCTTTATGAGCTGGCTGTAGCGATTCAGGTAAAGGCCGGCAAGCTTTCTTGGAACAAGGCTATGGCTCAGGCGATTGAGCAGCGGCCAGACCTTGTGCCTGCCAGCTGGCGCTCCGACCCTGCTGATAGCCTGAAGAAAGCGACCCAGCGGAGCATTGAGAAATCCCGTTTCTCGCTTAAAGGCTGGCGCAGACCTGGGGACAAATAGAGCAAGTTCTTTGTCCCTGACCAGTTTGGATAAGTCGGAAAAAATGTGAGCACCCCAACACAACGGAGTGCATCCCATTGAAACCTATCCAACTGCAAGACCCTCAGCGCCAGGCATCCGGCCTGTCGCAACTGCTGACCTTCGGCGACGTTTGTAGCCTGCTGCGCAAATCGCGCTCTGGCGTCTACAAGCTGATGACCAGCGATCCCACCTTTCCCAAGCCGGTTAAAGACGGTGATGCACGCTCGGCCCGTGCGTTCTTCGTCGCCAGCGAGATCGCTGCATGGCTGCAATCCAAACTGGACGCGAGGGGGGCGGCATGATGACCCAGACACGAAAAAGCCCGGCGGCAACCGGGCTCAGTCGAAACAACAATCAGCCGTTACACCATAACACCTCCCGCCCCGAGTTTGAATTTCTCCAGACCATGACGGCGACGCTCGGCAAGCTGGATTTTGTGCCGATTGCAGACGGCACCATCCGCCGCTTCCACGTCCCTGACGACAAGGCCGGCACACTAAACGGTTGGTATCTGCTGTTTGCCAATGGCATCGCCTCCGGTTGTTTCGGTAGCTGGAAGGCGGGTAGCTCGCACACCTGGAGCAGTCGCAAGCCTGCCGATCCACTGGAGGCGCAATTAATCGCCCAGCGTATCGAGCAGGCCAGGCGCCAGCGGGAAGCTGAGCGGCACCAGCTCCAGCAACAAGCCGCCGAGAAGGGCAATCGACTCTGGCGTGATGCTCGCCGCGCCGATCCCGATCACCCCTACCTGATCGCCAAGGGCTGCCGACCGCACGCCCTGCGCCAGTTGGGTGATGTGCTGCTGGTGCCGCTGTACCACGCCGGCCAGTTGGTGAACCTGCAACGCATCGGCCCGGATGGGCAAAAGCGCTTTCTGTATGGCGGCATGATGAAGGGCTGTTATTCGCCGCTGGGCAGCATCAAGGACGGTCAACCTTGGTACGCCTGCGAAGGCTGGGCGACTGGGGCAACGATCCACGAAAGCACCGGCCACCCGGTCGCCTGCGCGATGAATGCCGGCAACCTGCTGCTGGTCGGCCTGAAGCTGCGCCACCGCTATCCCGAGGCCGTGCCGATCTTTGCGGGTGATGACGACCGCCAGACCGAGGGCAACCCTGGGCGTACTTCCGCCATCAAAGCCGCCGCCGCGCTCGGTTGCGGGCTGGTGCTGCCGCAGTGGCCGGATGACGCGCCGCTGGAGTTGAGCGACTTCAATGACCTGCGCCAATGGATGGAGGGCCGCCAATGACTGTTGCCGAGTTCCAATTGATCCCCGATCCCGTCATGCCGGAAGCCGAAGATCGCCAAGAAGTCGAAGACCGGGAGGCGGACGATAAGCAGAGCCAGGCGTCACAACTGGTCAAGTTCGTCGAGCAGCGTTTCGAGCTATTCCACGACGAGAACAAGGACGTTTACACCAGCGACCGCAAAACTGGCGAGGTGCGCAACCTGGCATCCCGCCAGTTCCGTGACTGCCTGCTGGCCGGCTTCTACAAGGACACTGGCAAGTCGGCGCGTGACCAGTCGGCTCGCGAGGCGCTGGGCACCCTGGCCGGCATCGGTCGATTCGATGGCGAGCAGCGCCAAGTTAATCTGCGTTTCGCTGGTGCTGCCGGCGATTACTGGCTAGATCTGGCCGTACCTGGCAGTAGCAGTGCCATCCGCTTGCAGCCCGGTCGCTGGGAGATCGTCGAGGCTCCAGAGGTCGCCTTCGTGCGCCCCGAAACCATGCAACCGCTACCCGTGCCGATCCACGGCGGGAGCATTGACGCGCTGTGGGAGGTCGCCAACGTCCCCGAAAACTGCCGCCTGTTGGTGTTGGCCTGGCTAATCGAATGCCTGCGCCCTGATACGCCTTACCCCGTGCTCGAGTTGCTGGGCGAACAGGGCAGCGCCAAGAGCACGACGCAAACGGCACTACGCCGGCTGATCGATCCAAACGCTTGCGACCTACGCGGTGCGCCCAAGTCGGTCGAGGATGTTTTCGTCTCAGCCGGAGCCTGCGCATTGGTGAGCTACGAGAACATTTCGCACCTGCCGGGACAGATGCAGGACGCTTTGTGCGTGCTAGCCACGGGAGGCGGATTCGCCAAGCGCAAGTTGTACAGCGACAGCGAAGAGAGCGTTATCAGCGTCAAGCGCCCGATCATCCTCAACGGCATCGCCGCCGCCGTCACCGCGCAAGACCTTGTAGACCGCGCCATCACCGTCGAGACGCCGGTTATCGTCGAGCGCCGGGAGGTAGCGGGTCTGTGGAGCGAGTACGAAGAAAGGCGCGCTAGTCTGCTGGGGGCGCTGCTGGATATCGCCGCACGGGCGCTGGCCGTCCTGCCGAGCATGAGCCTGCCTGCTGATGATCGTCCGCGCCTTGTCGAGTTCGCACTACTAGGAATGGCGGTCGCCAAGGCCGTCGAGAAAAAGCCGGATGACTTCATGAAGGAGTTCAACGCCAGCAGGCAGGAGAGTCTGGCGCGCACCATCGATGCCAGTCCGGTAGCCGCTGCCGTGGTGGAGCTGATCGAAGCGCGCCCGGAAGGCGTGGCCGCGCCGGCAAAAGAAATCCTTCTGACCCTGGAGCAGTACCGACCGACCGGCTGCGATTCCTGGCCGAAGTCACCAAAGGGGCTGGGCGATGCCTTGCGCCGTGCAGCGCCCGCACTTCGTCAGATGAGTATCGACTGCAAATGTCTGGGCAAAGTCGGCGGCGCCGTGAAGTGGACAGTAAAAAGAAAACTCCCGAAGCAATGTCCTGAAAGTCCTAATGTCCTGGTAAACGATCAAAAAACAGTCAACCAGCAGGACATTAGGACATGCAGGACATTGGGTCAGGAGCTATCCCCCGCGCCCGCGCTTTTCGGAGGTGACATATGAGCGCCGCCGAAGTGTTGGAGATCGCCGAGGCCGAAGGCGTGTCGCTGGTGTTGGAAGGCGACAGGCTGACCTGGAAGGCAGACCACCAACCGCCCGCCGACCTGCTCGCCGAGATCAAGGCGCATCGTCTGGAGATCATCGAAGCACTAACCCCGGCGAACGATTCACCCGAGGCGCTGGCCTGGTTGGGGCGTGTCGCTCGCCTGCTGGGATGCTCGCCGGCCTACCTTCGAGAGCGCGGCTTTATCGACCGTCACGACCTGGAGGAACAACACCGGACGCACCCGCGATTCACGGCCAACCTGATTCGCAGTAACCCGGCATGGATACCGCAGACCGATCACCTGGAGCACCTAGAGCAGCACCAGCCGCAGTACGCCCACCGCACAGCGGCCACCGCATCGCCGGAGTGGATCGCCGCCCGTGATGCCTTCCACGCCCACGCGCTAGGCAACTGCCCGCACTGCCATGCGCCTACGGGGCGTTACTGTGTAACAGGGGCAGAGCTGCGCGCCCGGTATCTGAGCGCGGGCCTTCAATGATTCGCGTGATGGTTCGCGGTTCGCACCAGTTACGCATTACCCCCAAATTCCCAATTGATTTAGGTTCCTGAAATGAGCAGAGCGAAGGAAAAAGACGCGACCGAGGATTACCGCGCCTTAGACGTTCGGTGGCTTCATCGTCGCGGCGCTCTGTTGTCGGGCTATTCCTGTTCGTTGGAGTGGAAACGCCGTGGCGTCGTGGTGGCGTCAATCGGCATTCGCACGGAAAGCCCGACCTGCATACGTCTGCGCTATCAGGCAAAGGTGAGAGGCAAGCCAGAACCGAGGGATTACCCCGTGCCGATCACTTGGACGCCTTGCCACCTTGGAGGGGAGCGCCCGTGGTTCCTGTGCCCATCCTGTGGCCGTCGAGTGGCGAAGCTCTACGGCGGCAGCGAGTTCGCCTGCCGTCACTGCTGGCGCCTGAACTATGCGAGCCAGCAAGCGAACAAACGCGACCGGGCGTCTGACCAGTCATTCAAGCTGCGCGATGCCCTGGGCTGCGATGAGGGATTTCTGTTCACCCCCGCCGAGTTCATTCCCAAGCCGAAGGGTATGCACTGGCGGACGTTCGAGCGGAAGATTGAGCAGCTTAAGCAGGTAGACGCCCGTGCCCTGGAGGATGCCGCCGCTATGCTCGCCAGTATCGAGCGAGGTATGGGCATTTACGCCGCTTCTGTTGATCGTCTTTGACCCATGCCGGAACCTAACAAAACCTAAGATTCAGACCGCCGTGCCCCTTGCTCCCCCGTTTGCGAAACAACCTCATGTAATCGAGTTTCTTTGATCCCTAAAAAGGGACGCGCTGGGAGCATTGGCTGCTGAGAAATGTTGATATTCAGCACGCCAAGACGGTTATGCTCCGCTCGGAAATCATGCAAAAACACCCCAGCAGCCGGCGCCGTGTATGCCAGCTTGTATGCCAACCATAACAACGACGATACAAGCCCCGTATTTACTGGAAAGTTAGCGTCTCCCCCGGCACCATTTTTGAGACTGTCGCAATGGCAGGCTATCTAGTTTTAAAGATCATCTCGCCTTACTTCAACCCTACCGGCACGGCCTTTATCCAGTGGTCAGGTGCCACCCTCAGGGGTTGAATTCATTCTTACTCTTGACGTAGAGTTTCCCCGCTGTGTTTGCATGGGGTCGCTTTGAATCGTGACCTGGTGCAGCAGATCGATAGATTTGCTACATCCCGCTCGACGCCTCTTACTCTCTGCAACCAGTCCAGTTCTCTTCTATATTAAGAGACTGTCATCAACTCTAGTTCCAAGGAAATAAGATATGTCGAATCGTCAGAACGGTACCGTCAAGTGGTTTAACGACGAGAAAGGTTTTGGTTTCATCACTCCTGAAAGCGGTCCGGATCTGTTCGTCCACTTCCGTGCGATCGAAGGCAACGGCTTCAAGAGCCTGAAAGAAGGCCAAAAAGTCAGCTTCGTCGCAGTACAAGGTCAAAAAGGCATGCAGGCCGACCAGGTTCAAGTCCTGGGCTAATCGCCGCTGCGCCGATAGAAGCCCCTGATGGCGACATCAGGGGCTTTTTTATGCCCTCAACTTTGTCACCAGGAACAACACACCGCATGCCCAAGCATTTGCTACGCCCGCAAGGTGAATTTCCCCGCGCGGGCCTACCCCGCCGCCTAGCGGCGATGTTTTACGATGCACTGTTGAGCATTGCCCTGCTGATGGTGGTCACCCTGATTTATAAGATGGTGCAGATCGCCATCTACGGCGAAGCCCGCTTGCGCGAACTGAGCGACTCCGGCGCGCTGGATCACGACCCGCTATTGGCCACCATCCTGGTTCTCTGCCTGTTCGCCTTCTTCGCCAAGTTCTGGACTTACAATGGCCAGACGCTGGGCATGCAGGTGTGGGGAGTTCGCATCCAAAACCTCGACGGCTCAGCAATTGATCTCTGGCAAGCCCTTCTGCGCTTCTTGCTTGCCATACTGTCGTGGCTTTGTGTTGGTTTGGGGTTTCTCTGGATTCTTTGGGATAAGCAGAAACGCAGCTGGCACGACATTTATTCAGACTCGATCGTCGTCCAGCTACCCAAGAGTGCTCACAAGAAATGAAAAAGCCGGCTTATAGCCGGCTTTTTCATTTTATCGCGCGCTCAACCCGCTCTTCGTAGCATCCATATCCCCGCCAAGGCGCAGATACCACTCGGGATTAGCACCGCCAACAAGGGCGAAAAGCCGAACACCAAGCTCGATGGGCCGAGCAGATCCTGAGCGATACGGAACACGAAGCCGACTAACACACCGGTGAACACCCGCTGACCCAAGGTCACCGAGCGCAGTGGACCGAAGATGAACGAAATCGCCATCAGCACTAGCGCCGCCGTCACCAAGGGCTGCAGCAGCTTGCCCCAGAACGCCAGCCAGTAGCGGCCGTTGTTCAGACCCTGCTCAGCTAGGTACTGGATGTAGCGCCACAATCCAGTAACCGAAAGCGCTTCAGGCTCGAGCACAACCGTGCCCAGCAACTGGGGCGTCAGCTGTACATCCCAACGTTCCTCAGGAAGGTTGACCACTTCAGTGCTACTTTCACGAAAATGCGTGGTGGACACCTCATTGAGCTGCCAATGATCGCCCTGATACTGGGCGCGTTTGGCGAAACTGGCCGACTGCAAATGCCGCTGCTCGTCGAACTGGTAGCGGGTCACGCCGTAGAGCAATCCATTCGGTTGCACGGCATTGATATGCACGAACTCATTGCCCTGGCGGTGCCACACACCACGCTTGGCACTCTGCGCTTCACCACCGCCCTGAGCCATCGAGCGACTGGCCTGCGCCAGATTTTCGCTCCACGGCGCGAGGTATTCGCCGATCAGAATGCCGACCATCATCAGCACCAGCATGGGCTTCATCACCGCCCAAACAATGCGACCAACTGAAACGCCGGCAGCGCGCATGATGGTCAATTCGCTGTTGCTAGCCAGATTACCCAAGCCGATCAAGCAGCCGATCAAGGCGGCCATTGGCAGCATGTCGTACACGCGCCGCGGCGTGGTCAGCACCACATACCAGGCGGCATCGAGCAACCCGTAGCCGCCCTCGACATCACCCATCTCGTCGATGAATGCAAACAACAGCGCCAACCCGACGATTACGCCGAGCACGCCAAGAATCGATACGAAGACGCTACTGCCGATATAACGATCCAGCTTAACCATGGGCCACCTCCTGCACTGCTCGACGGGCAGCCCACTTCAGACGTAACGGCTCCCAATACAGCAGCCCCAGGCCAATCACAAAGAAGATCGCGTGCACCCACCACAAACCAAAGGTCAATGGCAGCTTGCCTTTATCCAGCGCGCCACGCACCGCAATCAGCAGCGACAAATAGGCCATATACAGAAGGATTGCCGGCAATAGCTTGAGGAAGCGACCTTGGCGCGGATTGACGCGCGCCAGCGGTACCGCCAACAGCGTCACCACGAACACCAGCAGCGGGATGGATAAGCGCCACTGCAATTCGGCTTCATGGCGAGGATCGTCGCTACCCAATAATTCGCTGGTGGGAATCGCCTCGCGCTCGCTGATTTCACCGCTCACTTCCGGACGCTGCAACAGAATGCCGTAGGTGTCGTATTGGATCGCACGGTAATCAGCTTTGCCCGGATTGCCGTCGTAGCGGAAACCATTGTCGAGAATCAGGTAACGGGAACCATCTGCGTGCACTTCCTGGCGACCTTTTTCGGCAATCAGCACGGTGATACCGCGCTCCTTGTCACCGTCGCGCGAGAGGCGTTTGTCGGAGATGAAAATCCCGCCGAGCTCGCTACTATCCTTGCTCATGTCTTGTACATAAGTGACGCGGGAGCCGTTCTTCATCGATTGAAAGCGACCCGGCACCAAGGTATCGAATTCGGTCAACGCGTCCTGCTCGTTGAGGATGCGTGCCACCTGCGCCACGCCTTGCGGCGCCAGCCCCATGCTCAGCCAGGCCACCAGCAGCGCCACCAAAGTCGCCGGCACCAACGTATAGCCGAGCAAACGTTGTTGGCTCATGCCAGTAGCCGACAGTACGGTCATTTCGCTATCGAGATACAAACGCCCGTACGCCAGCAAAATGCCGAGGAACAGACCCAGCGGCAGGATCAACTGCAGGAAGCCGGGAATGCGGAAACCCATGATCATGAACAGCACGCCCGGATCGAGCGCACCCGAGGCTGCTTGGGCCAGATATTTGATGAAACGCCCGCTCATGATGATAACCAGGAGCACGGCGCTGACTGCGCTCAGAGTGATCAGCAGTTCTCGGGACAGATAACGGAAGACAATCAAACCAAGACGCTCCAGGGTTGTCAGGCTCAAGCGGCTACGCTCAAACTAGCCGCTTGTTGCCGGCCCGCCTGTAGCGGACCACGAAATGCCCGGCATTATCCTGCAATACCGACTCGTTGTCTTGGGGACACAGCTCATGGAATTCCTCGTCAAAAGCGTTCGTCCGGAAACCCTGAAAACCGCCACGCTGGTGATTGCGATTGGCGAAGGCCGCAAGCTCGGCGAGCTTGCCAAGGCTGTCGACACCGCCAGCGCCGGCGCGATCAGCGCCTTACTCAAGCGCGGCGACTTGGCCGGCAAGGTGGGCCAAACCCTGTTGCTGCATAGCCTGCCCAACCTCAAGGCCGAGCGCGTCCTGCTAGTCGGTAGCGGTAAGGGCGAGTTATCCGACCGCCAGTACCGCAAATTGGTTGCGGCGGTGCTCGCCAACCTGAAAGGGCTGGGCGGCAGCGATGCAGTCGTGGCACTTGGTGAACTAACGGTCAAAGGGCGCGATGCTTACGGCAAAGCCCGCCTGTTGGTGGAAACGCTGGCCGATGGCGGCTATGTATTCGACCGTTTCAAGAGCCAGAAAGCCGAGCCGCGCGCACTGAAGAAAATCACCCTGATCGCCGACAAGGCACAGCTGGCCGACGTCGAGCGCGGCAGCCTGCATGCCCAGGCGATCGCCAGCGGCATGGCCTTCACCCGTGACCTCGGCAACCTGCCACCGAATATCTGCCAACCGAGCTTCCTCGCCGAGGAAGCCAAGGCGCTGGGCAAGGCTCACAAGAATCTCAAAGTCGAAATCCTGGACGAGAAAAAGCTCGCCGCACTTGGCGCCGGGGCATTCCTCGCCGTCGCCCAAGGCAGCGACCAGCCGCCGCGGATGATCGTCCTGCAATACACCGGTGGTGCCAAGGATGACAAACCCTTCGCCCTGGTTGGCAAGGGCATCACCTTCGATACGGGCGGCATCAGCCTCAAGCCCGGCCTCGGTATGGACGAGATGAAGTACGACATGTGCGGCGCCGCCAGCGTCCTCGGGACCCTGCGCGCCGTGCTCGAACTGCAGCTGCCGATCAACCTGGTATGCCTGCTCGCCTGCGCCGAGAACATGCCCAGCGGCGGCGCCACCCGGCCGGGCGATATCGTCACGACCATGAGCGGACAGACCGTGGAGATCCTCAACACCGACGCCGAAGGTCGTCTGGTGCTGTGCGACACCCTGACCTACGCCGAACGTTTCAACCCCCAAGCGGTGATCGACATCGCCACCCTCACCGGCGCCTGTATCGTCGCCCTGGGCAGCAACACCTCGGGCTTGATGGGCAACAACGATGCGCTGGTCCGGCAGCTGCTCAAGGCTGGCGAACACGCCGACGACCGTGCCTGGCAGTTGCCGCTATTCGATGAATATCAGGAACAGCTGGATAGCCCGTTCGCCGACATCGCCAATATTGGCGGACCGAAAGCCGGCACCATCACCGCTGGTTGCTTCCTGTCGCGCTTCGCCAAAAAGTACCACTGGGCGCACCTGGACATCGCCGGTACCGCCTGGATCAGCGGTGGCAAGGACAAAGGTGCTACCGGCCGACCGGTACCGCTGCTGACCCAATACCTGCTGGATCGCGCCAAGGTTTAAAATCTCGTAGGGGCGGCTCCTGGCCGCGACCGCGCTTTTCGCGGCCTTCGGGCCGCTCCTACAGAGCACTGTGAATGCTTCGAATCGAGTTTTACGTCCTCTCCTCAGCCAGCCCCGCAGACCGTCTGCGGGCGGCCTGTCAGTTGGCCATGAAAGCCTGGCGCCATGGTTTGCCAGTCTTCATACGCTGTCAGGACGAGGCGCAAAGCCTTGAGCTGGACGAATTGCTGTGGCGTTTCAAGGCGGAAACCTTCGTGCCGCACAACCTGCATGCCGATGATCCCCAAGCGCCGGTTGTCCTGGGTCTGGATGAGCCGCCAGCGAGCCGCAATGGCCTGCTGATCAACCTGCAGACGACTATCTCGCCACACCTCGAATACTTCAGCCGGGTGATCGAAATCGTCAATCAACAAGCGGATTTGCTGACCGCCTGCCGGGAGAATTTCCGCCTCTACCGTCAGCGCGGCTATGATCCCAAGCGTGTAGAACTGTAAATCCCGTCATGGACACTCCAAAACCGCCGCAAAAAACCACCCATCTGCTCGATGATCTCGAGTCGATCCGGCAACTGCTCGACGAGGGCGTGGAACCGCCGTTGCTGACCGAAACAGTCGACGCCGATGGCATTCCCGTGCTATCCGAAATCGTCGCTGCGCCCACTCCCGAACGTGTCGCGCCGGCCACGCCATCGAGCCAGCAGCCCAGCGCCAAACCCTCCGGCAGCGAGCTCAAGCGTCTTGACGATGAATTACGGGCCGCCGCCCAGCTTCTGCTCCAGGACGTGATCGACGATTTCGTGCCGCAGATCGAAGCCGAACTCAAACGCCGCCTCGAAGTCCGCCTCGAGCGCCTGCTCAGCCAGCGCAAACCCTGACACCGAGCGGTAACCGCGAGTAAGTGCAGGCCCGCTCGGCCTTGGCGCGCGGCGGAAACCCATAAACCCACCAATAACGGTTTGCCTTTATACTTGCCGGCTTTCCGTTTATCAGCCTTCGGTCCCGCCGCACATGGACAAGACCTACCAGCCGCACGCCATTGAAACTTCCTGGTACCAGACCTGGGAGAAGAACAATTACTTCGCCCCACAAGGTTCCGGCGAGCCCTACACCATCATGATCCCGCCGCCGAACGTCACCGGCAGCCTGCACATGGGCCATGGCTTCAACAACGCGATCATGGATGCGCTGATCCGCTTCCGCCGCATGCAGGGCCGCAACACCCTGTGGCAGCCGGGCACCGACCACGCGGGCATCGCCACGCAGATGGTGGTCGAGCGCCAACTGGCCGCCGACGGCATCGGCCGCCATGACCTGGGCCGCGAGAAGTTCCTGGAGAAGGTCTGGGAGTGGAAGGAACAGTCCGGCGGCACCATCACCCGGCAGATCCGCCGCCTGGGCTCCTCCGTGGACTGGTCGCGCGAGCGCTTCACCATGGACGAGGGCCTCTCGGAAGCAGTGAAGGAAGCCTTTGTGCGCCTGCACCAGGACGGCCTGATCTACCGTGGCAAGCGCCTGGTCAACTGGGACACCAAGTTCCACACCGCCATCTCCGACCTCGAAGTGGAAAACCACGACGAGAAGGGCCACCTGTGGAACCTGCGTTACCCGCTGGCCGACGGTAATAAAACCGCCGACGGCAAGGACTACCTGATCGTCGCCACCACCCGCCCGGAAACCATGCTCGGCGACGCCGCCGTGGCCGTGCACCCGGAAGATGAGCGCTACAAGGCCCTGATCGGCACCTTCGTCGAGCTGCCCCTGGTCGGCCGGCGCATCCCGATCATCGCCGACGACTACTGCGACCCCGAGTTCGGCACCGGCTGCGTGAAGATCACCCCGGCCCACGACTTCAACGACTACGAAGTCGGCAAGCGCCACAACCTGCCGCTGCTCAATATCTTCGACAAGAACGCCGAAGTGCTGGCCACTGCCCAGGTGTTCAACGTCGACGGCAGCGTCAACGCCGAGATCGACGGCAGCCTGCCGACCGACTACGCCGGCCTCGACCGTTTCGTCGCGCGCAAGCAGATAGTCGCCGCCTTCGAGGCCGCCGGCCTGCTGGAGAAGATCGACGACCACGCCCTGAAAGTACCGAAGGGCGACCGCTCCGGCACCATCATCGAGCCGTGGCTGACCGACCAGTGGTATGTCTCCACTAAACCTTTGGCGGAAAAAGCCATCGCCGTGGTCGAGAGCGGCGAGATCCAGTTCGTGCCCAAGCAGTACGAGAACATGTACTTCAGCTGGATGCGCGACATCCAGGACTGGTGCATCAGCCGTCAGCTCTGGTGGGGCCACCGCATCCCGGCCTGGTACGACGACGCCGGCAACGTCTACGTCGGCCGCGACGAGGCGGAAGTGCGCGCCAAGCACAACCTCGGCGACGCCAACCTGCGCCAGGACGAAGACGTGCTGGACACCTGGTTCAGCTCCGGCCTGTGGACCTTCTCCACCCTCGGCTGGCCGCAGCAGACCGACTTCCTCAAGACCTTCCACCCCACCGACGTGCTGGTCACCGGTTTCGATATCATCTTCTTCTGGGTCGCCCGGATGATCATGCTGTCCACCCACCTGACCGGGCAGATCCCGTTCAAGACCGTGTACGTGCACGGCCTGGTGCGCGATGGCCAGGGCCAGAAGATGTCCAAGTCCAAGGGCAACGTGCTCGACCCGCTGGATATAGTCGACGGCATCACCCTCGACGAGCTGCTGGAGAAGCGCACCACCGGCCTGATGCAGCCCAAGCTGGCCGAGAAGATCGCCAAGCAGACCCGCGCCGAGTTCCCCGACGGCATCGCCGCCTACGGCACCGACGCCCTGCGCTTCACCAACCTGGCGCTGGCCTCCACCGGCCGCGACATCAAGTTCGACATGGGTCGCGTCGAGGGTTACCGCAACTTCTGCAACAAGCTGTGGAACGCCGCCAACTTCGTCCTCGAGAACACCGATGGCCAGGACACCGGCATCAATGGCGAAGCGGTGGAGCTGTCCTCGGTGGACCGCTGGATCATCTCCCAGCTGCAGCGCACCGAGGCCGACGTGACCCGGCACCTCGACGGTTTCCGCTTCGACCTGGCCGCCCAGTCGCTCTACGAGTTCGTCTGGGACCAGTACTGCGCCTGGTACCTGGAGCTGGTCAAGCCGGTGCTGTGGGACGAAAACGCCCCGGCCGAGCGCCAGCGCGGCACCCGCCGCACGCTGATCCGCGTGCTGGAAGTGGTTCTGCGCCTGGCCCACCCGTTTATGCCCTTTATCACCGAAGAAATCTGGCAGCGGATCAAGGCCCAGGCTGGCGTCAGCGGCGACACCATCATGCTGCAGGCCTGGCCGGTGGCGAACGAGAGCCGCATCGACGCCGCCGCCGAAGGCGACATCGAGTGGGTCAAGCAGCTGATGCTCGGCGTACGGCAGATCCGTGGCGAGATGAAGATCTCCATGGCCAAGCGCATCGACATCATCGTCGCCAACGCCAGCGCCGAAGACCTGCGCCGCCTCAACGACAACGCACCGCTGCTCAACAAGCTGGCCAAGCTGGAGTCGGTACGCGTGCTGGCGGCTGGCGAAGAAGCGCCAATGTCCGCCACCGCCCTGGTCGGCGAGATGCAGGTGCTGGTGCCGATGGCTGGGCTGATCGACAAGGATGCCGAGTTGGCGCGTCTGGACAAGGAAATCCAGCGCCTGGACGGCGAGGTCAAGCGCGTCGGCGGCAAGTTGGCCAACGAAGGCTTCGTCGCCAAAGCGCCGGCCGAAGTGCTCGACAAGGAGCGCGCCAAGCTGGCCGAGGCCGAACAGGCCCTGGGCAAGCTGGTCGAGCAGCGCGAGAAGATCGCCAATCTGTAAGCTACACCTAACGAGCACAAGGCCCGCAATTGCGGGCCTTGTGCTATCTGGCCGTAGGAGCGAATTTATTCGCGATGCTACCCGCCGAATCGCGAATAAATTCGCTCCTACGACCGCTCTCCGGATGGATAACCGCAAGGACTCGCCCATGGAAGTCAGCAAAACTAAAACCAGCTTCTACCGCCGCCTGTACGTCGCCTGGCTGATCGACAGCGGAACCGCGCCCAGCGTAGCGGCGCTGATGGCCGCCACCGGCATGCCCCGGCGTACCGCACAGGACACCTTGGCCGCGCTGGCCGATCTGGATATCGACTGCCAGTTCGTGCAGCAAGCGGGCGAGCGCAACAACGCCGGACACTACGAAATCCGTGACTGGGGCGCGGTGGACAAACACTGGATCGCCGCCCACCTGAGTACCATCAAAACGGTGCTCGGCTACCCCTGAGGGTACCGACCAAGCCCGAGCCGCAGACGACGCGCTGCGACAGCCGCCGCCCACTGTGGGAAACTTCCCGGTCTCGCCTTCTCGATCAAGTGGCCATGTCGCATTCACCGAAACGCCCTACCCCGCCGACCAACAAAGCCGACGGCAGCAAAGCGGCCCTGCTGCACCCGCGTAATCGCCATCAAGGCCGATACGATTTCCCGCAGCTGATCGAATCCAACCCCGAACTGGCGCAGTTCATGATCACCAACCCGTATGGCAAGCCGAGCATCGACTTCGCCGATCCGGCGGCGGTCAAAGTCTTCAACCGCGCGCTACTCAAGCAGTTCTACGGCATCCGCGACTGGGACATTCCCGCCGGTTACCTGTGCCCGCCGATCCCCGGACGCGCCGACTACCTGCATTACCTGGCCGACCTGCTCGGCGCCAGCCATGACGGCGTGATCCCGCGCGGCGCGGCGATTCGCGGCCTGGACATCGGCATCGGTGCCAACTGTATTTATCCGTTGATCGGCCATCACGATTACGGCTGGAGCTTTGTAGGTGCGGATATCGATGCGGCCTCACTGACTTCGGCGAATGCCATCCTGCAGGCCAATCCACGCGTTGCCGCAGCGGTGGAACTGCGCCTGCAGCCCGATGCGCAGAACATCTTCCAGGGCCTGATCGGCGCCGAAGAACGCTTCGACTTCACCCTCAGCAACCCGCCCTTCCACACCTCACTGGAAGAGGCGCGCAGCGGCAGCAAGCGCAAATGGAAGAACCTCGGCAAGCTCGACCCGAGCCGCACGTTGCCGGAATTGAACTTCGGCGGGCAAAACGCCGAGCTGTATTGCCAAGGCGGCGAAGCGGCCTTCATCGGGCGCATGGCCACCCAAAGCGCCGAGTTTGCCCAGCAAGTGTTCTGGTTCAGCACCCTGGTGTCCAAAGCCGGTAACGTTCCCGCGCTGCAAGAAGCGTTGAACGCTTTAGGCGCCACCGACATCCGCGTGGTGCACATGGCGCAGGGCCAGAAACAAAGCCGCTTCGTGGCCTGGACGTTCCTCGACAAGAATCAGCGCCGCGCCTGGCGCAAACAGCGTTGGCATACCCCGGCTTAACCGGCTCACCATTTCCCGGATTACATCCGGGCTACGACCAGGGTGGCTATCCGCCAAAAGCCACCCTACGTCACCGCAAAGCCCGCCTCCAGCCGGCTATAGCCCATGCCGACGCCCTTATGCACTTTGAGTTGTACCGGGATGCGTTCCTTCAACGCTTCGACGTGGCTGATCACACCGATCATCTTGCCGCTGGCGTTCAGGGCGTCGAGGGCATCCAGGGCGACTTCGAGGGTTTCGCCGTCCAGGGTGCCGAAACCTTCGTCGAGAAACAGCGAGTCGATGCTGGTCTTGTGGCTAACCAGGTCGGACAACGCCAAGGCCAGCGCCAGGCTGACCAAGAAGCTCTCGCCACCGGACAAGGTGCGGCAATCGCGGGCCACATCGGCCTGCCAGGTATCGATGACTTCCAGCTCCAGCTCGCCGCTGCTTCGCCGCGCTAACTGGTAACGCCCGTGCAGGCGCTGCAACTGCTGATTGGCCAGATAGATCAGGTGATCGAGGGTCAGGCCCTGGGCGAACTTGCGGTATTTGGCACCATCGGCTGAGCCGATCAGGCCGTTGAGGTGTTGCCACAGATCGTACTCGCCGGTCTGCCGCTCGATCTCGGCGAACAACGCTTGCTGGCTCTGCCGGCGCTGCTCGTCGCCCTGTAGCTGGCTACGAATCTCGCCCTGGCGTTCGCTCAAGGCCTTCAGCTCGGCTTGCAGTTGCGTCATGCGCTCGTCCAAATGCGCGGCGGACTGTTCGGTCTGCGGCGCGGCGCGCAACGCGGCCAGCGCCTGTTCGGCAGCCGTCTTGAGTGCCTGGGCTTCGGTGAGGGTGGTGTGCAAGCGCTCTTTCAGCGCCTGCAAGCCGGCACGTTGCGCCTCGTCCAGGCACGCGGCGAGGAAGGTGCTCTGGTCGGCGAACGGACTGCTCGCCAGGGCAGCTAGCCAGCTCGCCGTGGCTTCCTGCTGCAGCGCCTGATCGCGGATCAAGCGCGCGGCCAGCGTGCTTTGCGTACCCTGCAGTTCGGCGCTACGGCGCTCGGCCACCGCGAGTCGCTCGGTGGCGCTGTGCAGTTCCACGTGAGGATCGCTAAGCCGCTGCGACTCGCCCGACGCGTCCTGGCCGCTCGCCTGCCAGCGTTGCTGCCAGCGCTGCGCCTGCTCGACGGCGGCCGTGGTGGCATGTTGCAGAGCAGTCTGCTGGTCGAGCAAGGCCTGGCGCTGTTGCTGGGCCTGTTGCCAGGCCGCCAGTTCGGCCTGACGCTCGCGTAACCAGGCGGCGCCGTCGGTGGGCAGTGCATAGCCGAACGCACCCAAGTCAGCAGCCAGTTCCGCGTCGCCCCGCGACTGCTGGGCGTGCAGCTGTTGCAGAGTGATGGCGCGTTCGTTCAGCTCGGTCTGCGCAGCGAGTCGGGCGCTGTCGGCGCTGGTCTGCGCCTGGCTCGCCTCTACATGCGCCTGTTCCGCCTGCTGCAGTGCCTGACGGTCGCGTTCGAGTTCAGTTTTCAGGCCATCGAGTTGCTCTAAAGTGCGCTGCACCTCGGCCAGCCCAGTGGTTTGACGCACCTGTTCGGCAGCTATCGACGCTGGCCCCTCGACGCTCAAGCCGAGTAGTTGGCATTGGCGCTGCCAGTCAGCATCCAGTGCCGTCAGCTGGTGCTGGCCAGCGTCGAGTTGCTCGCCCAACTGCTTGATCTGCGCGTCCAGCCCGGCGACTTCAGCGCCCAGGCGCTGGCCTTGTTCGGCCAAACCGTCCAATTCGGCTTTCTTGGCTGCCAGCGCCTGGCGGGTTTCGGAGACATCCAGCGCGTGATAAGCGGCGATCGCCGGATGCTCGTGGGAGCCGCACAATGGGCATGCCTCGCCCTCCTGCAGTTGCGCGCGGTACACCTCCAACGCCTGGATCCGCTGCTCCTGTTCGAGCAGCTTTTCCTTGTCGCGGACCTGCTGACCGACCGCGCGATACTGCTCACGCAGCGCAGTCAACTCGGCATTCTTCTCGCCCTGCAGGTGTTGCTGTTCGGCCAGGCTGGCGCGCCATTGCCCACCCTGCGTATCGAGTTGCCGACGCCGCTCGGCGAGTTGCTGCAACTGCTCCAGTGCCGCGCCGCGGTTAAGCAGGCGCTGCCAATCGGCGCGCCACTCGGCCTCGCTGCGACCACCCAAAGCCTGTTGCCAGCCGTTTTGGATGGCCGCCAGCGCGCTTTGGACCTTTTCCAGCGCGCGCTGCGCGACCTGCCCGGCCTGTTGGCGCTGCGCCAGTTCGCTGTCCAACTGATGCAGACGTTGCGCATCCTGCTGCTGGCGCGCCTCGCCCTTGGCGATCTCGACGCGCCCGGCCTCGCGGGCATCCAGGCGGTTACGCCAACCGCTCAGGTGTTCGCCGAGCAGCGCATGCTGGGCCTGGCCGGCGAGACGCTGCTCAAGCTCCTGCCGACGACTGAGCAGCTCATCCAGCGCGGCTTGCTGTTGCGCTGCCCATTGCGTGCTGCACGCGTGCGCCTGCCACAGGTGGCGAGTGCATTCGGCAGTTGCCTCGGCCTGCTCGCCGCGATTGCTGTCCACTTCCCGCTGCGTTTCCGCCAGCGCCCGCTCAGCCTCCTGGCGTGCGCGATAGGTCGGTAGCAAACGCGCCGCCGGCTCGCTTGCGGCGAGACGCTGCAGGTCATCGGCCGCCGCAGCCTGCTCCTGCTGTGCCGCGCTGTGTCGGGCGAGCGCCTGTTGCAGCTGTTCGTCGGCCTTGGCCAGATCACTCAGCCATTGACGTTCGGCCTGCACGCCAAGCAGTTGCGTCTGAGTCTGCACTTCACTGGCGAGCAGTTGCGCGGCTTCCTCGGCCAGCGCCGTGCGTTGTGTATCCGCGAGCAGCTCGACGCCTTCGGCTCGACTCTTCAGCTTGGCCAGCTCGTTCTCCACCAGCTTGGTGCGCTCGTAAACTCGCTTGGAAATTTGCCCGTAGATTTCGCTGCCGGTCAGTTGCTCGAGCAGTTCAGCACGAGCCTTGGCATCCGCTTCGAGAAAGGCGGCGAAACCACCCTGGGCGAGCAGCATGGATTTGGTGAAGCGCTCAAAATCCAGGCCAGTCAGCGCTTCGGTGTGCTTGAGCTTGTCGTTGATCTTGTCGGTGAGAATCTCGCCATCCGCACGGGCCAGTTCGACCTTCGGCGCCTGTAGCGCGCCATCCGCTTTGTCGCGCGCACGGCGTTGGCTCCAGAAGGCGCGGTAGGCGACGCCCTTGACCTCGAATTCGACCTCGGCCAGGCAATCGGCGGTGTGCCGGGTCATCAGCTCGTTGCCGCTCTGCGACAGGCTGCTCATGCGCGGCGTGCGGTGGTAAAGGGCCAGGCAAATGGCATCCAACAGAGTGGTCTTGCCGGCGCCGGTCGGCCCGGTGATGGCAAACAGGCCGTTGCCGGCGAAGGGTTCGGCGCTGAAATCGATCTTCCATTCGCCCTTCAGCGAATTGAGGTTTTTCAGGCGCAGGCTGAGGATCTTCATGCCTCGCCCTCCAGCTCGCCGAGCACTTGGCGGTACAAGCCGCGCAGGCGTTGTTGCTGCTGCGCTTCGAGGGTTTCCTGGGCCAGGCGCTGATCGAAGACTTCCTCGGCGCTCAACTCGTCGAGGGTTTCCTGGGCTTGGCGTTGCAGGCCGGCCTGCGCGGTGCCGCGCTCGCGGCGGATGCGCAGCACTTCGACCGGTAGTCCTTCGCAGAATGCCGCGATGCGTGGCTGCAGATCGCTCAGGTAGTCGTCGCCGCCGACCTGCACTTCCAGCCAGACCGGCTGCGCGGCGCTGCCCAGCGCGGCCGCTTCGGCAATCTGCTGGCGCAACTCATCCAACGAGCCGCGTAACGCGATCAGGGGCTGAAAGCGCGGCACCGGCAGCGCCGTGACCGCAGCCAAACCGGCCGCAGTGAGCTCGACCAGCAGCACTTCCTTCTGCTGGCGCGCCTCGTCGAAGCTCAGCGGAATCGGCGAGCCGCAGTAGCGGATATGCTCCAGGCCGCCGACCTTCTGCGGCTTGTGAATATGCCCGAGGGCGATATACGCGGCCGGCGGAAAGGCGTTGGTGGGAAAGGCTTCCAGCGCGCCGACATAGATCTCCCGCACCGATTCACTGGCGCTGGCGCCCACCGTGGTCAGGTGGCCGGTGGCGATGATCGGCAGCCCGCCACCGTGGGCTTCTCGGCGCGCTTCGGCCAGTTCGTAAAGGCTTCGGTAGTGCTCCTGAATAGCCTGTTGCAAGGACGTCTGCTTGGCCTGCGCGCTCTGCCCGGCCTGGCTTTGCAGCACATCGCGCGGGCGAATGAAGGGAATCGCACAGAGCACGGCGCCGGGGCTACCGTCGCGCCGGTTGAGCACCAGCAACTGCTCGTGCAGATCGATGCCCACCCCAGGAATCACCCGCGTGCCGAGTTGCGCCAGCAGCGTCTTGCTCTCGCCAAGCATGGCCACCGAGTCGTGGTTGCCGCCGAGAATCACCAGCTCGGCGCCGGTCTGCCGCAGTTCGACAACGAACTGGTTGTACAGCTCGCGGGCATAACTGGGCGGCGCGCCGGTGTCGAAGATATCGCCAGCCACCAGTACGGTGTCTACCGCCTGCACGCGAACTTGCTCGAGCAGCCAGGCGAGAAAGGCGCGGTGCTCGGCCTCGCGGGTCTTGCCCATGAAATGCTGGCCGAGATGCCAGTCGGAGGTATGCAGAATGCGCATGCTCAGCTCGCCCCGATCGGGCTGACGGAGGAGCGCAGCAGGGCGAGAATCTGGCGATCGAACTTGTCCACGAAGCTCCCGGGCGATAGGTAATTAGCAGGCCGTTGAAAAATGTAGGCGAGGCAGCCGAGGCAGGTGATTTCCGCCTACCATGACGGCTTTCTAAGCAGGAAAACGAGCATACAACATGAGCCGCCTCAATCAGGAACTCGGCCTGCTGCAAGGCATCGGTTTGCTCAGCACCTCACTGCTCGGCACCGGCATTTTCGTCGTGCCGGCGCTGGCCGCCACCGCTGCCGGCCCGGCATCGCTGTGGGCCTGGCTGATCTTGATCGGCCTGGTGCTGCCGGTGGCCTTCACCTTCGCCCAGCTCGGCCGGCATTTTCCACATGCCGGCGGCGCGCCGCATCTGATCGGCCGGGCGTTCGGTGCGCGCATGGAACGCTTGATGGCCTTCCTATTTCTCGCCGTGCTGCCGGTTGGCCTGCCCGCCGCGCTGAATATCGCCACCGGTTTCTGGCAGGCGCTGTTCGAGTTGAGTCGCGGCCAGGTGTTGGCGATTCAACTGGCCACGCTCGGCGCCATTCTGCTGCTCGGCCAGCGTCCGGCGCGGGCTTCCGGCCTGGTCCAGGGGCTGATCGCCATGGCGATCGTGGCCAGCATCGCGCTGGTCTGGTGGGCCGGCGATCTGCCGCTGGCCAGCCAGCCGCTGTTGCCGCCACTCGGCGACTCCTGGCGATTGCTGCCGGCCGCGCTGGGGGTGATGTTCTGGTGCTTCGTCGGCATCGAGGCATTCACGCACCTGGGCGAAGAGTTCAAGCACCCGCGCCGCGACTTTCCGCTGGCCTTGCTGCTCGGCGTGCTGCTGGCCGGCTTGGTGTACTGGGCCTGTTCTGTGGCGGTGTTGAGTTTTGCTACCTACGGCGATGTGCGCAGCGATGCCACTGCCCTGCCCCGCTTGTTCGACTTACTGCTCGGCGATCGGGCACGCTGGCTGGTGGCGACGGTTGGCTACCTGGCCTGCTTCGCCTCGATTAACGTGTATATCCAGGGTTTCGCCCGGCTGATCTGGAGTCTCGCCGAGGAAGGCAAGTTGCCGGCGCCGCTGGAGCGCCGCAACCGCCATGGCGTGCCGGCGCGGGCGTTGCTGCTGGTGGTCCTGTGTTGCGCGGTGTGCGCGGTGATCGCCGGGCTGCTCGACCTGTCGGTGGATCACCTGATCCGCTACGCCAACGGCAATTTCGTGGTCATCTACCTGCTCAGCATGGCAGCCGGCTGGGTGCTGCTGCGCGGCGTGTGGCGCTGGTTGGCGGGGCTCAGCACACTGCTCTGCGCCCTGGTCCTGCTGGCCCTCGGCAGCGACGCCGGTTATGCGCTGGGCCTGCTCGCCGTGCTCGCGCTGCTCGACCGCTGGCACTCGGCGCGCTCACGGCGGCGACTCGACGGCAGGGCCGCGCGCCGCTCGGCAGGCGCCGATTCTTGAATGCCCGCGACTTATTGATCCGACCCTTGGATGTCTTGATTTTCGTAGGGTGGGTTAGGCCGCAGGTCGTAACCCACCGGCCGGCAACAGGGATGCCTGCCGACATCCATGGCGGGTTACGCCGCTACGCGGCTAACCCGCCCTACGACTGCGGAGTGCCGGCTGAAAGTTCAAACTTCAGCGGCCCCTAATCTTCCTCTAGCTCGGCGAAGCGCTGGGCGAGGAAATCCAGCAGTGCCCTGACCGAGGGCAGCAGCCCGCGGCGCGAGGCGAACACCGCATGGATGATCTCGCGGCGCGGCGCCCACTCGGGGATCACCTGGACCAGTTCACCCCGCGCGATTTGCTCGGCGACCATCATCGTCGGCATTTGCACCACGCCCACCCCGGCCACCGCCGCCGCGCGTAACGCCAGCATGCCGCGCGTCACCAGCCGCGGATGGTGACGGATCGCCGCCTGCGCACCGTTCGGACCGAACAGATTCCACACATGCTCGTTCTGTGGGGTGCCGAGATCCAGGCTGGGTAAACCGGCCAGATCGGCCGGGCTTTGCGGCACGCCGGTCTGTTCCAGTAACTGAGCACTGGCGACCAGACACTGGCCGCGATCGGCCAACACGCGCAGCACCAGATCGCTGTCCTGCAGGGGTGGCGGACGCACGCGGATGGCGATGTCGACGCCCTCGCCGATCACATCGACGCGCCGGTTGGTGGCATCCAGATGAATCTCCACCAGCGGGTTAGCGACCATGAAGGTCGCCAGCATGTCGCCGATCTGCGCATCGAGCAGCGCCACCGGGCAGCTCATGCGCACGATGCCGCGCGGCTGCGCATGGGTCAGGGCGATGGCGTCGTCGGCTGCCTCGGCTTCCACCAGCATCGCCTTGCAATGCGCGTAGTAGGTCTGGCCGATTTCGGTGACCGCAAAACGCCGCGTCGAACGCTGAATCAAGCGAGTGCCAAGGCGTTCCTCAAGTAAGGCGATGCGTCGACTAAGCTTGGATTTCGGCACTCCAAGCGCGCGCCCGGCTGGCGCGAAGCCGCCGTGGTTCACCACTTCGACGAAGTAATAAAGGTCGTTCAAATCGCGCATTGGCACGTCCTTATCGTTCTTCTAATAGAACTCTGATGGCAATTATTGCCGACTACCGAGCAAATCGTTCCACAAATATTCTTTCTCCATCGCTCGGGGCCTGTTGCCCCACGTATCAGGAGATGACCATGAAGAAGATCCTCGGTGTCTACAGCGCGCCCCGTCCGCACTGGGTCGGCGACGGTTTTCCGGTGCGCTCGATGTTCAGCTACTCCAGCCACGGCGCGCATCTGAGCCCATTTCTGCTGCTCGACTATGCCGGCCCCGCGGAGTTCACCCCGACCCAGCAGAAGCGCGGCGTCGGTCAGCATCCGCATCGCGGCTTCGAGACCGTGACCATCGTCTACCAGGGCGAAGTCGATCACCGCGACTCCACTGGCGCCGGTGGCCATATCGGCCCGGGCGATGTGCAGTGGATGACAGCGGCCGGCGGCATCCTGCACGAGGAATTCCATTCCGAGGCGTTCAGCAAACAGGGCGGCACCCTGGAAATGGTCCAGCTGTGGGTCAACCTGCCGGCCAAGGACAAGATGGCCAAGCCCGGCTACCAGACGCTGCTGGATCGAGAAATTCCCTCCGTGCCCTTGGCGGATGGCACCGGACGCGTGCGGGTGATTGCCGGTGAGTTCGATGGCCAGCGCGGCCCGGCGCAGACCTTCACGCCCATGGACGTCTGGGATGTGCGCCTGAACCAGGGCGGCCTGGGCCGTTTCAGCATTCCGACTGGGCGCGCGCTGGCACTGGTGGTGCTGCGTGGCACCGTGCTGGTTAACGGCCAGGAAGTGGTGCGCGAGGCGCAGTTGGTGCAGTTCGACCGGTCTGGCAACGACGTCGAGATCGAAGCCAACACCGACGCAACCCTGCTGCTGCTCAGCGGCGAGCCGATCGACGAACCCATCGTCGGTTACGGCCCGTTCGTGATGAACAGCCAGGCCGAGATCAACCAGGCCATCGACGACTTCAACAGTGGCCAGTTCGGCCAGATGGCGCATTAAGCGGACCTGGCTGGGCCTGGTTCGGAACAACTGCCACGCAGGGACGCGTGGACTCAACGGCCGCGGACGGGCCTTTCAACGAGGATGAGAAAATGGGTAATTTTGCGCAAGTCGCTAACTTCAATGGCCAGCGTCCGGTAATCGATCCGGACGATACCGCCATGCTGCTGATCGACCATCAGAGCGGTCTGTTCCAAACCGTGAAAGACATGCCGATGACCGAGCTGCGTAACAACGCCATCACCCTGGCGAAGATCGCCACGCTGGCGAAGATTCCGGTAATCACCACCGCTTCGGTACCGCAAGGCCCCAACGGCCCGCTGATTCCGGAGATCCACGAAGCTGCCCCGCATGCCAAGTACGTGGCGCGCAAAGGCGAAATCAATGCTTGGGACAACGCCGAATTCGTCGCCGCCGTGGAAGCCACCTGCAAGAAAACCCTGGTCATCGCCGGCACCATCACCAGCGTGTGCATGGCCTTTCCGAGCATTGCCGCGGTGAATGCCGGCTACAAGGTGTTCGCGGTGATCGACGCTTCGGGCACCTACTCGAAGATGGCCCAGGAAATCACCCTGGCCCGCGTGGTCCAGGCCGGCGTAGTGCCGATGGACACCGCCGCGGTCTGTTCGGAAATCCAGAAAACCTGGAACCGCCCGGACGCCGCGCAATGGGCCGAGGCCTACAGCCTGATCTTCCCGCACTACCGCCTGCTGATCGAGAGCTACAGCAAGGCTCAACAGGTCGTCACCGAACAAGAGCAGCTGGACTCCCAGCGCTAATTTCCCCTCTGCTCCGCGTTAACCAATGCGGAGCATTCAGCCAAGCAAGGAGATCCACCATGGCCACTCCCTACACCCGTCTCGACAAGAACAACGCCGCTGTCCTGCTGGTCGACCACCAAACCGGGTTGCTGTCGCTGGTCCGCGATATCGATCCGGACAAGTTCAAGAACAACGTGCTGGCCGTCGGCGACCTGGCCAAGTATTTCAATCTGCCGACCATCCTCACCACCAGCTTCGAGTCCGGCCCCAACGGCCCGCTAGTCCCCGAGCTGAAGGCGCAGTTCCCGGAAGCGCCATACATTGCCCGCCCCGGCCAGATCAACGCCTGGGACAACGAGGATTTCGTCAAGGCGGTGAAAGCCACCGGCAAGAAGCAATTGATCATCGCCGGTGTGGTCACCGAGGTGTGCGTGGCATTCCCGGCGTTGTCGGCGATCGCCGAAGGTTTCGAAGTGTTCGTGGTCACCGATGCGTCGGGGACCTTCAACGAAATCACCCGTCACTCGGCCTGGGACCGCATGTCCAATGCCGGCGCGCAATTGATGACCTGGTTCGGCCTGGCCTGCGAGCTGCATCGCGACTGGCGCAACGACATCGAAGGGCTGGGCACGCTGTTCTCCAACCACATCCCTGACTATCGCAACCTGATCACCAGCTACAACACGCTGACCCAAGGCAAGTAAGCGCCGCGAGCCACCTCGGTTCGCTCAGCGAAGATGACAAGCCCGCATGCTGCGGGCTTGTCTACATGTGGCGAGCGGCAAGCGGTTGCAGACGACTCGGCAGGAGCAGGTCGGGTAAACTTGCGGCCTTTCCGCTTTACCCGACGAGACGCCCATGCCGATCCGCCATTGCATCGTTCACCTGATCGACAAGAAGCCTGACGGCACCCCGTCGGTGCTGCACGCCCGCGAGTCCGAACTTGGCGAGTCGCAGGCCATCGAAAACATGCTCGCCGACCTCAACGACAGCTATAACGCCAAGCAGGGCAAGGCCTGGGGGATGTTTCACGGCGAATCCGGCGCCTATCCGTTCAGCGGTTGGCTGAAGCATTACCTGGATGGCGGCCAGGATTTCGCCGCGTTCAGCCGTCAGGCGGTCGAACATCTGCAAAAGCTGATGGACGAGTCCAACCTGTCGGTCGGCGGCCATGTGCTGCTGGCGCACTACCAGCAAGGCATGACCGACTATCTGGCGATCGCCCTGCTGCACCACAGCGAAGGCGTGGCGGTGAACGAGGCGCTCGACGTGACGCCGGCCAAGCACCTGGACCTTGGCCAACTGCATCTGGCCGCGCGCATCAATATTTCCGAGTGGCAGAACAACCTGCAGTCCAAGCAGTACATCTCGTTTATCAAGGGCAAGAACGGCAAGAAGGTCTCGGAATACTTCCGCGACTTCATCGGCTGCCAGGAAGGCGTCGACGCGCCGAGCGAGACGCGCACGCTGCTCAAGGCCTTCAGCGACTTCGTCGAAAGCGAGGATCTACCCGAAGAGCAAGCCCGCGAAAAGACCACCGCACTGGTCGACTACGCCAGCGCCCAGGCGCGCATGGGTGAGGTGATGTCGCTGGAGGAAATCTCCGGGGTCATCGACGAAGCGCGCCCACGGGCGTTCTACGAGCACATCCGCAACAAGGATTACGGTCTGTCGCCGGAAATTCCGCCGGATAAGCGCACTCTCAATCAGTTCCGCCGCTTCACCGGGCGCGCCGAGGGGCTGTCGATCAGCTTCGAGGCGCATCTGCTCGGCTCGAAGATCGAGTACGACGAGGCGCGCGACATGCTGATCATCCGCCAGCTGCCCACCCAGCTGAAAGATCAGCTCAAACGCCGCAAAGACTGATCGGTCGTCGGATCGGACGGCCGGTCCGGCCGCCGGCTGATTTCGACCAAGCCCGCGGCTGGCGCGGTCTAGACTGCTAGGGTTGGTAAAGGAACAGCTGATCGGCAACCTGCAGGGGAGCCTGTTCATGGCCGGCCTCGCACCTACCGCGTCAACTGCCCGACCGCAACACGGCGGGCGCACCCGCTATCCCTGGCTGGCTCTGCTCCTGCTGGCGGGCACGCTGATGGCCGAGCCGGCACGGCAACAGCCGCCTCTGCTCTCGCCGCTGGTCAGCCGCTTCATCGTTGCCAATACCGAATTCACCATGCTCCACGAGATGGGCCACATGCTCATTGCCGAGCTGGATCTGCCGCTGTTCGGCCGCGAGGAAGATGCCGCCGACCAGCTCGGCATGATGATCTTCTATCGTGTGAACCAAGGCGTGGCGAAGGCGGAGCTTGATGCCGATTTGCTGGCGATCGTCGATTACTGGCGTCTGGAATGGCAGCGCCCGCGCCCGCGCAACGAACAGGTCCCGGCCTGGGATACCCACGGGCTGGACGAACAGCGTTTCTACAACATTGCCTGCCTGATTTACGGCAGCGATCCGGAGCAGATGGAATGGGTGCTACGGGCCACCGGCCTGCCGGTGGAGCGAGCCCTGTACTGCGACCTGGAACATCAGCAGGCGCGCAAGGCCCTCGACTGGATTCGCAACCATTACCGGCGAGTCGCCATCCAGGGGCGACCGCGCATCCGGATGATCTATGACCCACCGCCGAGCAACGTGCCGGATGCCGAGCTGTTGCTCGAGCAATTACGCCAAGGCGGCCTGGAGGACATGCTCCGCCAGGTCAGTCGGTTGTTCACCCCGCCGCGCACGTTAACCGTGCGCATCGCCGCCTGCGGCTCACCAGACGCCTGGTACAACCGCGATGAGGCCGAACTGACCCTGTGCCACGAGCGCTTGCAGCATTTCCGCGAGCTGGCGGAAACCCTGCCACCACAGCGTCGGCCGGGACCCGAGCTGGAATGCACGGACGCGGCCAAAGCGATGTGGGATGTCCTTACTGAGCCTGGATGCTGAATCCCAGGCGCGGGAAGTGCACGTGAACCAGTCCGGCGCGCTCATCTTCGCGGCGCAAGATCAGCTCTTCGCGCCCGGCGAACAGCAGCTCGCCGACGACCGGATCGACGCCATAGTCGGTCGCGGCAATCGCCACTGCCTGGCCGGCGTGGAAGCCGTTGGGGTCGACGAACACTTCATCCGGTAGTGCCGCCGGCGTAGCCGCGCGAGCGATTTCGATCGCTTCAGCGGCCGACAGCGCGCTCGCCGAACCGTGGCCAAAGCTGAGCACGCGATCGAGCCATTGCGCAACTAGCGGATAGTCATCCACCAACGGTGCAGTCACCGGCGTGGCCTTGAGGAACCACAGGCAGTGGGCGAGAGAAATGTCCGCCAGGGACGGCTCACCAAACAGGAAATCGCCGGGTGCCTCGTCCAGTTGCTGTACCAGTCGGCCCATCAGAGTCGGCCAGTTATGCAGCGCGACTGCGGCCGGCACACTCTTGGCGCTACCGCCACTGAACAGCGCAGCGCGGTCAGCGATGAACGCCTTGACCGTCTCCGGCGGCAGATTGCCAAAGCGCACGGCAATGGACTGCGGCTGAAACACCAGGCTCACCGCATGCTGGAAGACCACCGAGTCGACCCACTGGGCGAAGCTGGCAATGGTGAATGCCTGGCCTTGCGGGAACAGCGCCGGGACGGACTGCTGGGCTTCCAGACGCCGGGCGATCAACGCGGTATCGCAGTAGATGTCTGCGCCAATTTGCAGAACCGGGGTTTTCCGATAGCCGCCGGTCAAGGCCGTCAGGTCGGGCTTGGGCATCACCGGAGATATCTGCACCGAACGCCACGAGAGCTGCTTGAAGCCGAGCAGCAGGCGGGCCTTTTCGGCGAATGGCGAGGTCGGATAGTGGTGCAGGATCAGCTCATGCATGGCGCGCTCACGGACAGGGAGTGAACCCGGAGCTTAGCCCGATCACTCAGCGCTGCGCAGCGCTTTGCCCTGATTCCACAGCATCAGCGTGATGAATGCTTGCACCATTGAGCACCAGGTCTTCCTTGGCGGCTTTCGCCATGCCCTTGATGGCCCGCTCGCGGCGTAGCGCCTCGCCCTTGGCGCCGCAGGCCTCGACGTACACCAGCGCCTGCGCCGGGCTGGAATGAAAGAAACGCGCGCCCTTGCCGCTCTGGTGCTGGGCAAAACGGCGCTGCGGATCGTCGCTGATCCCGCAGTACAGCGCGCCGTTGGCGGCGCGGACCAGATAGACGAACCAGGGTTTGGCGATGCTTTCGCTCATGCCCAGAACTTGTCGCGCACGCGCTCGCAGTAGGCGACCAGCACCGGATACTCGCGCGCCAGTTGGCTGAGCGAATTGCTCAGGCTGCAATGGATCAGGTTGGCCAGCACACCAAAAGTAGAGGCGTCTGCACTGCACGGCTGCAGGCCGCCGAAGTACGGTGCGGCGCCAAGCATGTCGCTGAGCGCCTGCAGGTCCTCGCGGGCAAAGGCCAGCAGTTCCTCGCCGGAGTGACGCGCCAGGCCTTGGGCCAGCAACGCTTTGCGAATCTTGCTGCGCACCAGGTTCGGTACCAGCGCGCGCAGCGGCATCGGCAGGCTGCCGAAGAACGCCGGTTTGAGCTCGGCCCAGCCGGCATCGTCGACCCAGCGGAAATACACCATCAACTGCGCCAGGTGCTCGTCGCACAGCCGCGTGATGGCCAGCGCACGGCCACGTCCGGCGGCGTCCAGGTGGCTGTCGATACCCAGCGCCAGGCGCTCCTGCAGGGTGCGCAGGATGATTGCCGAGTCGGCGACCACTTCGTCATCGAGCTTGATGAACGGCAGTTTGCCCTTCGGCCCCTTACCGGGATTGCGCAACGCCTTGACCTGATAGTCCAGGCCGGTGAAGCGCAGGAAGGTTTCCACCTTGAGGCAGAACGGGCTGGGGTTAGGGACATCGAGAGCGGCGGGAAATTGGAACAGGGTGATCATCGGCAAGCATCCTGCAAAAAGTCGTCGGCGAGTTTAGCCGGAGAAGACCGTACCGCGCGTTTCCGTAGGAGCGAATTTATTCGCGACGGGCCTATCGCGAATAAATTCGCTCCTAACAGGCCGTTCCGCACCTACGGGCTGAACCATTCGCGGGTACTGCGCCACAGGCAGATACCGAGAAAGTACGCCGAGGCCAGCAGCCAGACCACCAGCAAGGCGACCGGACGCTGCGGATAAACGAGGATCAGCCAGGCGCAGCACAGCATCCACACGAAGGTGACGGCGATATTCAGCGGCATGAACTGCCGGACGCGAAACGGGTGCAGGAATTTCATCCGGGTCAGCGTCAAAGCCGCCAGCCCGATGATGCCGAGCAACGTGGTCCAGGGCGAAAAATCCAGCAGGTAGAGATACACCGCCACCACGTTCCAGGCGGCCGGAAAGCCGACGAAGTAGTTGTCGCGGCTCTTCATATTGACGTTGCAGAAGCAGAACAGCGACGACAGCAAAATCAGCCCCACCGCCGGTAGCGCGCTGTAGTCCGGCAGCGGCACGAAGCGGTAGACGAAGATCGCCGGGATGAACACGTAGGTGAGGTAGTCGATGACCAGATCGAGGGTGCTGCCATCGAACTGCGGCAGCACTTCCTTGACCTCGAACTTGCGCGCCAGCGTGCCATCCAGCCCGTCCACCAACAACGCCGCGCCAAGCCATAACAGGCAGTCGCCTGGGCGATTGTCGAGCAGCGCCAGCAAGGCCAGCAGCGCGAGAATCACCCCGCTGGCGGTGACCGCATGGACACTCCAGGCCTTGGTTTTGCTGAAGGGCGTGAGGGTGGCGCTCAATTAGGCTCCTGGGCTCAGTCGTTGAGCAATGATCGCTCCGCTGGCGAGTAGGAGCGAATTCATTCGCGAATAGGGTCAGCGCTGATCGCGGATAAATCCGCTCCTACAGGGGCAGCGCCAACCGCGAATACCCCACGCCTACTCCAGCACGTAGGACTCGGAGCGAAGCGAACAGTCCGCCGCGCCCGCTGACGCGTCGAGGGCCATCGGCGGGTTTCACCCGCCCTACGTAGCTCGCGTAGGGCGGGTGAAACCCGCGTCGCCTCAGTGCAGGATCTGCCCGAGGAACAGTTTGGTCCGCTCATTCTGTGGATTGTCGAAGAAGGAAGTGGGTTCGTTTTCTTCGACGATCTCGCCCTTGTCCATGAAAATCACCCGGTCCGCCACGGTGCGGGCAAAACCCATTTCATGGGTCACACAGAGCATGGTCATGCCATCGTGCGCCAGGCCGACCATGGTATCCAACACTTCCTTGACCATTTCCGGATCGAGCGCCGAGGTCGGCTCGTCGAACAGCATGATCTTCGGCTTCATGCACAGCGCGCGGGCAATCGCCACGCGCTGCTGCTGGCCGCCGGAGAGCTGGCCCGGGAACTTCAGCGCCTGCTCAGGAATGCGCACCCGCTCCAGATAATGCATGGCAATTTCCTCGGCCTTGCGCTTGGGTAGCTGGCGCACCCACATCGGCGCCAAGGTGCAGTTCTGCAGCACGGTGAGGTGCGGGAACAGGTTGAAATGCTGGAACACCATGCCGACTTCACGACGGATCGCCTCGATCTGCTTGAGGTCGCTGGTCAACTCGGTGCCATCGACCACGATACGCCCCTGCTGGTGTTCTTCCAGGCGATTGATGCAGCGGATGGTGGTCGACTTGCCTGAACCGGACGGCCCGCACAGCACAATGCGCTCACCCTGGCGGACGTTTAGGTTGATGTCCTTGAGCACGTGGAACTGGCCATACCATTTGTTCACGCCCTGGAGCTGGATGATCGGCTCACCGGTGGCGGGTTGCTTCTGAATCGCTTCGCTCATCACTTCACTCCTAACGCTTGTGGCCGGTGTCCAGCTTGTGCTCCAGATGCATGGAGTAGCGGGACATGCTGAAACAGAACACCCAATAAATCAGCGCGGCGAATACATAACCCTCGGTGGACATGCCCAGCCATTTCGGATCGGTAGCCGCCTGTTTGATGCTGTTGAGCAGGTCGAACAGGCCGATGATGATGACCAGACTGGTGTCCTTGAACAGCGCGATGAAGGTGTTGACGATCCCCGGAATCACCAGCTTCAGCGCCTGCGGGAGGATCACCAGTCCGGTGCTGCGCCAGTAACCAAGGCCGAGCGCACTGGCGGCCTCGTACTGGCCCTTGGGAATCGCCTGCAGACCGCCGCGCACCACTTCGGCGACGTACGCGGCCTCGAACAGAATCACCATGATCAGCGCCCGCAGCAGCTTATCCAGGCCCATGCCTTCGGGAAGGAACAGCGGCAGCATCACCGACGACATGAACAGCACGGTGATCAGCGGCACCCCGCGCCAGAACTCGATGGTGGTGACGCAGATGACCTTGATCGCCGGCATGTCCGAACGCCGCCCGAGGGCCAGCAGGATGCCCAGCGGCAAGGCGCCGGTGATGCCGACATAGGCGATCACCAGGGTCAGCATCAGGCCGCCCCAGCGGCTGGTCGGCACCTCTTCCAGGCCCGGCCCGCCATGCAGCAGCCAGTAGGCCAGCAGCGGGTAGATCACCAGAAAACCGATGCCGTACCAGGCCTTGTGCCGCAGCATCGGCAGGAACAGCGGCGCCGCGCCGATAATCGCCACCCACACAGTGAGATCGACGCGCCAGCGTTGCTCGCTGGGGTAGAAGCCGTACATGAACTGGCCGAAACGTTCCTTGACGAACACCCAGCAGGCGCCCTCGCCCGTACAGTCGGCACGGGTGCTACCGACCCAGTCGGCCTGCAGGAACGCCCAGTTGATGATTGGCGGCACGATCAGCCACAGCAGATACAGCGCCAATGCAGTCAGCAACACATGCAGCGGGCTGGCGAACAGGTTGTCGCGCAGCCAAGCCATGGGGCCGAAGACGGTACGCGGTGCCGGCCGGTCGGGTTTAAATGTATGTGTCGTCATACCAGCTCCTTTGAGCCTACCCACAACCTGCTGTGCGTCGGCGATTCGGCGTTAAAACCAACCTCGGAATGCTCATTTACAGTCGTAAATTCCGCTTCCTCGGTTGTTTTTGCCTTGCCTCGCCTAGCTCGCAAGGTCATGACCAGGCTCATCGCTCGACCAGCGCGATGCGCTTGTTGTACCAGTTCATCAATATGGAAATGCTGATGCTGATGGCCAGGTACACGCTCATGGTGATGGCCATGACCTCGATGGCCTGGCCGGTCTGGTTGAGCACCGTACCGGCGAACAACGAGACCATGTCGGGATAGCCGATACCGGCGGCCAGCGAGGAGTTCTTCGCCAGGTTCAGGTATTGGCTGGTCAGCGGCGGAATGATCACCCGCAAGGCCTGCGGCACGATGACCAGGCGCAAGATCTGCCCCGGCCGCAGTCCCACCGAGCGTGCCGCCTCGGTCTGCCCGTGGCTGACCGCCTGAATGCCGGCGCGCACGGTCTCGCCGATGAACGCCGCGGTGTAGATCGACAGCGCCATCAACAGTGCCACCAGCTCGGGAATCACCACCCAACCGCCGCGGAAGTTGAAGCCGGTCAGTTGCGGGACTTCCCAGTGAAATGGGCTGCCGAACGTGAGGATGCTCAGGGCCGGCAGACCGATCAGCAAGCCCAGCGACGACCACAACACCGGGAACCGCGCACCGGTATCCTCGCGCCGTGCTTTGGCCCAGCGGTAAATGATGACGATCGCCACGATGGCGATGAACAGCGCAATCAGGAACGGCCACAAACCATCGGCGCGGGTCGGCGATGGCATGTACAGCCCGCGGTTGTTGACATAGAACATGTCCGCCAGGCTCAGGCTATTGCGTGGCCCGGGCATCGGCAGCATCACCGCGAAATACCAGAAGAATATCTGCAGCAGCGGTGGAATGTTGCGGAAGGTCTCGATATAGACAGTCGCCAGCTTGCGGATCAGCCAGTTCGGCGAGAGCCGCGCCACGCCGAGGATGAAGCCAATGATGGTCGCCAGGATGATGCCGATCACCGAGACCAGCAGGGTGTTGAGCAGACCGATGACGAACACCCGGCCATAGGTGTCGCGCTCGGTGTAGTCGATCAGATGCTGGGAGATGCCGAAGCCGGCGCTCTGATCGAGAAAGTCGAAGCCGGAGACGATGCCGCGCTTCTCCAGGTTGACTTGGGTGTTGTGAAACAGGAACCAACCAAACGCCACGACGATCGCCACGGCGATGAGCTGGAAGACCCATGCGCGCGCCTTCGGGTCGGTCCAGATCGAACCTCGCGGGCGCGGAACCTCAGCAGTGCTTTGCATAAGAGCCCTCTGCGAATCCGCGCCCTTGAGTGCAGGGCGCGATTCAGCGAATCAGAACGACCAGCGCCGCGAAGCAGCGCTGGCTTGAGGGTCAACGCACCGGCGGCGCGTACTGCAGACCACCCTTGTTCCACAGGGCATTCAGGCCACGTTCGATTTTCAGTTCGCTACCGGCGCCGATATTGCGATCGAACACTTCGCCGTAGTTACCGACTTGCTTGACGATCTGCACCGCCCAATCCTTCGGCAGTTTCAGATCCTTGCCGAAGTCACCTTCGCCGCCCAGCAGACGAGCGATATCCGGGTTTTTGGTGGTTTTCGCGGTGTCGACGACATTCTTCGAATCAAGGCCCAACTCCTCGGCATTGACCAGGGCGAACAGCGTCCAGCGCACGATATCGAACCATTCCTCATCGCCTTGGCGGACTGCCGGGCCAAGCGGCTCTTTGGAGATCACTTCCGGGAGCACCACGTAGTCACCCGGCGCGCCCAGCTTGATGCGCTGGGCGTACAACTGCGACTGGTCGGACGTCAGTACGTCGCAGCGCCCGGCTTCCAGCGACTTGGCGCTTTCGTCGGAGGTGTCATAGGTGATCGGGGTGTACTTCAGGCCATTGGCGCGGAAGTAGTCGGAGAGGTTCAGCTCGGTGGTGGTGCCCGCCTGGATACACACGGTGGCGCCATCGAGTTCCTTGGCGCTGGATACGCCAAGCTTCTTGTTGACCAGAAAACCTTGGCCGTCGTAATAGGTCACACCGGTGAAGTTCAGGCCCATCGCCGCATCACGCGAGCTGGTCCAGGTACTGTTGCGCGAAAGGATGTCGACCTCGCCGGACTGCAGCGCGGTGAAGCGCTCCTTGGCGGTCAGCGGACTGTACTTGACCTTGTTGGCGTCGCCAAAAACAGCGGCTGCGACGGCCCGGCAGATATCCACATCGATACCCAGGTAGTTACCCTTGGCGTCGGCGTAAGAAAAGCCCGGCAAACCGTCACTGATTCCGCACTGCACGAAGCCTTTCTTTTTCACTGAGTCCAGGGTAGCGCCCGCCTGGGCGAAGCTGCTGACGCCTAGTACCGCTGCAGCGGTCAGTACAGCCAGGGTGGATTTCACCATCTTCATCACAACCTCCAGTTGCTATTTTTTTGTGGAGTCTCAGTCCTTCCGCCGTACCCTTGTGGGGCACGTTCGATCCTCTGGACCCAGCAAGATCGACCGGAGTGAAGACCTAAGGTTCAAGCCTAGTTGGCGATACGCCAGCAGGCCAAAAATCACCTCTCGCCCATTGGTCGAATGAGCGGGAGACCGCATTACTCCCTTGATGCGCCGGCGTTGTGGGTAGGCTCTGCTACGACAACTGGGCACACCAACTGGCGGCGAAGCTATTTACATCCGAGCTATAGCAAGCGGCGTACCACAGCGGCTTTTTCCGCCCCTTTGCAGCGGGTCAAGAGTGAAACTTGTACCCTTGCGACATCTTCTTTCGCGATTCACCGCACTCACACGGCGCCGCCGCTCCATGGCGAAGCGCCCGCACCACACTGGAGCTACCCATGAGCGATACATTGATACTTCAGCCCACACTTAACGCCGACGCCAGCGTCATCTGGCTGCATGGTCTGGGCGCTGACCGCTACGATTTCCTGCCCGTGGCCGAAGCCCTGCAGCAACGCCTGCTCAGCACCCGCTTCGTCCTGCCGCAAGCGCCGAACCGCGCCGTGACCATCAACGGCGGCTACACCATGCCCAGCTGGTACGACATCCTCGCCATGAGCCCGGCACGGGCGATCAACAATCAGCAGTTGGAGGCCTCGGCGCAGCAAGTCATCAACCTGATCGAAGCCGAGCGCGACAGTGGCATCGACCCCGCGCGGATCTTCCTCGCCGGCTTCTCTCAGGGTGGCGCAGTGGTGCTGCACACCGCCTTCCTGCGCTGGCAAGGCCCGCTTGGCGGGGTGTTGGCGCTGTCCACCTATGCGCCCACGTTCGCCGCCGACTTGAGCGTCGCGGATAACAAAAAGCAACTTCCGGTTTACTGTTTGCATGGCACATTCGACGACGTGGTGCAGCCTGCGATGGGTCGCACCGCGTATGACTACTTGATCGCCCAGGGCGTCCCGGCGAGCTGGCAGGAATACCCGATGGCGCACGAAGTGCTGTCCGAAGAGGTGCGCGATATTGGCACCTGGCTGACCGCGCGACTGGGCTGAGCCATTAACAGAGCGGGTGTTGGAATATGCCCCCCCTGACAGGTGATACCTGAAACAGGCTGGTCCGGGTGGGTTAACAAGCCGCTTTAACGCCGTATCGACAACGTAGGTAATTTTTCAACGGCCTGTTAGCCGAAGGCGTAACCCGCCAACCCTGCCGGACATCGGTGTCCGGTTTACTGAAACAGGTTCAGCCAAAGCGCTGGCGGGTTACGCCGCGGTGCGGAAAACCCGCCCTACACAAACTGAATCAACCGATAACAGTCGCGCCATTCATACAAGGACCTCGCAGATGGACCAGACCGCCATTCCCGCCATCGCTTCGCTGCGCGATACCGAGTCGATCGAACGCATTTCCTTGCCGGATCGCGACATGCCGGCCAGCACCTACGAGCTGCTGCGTCGCAGCGCACGGGAGCATGCCGAGGCCACGGCGCTGACCTTCCTGCTGCAGGGCGATGGCCAGGAACACCCCTGGCAGCTGAGCTACGCCGAGTTGTTCGGCAAGATCACCCAGACCGCCAATGCCTTCCATCGTCTCGGGGTGCGGCCGGACAACGCCGTGTCATTCCTGCTGCCCAATCTGCCGCACACCCACTTCACCCTGTGGGGTGGCGAGGCGGCGGGCATCGTCAATGCGATCAACCCGCTACTGGATGCCGAGCACATCGCCGAGCTGATTCACGCCTCCAATTCCAAAGTGCTGGTGACCCTGGCGCCCTTCCCCGGCACCGACCTGTGGGCCAAGGTCGAGAGCCTGCGTGGCCAGCTGCCGGAGTTGAACGCGGTGATCGTGGTGGACATGGCCAACTATCTGCCCGAACCGCAGCGCAGTGCGCTCAAGGCGCAGCGCGGGCCGCTGCCGGAAGGCGTGCTGGACTTCGACGAGCTGATCGCCCAGTGCCCGGCCGATCACCTGGAAAGCGGCCGCGAAATTCAGGCCGACGACATCGCCAGCTACTTCCACACCGGCGGCACTACCGGCACGCCGAAACTGGCCCCGCATACCCACCGCAACGAAGTGGCGATGGCGATGGTGCTGTCCTATGCGATCAATTTCAGCGAGCGCGACATCACCCTCTGCGGCCTGCCGCTGTTTCACGTCAACGGCGTGATGGTCACCGGCTTGGCGCCCTTCTGCGTCGGCGCCCAGGTGCTGCTCGCCACGCCCCAGGGCTACCGCAGTACGGCCTTGATTCAGAACTTCTGGAAAATTATCGAGCGCTACAAGGTCACGTTCTTCAGCGGTGTGCCGACCATTTATGCCGGGCTGCTGCAAGTGCCGAGCGACGGCCACGACCTGTCCAGTCTGCGCTACGCGCTGTGCGGCGCCACGCCGATGCCGGTGGAACTGATCCGCCAGTTCGAGACCAAGACCGGGGTGAAAATCATCGAGGGCTACGGCCTCACCGAAGGTACCTGCGGCAGTTGCGGCAATCCGCCGGCGGGCGAGCGGCGTGCCGGCTCGATTGGCATCCGTATGCCGTACTGCGAGGTAAAGATCGCCGTACTCGACGAGCAAGGTGGCTATCGGCGCGATGCCCAGCAAAACGAGATCGGCAACCTGTGCCTGCGCGGTATAACCGTATTCAACGGCTATCTGCAGGCCGACAAGAACAAGGGCATCTGGATCGATGGCGACTGGTTCAACACCGGCGATCTGGGGCGCATCGATGCCGATGGCTACATCTGGCTGACCGGGCGCAGCAAGGATCTGATCATCCGCGGCGGCCACAACATCGACCCACAGATGATCGAAGAGGCGCTGCACAAGCATCCGGCGGTGGCCATGGCCGCGGCGGTCGGCAAACCCGACGAGAAAGCCGGCGAGCTACCGGTGGCGTATGTGCAGCTCAAGCCGGGCGCACAGGTCAGCGAGGCGGAACTGATCGCGCATGCCGCGGCGCATGTCGCCGAACCACCCGCGGTGCCCAAGGATGTGTGGATCGTCGAGAGTCTTCCGCTCACCGCAGTCGGCAAGACGTTCAAACCGGCGCTGCGCTTCGATGCCATTCGTCGCACATTCGAAGCGCGCTTGCAGCCACTTGCCGCAGGTATTCGCGTCGAAGTGGTCGCCGATGATTGCTACGGGCAGCTCGCTCGCATATACGTGCCGCAGTTGACTGATGCCCTGCACGCGAGCGTCAAGCAGACGCTTGCCGGCTTCTCGGTGAGAGCGGAAATCATCGCAATCGATTGAGCGCCGCGCGACACGCAAGGCCTGTGGTAAGCCGCGGCCGACCTGGTTTCCGCGGCGCCACCGGCGAGACCGCCGGTCGGTTGGCTTACAGCAAAGGATTGCCGGCTAACTAGTGGCGGAATAACGTCACGGCAGGTACGCGTATTAACGACAGGGAGCGTTTGCGATGCCCGCGGCTAACCGACACCAGTCATTGAACTGTTTCCTGCCATGAAGCCCACTATCTGGCAGGAAAATCTTCAACAGCTCAGCCATGTGCGGCTGTTCAATAAAGTTGCCTCCAGCATCCTTACCCAGCTGCTCAAGGAGTTCCACGCCTGCACGCTGGACAGCGGGGAAGTGCTCCTCACCCCGTTCAATCGCAATCAGCATCTTTATCTGCTCCTCGAAGGCGAGCTCAAGGTCTATCTCGGCTCACTGGATAACCAGCCGATCAGCACGCTGAAGCGTGGCGACTGCGCCGGGGAAATCAGCTTCATCGACAACGATCATCCGTCCGCCTACGTGGTCGCCACCGAAGCTTCCACAGTGCTGCGCCTGCATCGCGAATCGCTGCTCAAGCTGTTCAGCCAATCGCCGCAAATCATGCAAAACCTGCTCGAACTGCTCTGCAATCGGGTGCGCCAGGGCAACCAGATCATTCTCGACAGTGAGCAGAACGCCAATATCGACACCCTGACCGGGTGCTTCAACCGGCGCTGGCTCGAACATGTCTTCGAACGGGAAAACACCCGCTGCGCGTTCAACGAGCAGCCGATGTGCATGCTGATGATCGATGTCGATCACTTCAAGCCGTACAACGACCAGCATGGCCACCTGGCCGGCGACTATGCCCTGTGCCTGGTCGCGCACACCTTGCGCAATCAGCTACGGCCCAAGGACAGCATGGTCCGCTACGGCGGTGAGGAATTCCTCATCGTGCTGCCGGAGCTGGCCGCCGACGAAGCCCGCAGCATCGGCGAGCGCCTGCGCCAGAGCCTCGAGCTAATCCCCAACTTCTACTCGCCGGTCGGCATTTTACCGGGCGTCACGGTATCGATTGGCCTGGCGCAGATGCGTCCCAAAGACAGTCTGCAAAGCCTCATCGCCCGCGCCGACTGCGCGCTCTATCAAGCCAAGCAGCAAGGTCGCAACTGTCTCTCCGGCTGAAACCTGAGCTGGCAGCGGCTGCGCCACGCCGATACTGCGTCGCGTGGTGCTCAAAATCCTCATGAACAGCAGTTCATTGCGGTTTCTGCGCGCCAGGCTCCTTGTCTCGACGCGGCTCGCTCGCTGCCAATCTCAGGTTTTATTCCAGGCAAATACAACAAGCCCATAGGATCTGGCGAGGAGCGCAGCGACGATACCCAGCGTGGCGAATCAGGCGTTCGTTGCTGGCCGTTTCCGCCAGGCCGCCCGCTGCGCTAGAGTCCCGAGTCTAATAACAACAACACGGACGCAATCATGCGCAAACTGCCTATCGCCCTGCTGCTATTGGTCGTCATCGGTCTGGGCGTGTTCTTCAGCCTGCCCAGCGTGCTTGACCGGCGGATGAATACCGTCGAGTCGCCGGCGCCCTATCCCGCCAGTCCGGCGGCCGAACAGCTGCACAAGACCCTGTTTATCGCGGACCTGCACGACGATGCGCTGTTGTGGGAGCGCGATGTGCTCAAGCACTTGAACTATGGACACTCCGATATCCCGCGGATGCTGGACGGAGGGGTCGCCCTGCAGGTGTTTTCCACCGTCACCAAGACCCCGCGTGATCTCAACTACGATCGCAACGCCAGCGACAGCGACAACATCACCCTGCTGATCATGGCCCAGCGCTGGCCGCCAGCGACCTGGGACAGCCTGCTCGAACGGGCGCTGTATCAGAGCCAAAAACTGCACAAGGCTGCAGCCGCCAGTGATGGCCGCCTGGTACTGGTCAACAACCGCCAGGAGCTGCGCGAGTTCATCACCGCCTGGCAACGCGACCCACAGCGCCTGGCCGGGATTCTCGCCACCGAAGGCCTGCACCCGCTGGAAGGCCGCCTGGAGAACGTCGACCGGCTGTACAACGCCGGCTTTCGCATCACCGGCCTGACCCACTTCTTCGACAACGAGGTTGGCGGCTCCGCCCATGGCGTGGATAAAGGTGGTCTGACTCCATTCGGCCGGCGAGTGGTCGCCCGCCTGGAAAAGAAACGCATGCTGATCGACCTCGCCCACGCATCGCGGCCATTGATCGATGACGTGCTGGCCATCGCCACTCGCCCGGTGCTGGTCTCGCACACCGGTGTCGAGGGCACGTGCCCCGGGCCGCGCAACCTCAGCGACGAGCACTTGCGGCGCATCGCCGCCACCGGCGGAGTGATCGGCATCGGCTATTGGGATACCGCGGTGTGCGCCACCTCGGTCGCCGCCATCGTCAAGGCGATCCGTTACACCGCCGACAAGATCGGCGTCGAGCATGTCGGCCTCGGCTCGGACTTCAACGGCACCATCCATGCGCCATTCGACGCCACGGGCCTGGCGCAACTCACCGAAGGCCTGCAGCAGGCCGGCTTCAGTCCCGAGCAGATCGCCGCGATCATGGGCGGCAATGTGCAGCGCCTGCTGCTCGCCGCCCTGCCAGAGGCCTGAATCTCGCCCTAGGCAAGATGCCCGGTGCGCGGCGCTTCGCCGCACTGGCATCTTGCTTTACACTGGCGGCCGTTCATTCCTTAACCAATTGAAGAGATCGCCGTGCTCAAAGCACTCAAGAAAATGTTTGGCAAGGGCGAAGGCGAACAGCCGGCGTCCGCCCCGGTTTCCGGCTCTTCCGCATCTGCTAGCGTCGACAGCAGCGAAACCCGCTCCCGCAAGCCGCGAGCCGACAAGCCGGCCCGCGTGGCCAAGCCACGCGAAGCGACCAGCGAGCTCGAGCAGACGGAGCCTAGCGAATCCGCCCCAGCCGCCAAACCGCGTCGCGAGCGCCTGGCCAAACCGCCGGTCAGCACCTGGAAGCTGGAAGACTTCGCGATCGAACCGCAGGAAGGCAAAACGCGTTTCCACGATTTCCGCCTCGCTCCCGAGTTGATGCATGCCCTGCACGACCTGGGTTTCCCCTACTGCACGCCGATCCAGGCCGGGGTCCTCGGCTTCACCCTCAAGGGCCAGGACGCCATTGGTCGCGCCCAGACCGGCACCGGCAAGACGGCCGCGTTCCTCATTTCGATCATCACCCAGCTGCTGCAAACCCCGCCGCCGAAAGAGCGCTACATGGGCGAGCCGCGTGCACTGATCATCGCGCCAACCCGCGAACTGGTGGTGCAGATCGCCAAAGACGCCGAAACGCTGACCAAGTACACCGGCCTCAACGTGATGAGCTTCGTCGGCGGTATGGATTTCGATAAACAGCTGCGCCAGCTCGAAACGCGCTTCTGCGACATCCTCGTGGCCACGCCTGGCCGTCTGCTCGACTTCAATCAGCGCGGCGAAGTGCACTTGGACATGGTCGAAGTGATGGTCCTCGACGAAGCCGACCGCATGCTCGACATGGGCTTCATCCCGCAGGTTCGGCAGATCATTCGCCAGACCCCGCCGAAGAGCGAGCGCCAGACGCTGCTGTTCTCCGCGACCTTCACCGAAGACGTGATGAACCTCGCCAAGCAATGGACCACCGACCCGGCCATTGTCGAAATCGAGCCGGAAAACGTCGCCAGCGATACCGTCGAACAGCATGTCTATGCGGTCGCCGGCAGCGACAAGTACAAGCTGCTGTACAACCTGATCACCCAGAACGACTGGACCCGGGTAATGGTCTTCGCCAACCGCAAGGATGAAGTGCGGCGCATCGAAGAGCGCCTGGTGCGCGACGGCGTGAGCGCCGCGCAGATGTCTGGCGATGTGCCGCAGCACAAACGAATCAAGACCCTCGAAGGCTTCCGGGAAGGCAAGATTCGCGTGTTGGTGGCCACCGATGTTGCCGGTCGCGGCATCCACATCGACGGCATCAGCCACGTGATCAACTTCACCCTGCCGGAAGTGCCGGACGACTATGTGCACCGCATCGGCCGTACCGGTCGCGCGGGCGCCAGCGGCACCTCGATCAGCTTCGCCGGCGAGGACGATGCCTTCGCCCTGCCGCCGATCGAAGCGCTGCTCGGGCGCAAGATCAACTGCGAGTACCCGTCAGTCGAACTGCTCCAGGCCGTGCCGCACAAGCGCTGATCGGCAAGTGAGAAAGAGAAAAGGCGAAGCCACTGGGCTTCGCCTTTTTTGTTGGGCTGGCGATCATCGGGGTATCGCCAGGCTCAAGCTGTAGGGCGTACTCGCGCAGCAGTACGCCGCGATGTCGGCCCTGACAATTCGGCGGACTGTTCGCTGCGCTCCTGAGCCGCCGGCGCTCCGGTCCGCCCTACGCTGCTGAGCACCGCGATACCCATCGGCATACATTGATGGGTATCGTCGCTGCGCTCCTCGACCCTTCCTACAAATCCATCCATTCTAGGAATAACCGTTAGCGCCAGAATCTCCTATCACCCTGGGCAATGGAGGCCCGTATGACCCTGAAACTCGACGCCCAAGACTTCGCCCGCGCCGTCAGCGCCGGCGTGCTGCAACCCGGCCAAGACCGCACCCTGTTGGAGTTCTTCAGCCAGCAACCAGAGACCCGCGCCAGCTTCCAGCTCGCGCATATCGCCTACTATTTCGGCGCGCTGCTGATCATGGGCGCCATGGGCTGGTTGCTCACCGAAGCCTGGATGGATATCGGCGAACTCGCCCTGCTGGCGATCGCGCTCATCTACATGCTGCTGTTTACCGTCACCGGGGTAAGTCTGTGGAAACGCGGCCAGAGGATTCCCGGCGGCTTGCTCGGCGCCGTGGCGGTCAGCCTGACGCCGCTGGCGGTATTCGCCGTCGAGCGACTGACCGGCTTATGGCCGCTGGACGATGGCCAGCAGGATTTCCACGACTACTACGTCTACGTGCGCGGCGGCTGGCTGGCGATGGAGGTCGCCACCGTACTGGTCGGCCTGCTGATGCTGCGGTTGCTGCCCTTCCCGTTCATCGTCATGCCGATCGCTATAGCGCTGTGGTTCATGTCCATGGACCTCACCGAGCTGGTGTATGGCGGTATCTTCGATTGGGATCAGCGGCGCTGGATCTCCCTGTGGTTCGGCCTAGCCCTGCTGCTGGTCAGCCTGCTGGTGGATGGCCGCAGCCGCCAGGATTTCGCCTTCTGGGGCTACTTCGCCGGCCTGCTGGCGTTCTGGGGCGGATTGAGCCTGATGGACAGCGGCAGCGAGCTGGGCAAAGCACTGTATTGCCTGATCAATCTCGGCCTAATGGCGATTGCGGTGTTGCTACGCCGGCCGCTGTTCATGGTCTTCGGCGCACTCGGCGTGGCCGGCTACCTGGGCCATCTTTCTTACACGGTGTTCCGTGATTCGCTGCTGTTTCCGATTGTGCTGACCCTCATCGGTTTGGCCTTGATTGGCCTCGGACTGGTCTACCAGAAACGTCGGGATGCCCTCACTCAAGGCCTGCGCGCACGTCTGCCCAACAGTTTGCTGAACTATCTGCCGGCCCTGCGTCGTTAACGCACCTAAACCAGGCAGCCGATAACGGGCCAGGTTGCCTGCTTAAACCTGCGCTTCACGCCAAAAAACCGGTGAAGCGCCAGCCTGAAATCGGCAATAAGCCGGTGCAATCACACACCGGTTGTCCCCGATTCATCTGTGCGCCTCTCAAACCCGCCTCGCACTCTGGCAAATTTGCCAATTATTTATCGGAAAACTTTTTCGCGCCGCCAATACTGGCAAATAGTCACCACGCGCAAACTAAGCCTGTTGTCATACGGCCTCCAGCGCAATGGCCATTAATATGAAATTACTTATTCCATTAAATTTTTACCGGTAGCGCCTAGCAAGTCTGACGAACGGTTAGGAACTATCGTTTAAAAAACCCGCTCATAGCCCCGTAACAAGTTTCAACAGCGGCAAACAAAGTGTCATTGCCAAACTTCTGAAGCCAACCTTAGAAGTCCCCAGGATTGGTTACTGAATCTGCTCCAGGTAATAGCACTTTGATAAGGCAGATAGTCTTCTGGATATCTGTAGAAGTTCGGTATCAATGCACCAAAGCAGCACCACAAGCAGGATATACGCGGCATTACGCCCAGTACCGGGCCGCTCTGCCGCTTTTCGGGGCAACTCTCCTAATAACATGCCCAATTTGAGCGCCACAATTCATGGCACTCCAAAATTATTATGCCTGCGCTCGGCCAATTAATATGGAGCCGAGTGCCACCAAGGCGCCGGAAAGTATAAATCCGGCATATTTAGCGGCGTGATAAACGAACAGGTGAATACAATGCGTATTAGCATTTTTGGTCTTGGCTATGTCGGTGCAGTATGTGCCGGTTGCCTCTCTGCACGTGGTCATGATGTGGTCGGCGTGGATATATCCGCGGCCAAGATCGACCTGATCAACAGTGGCAAATCGCCAATCGTTGAACCGGGTCTGGAAGAACTTCTGCAACAGGGTATCGCCAACGGAAAACTGCGCGGCACCACCGATGTCGCCGAGGCGATCCGCGATAGCGAACTGTCGATGCTCTGCGTCGGCACGCCGAGCAAGAAGAACGGCGATCTGGAACTCGATTACATCGAATCGGTATGCCGCCAGATCGGTCTGGTTCTGCGCAGCAAGACCGAACGCCACACCGTCGTGGTGCGCAGCACCGTGTTGCCGGGCACCGTGAAGAACGTGGTAATCCCGATTCTCGAAGACTGCTCGGGCAAGAAAGCCGGGGTCGATTTCGGCGTCGCGGTCAACCCGGAATTCCTCCGTGAAAGCACCGCGATCCAGGACTACGACTTCCCGCCGATGACCGTCATCGGCGAGCTGGATAGCCGTTCGGGCGACGCCCTGGAATCCCTCTACGCAGAACTCGACGCACCGATCATCCGCAAGGACATCGAAGTCGCCGAGATGATCAAGTACACCTGCAACGTCTGGCACGCCACCAAGGTGACCTTCGCCAACGAGATCGGCAACATCGCCAAGGCGGTCGGTGTCGATGGTCGCGAAGTGATGGACGTGGTCTGCCAGGACCACAAGCTCAATCTCTCCAAGTACTACATGCGCCCCGGCTTCGCCTTCGGCGGCTCGTGCCTGCCCAAGGACGTGCGCGCCCTCAACTACCGGGCCAGCCAGCTGGACGTCGAAGCGCCGCTGATCGGCTCGCTGATGCGTAGCAACGTCGCCCAGGTGCAGAACGCTTTCGAGCTGATTTCCAGCCACGACAAGCGCCGCGTCGCCCTGCTCGGCCTGAGCTTCAAGGCCGGCACCGACGACCTGCGCGAAAGCCCGCTGGTAGAGCTGGCCGAGATGCTCATCGGCAAGGGCTTCGACCTGCGCATCTACGATCGCAACGTCGAATACGCCCGGGTCCACGGCGCCAACAAGGACTACATCGAATCGAAGATTCCACATGTGTCGTCCTTACTCGACAGCGATCTGGACGGCGTGATCGAGCGCTCCGACATCATCGTGCTAGGCAATGGCGACGAACGCTTCCGCGCCCTCGCCGATCAGGTGCCGGCCGGCAAACAGATCGTCGATCTGGTCGGTTTCATGGCCCACACCACTCGTAGCGGAAGTGAAGGCATCTGCTGGTAGCAGCCGATGACCGACTAGAAAGACCCCGGTCCGTCGCCTGGCACCGCCAGGCAGCATCGACAGGCCGTTAGTTCCGCCGACGCCCGTGGCGCACCGCAACGCTCGGATCACGCCGGCGGAACCTTGGATTACCTGCCTTATACCTGCGCACAGCCGTAGCCATGTGGGCGCTTATCGCGCCCCACCGCCACAGGTTTGTCCGCATTTGCTGATGGATTGGAGACGAATGGATAGGCTCAAGCAGGCGTTTGCCGAAACTGCCGGATGGCTGTTCTACCTCAGCGTGCTGATGGTGCTCGCCCTGGCATTGCCTCGCACGCTCTTCGACCCGGATTCGAAAGACTTCATCTTGCTAATCGGCGCGGTCGGCATCTGGCGCTATTCCATGGGCGCCGCCCATTTCCTGCGCGGCGTGTTGTTCCTCTACATCGTCTACCCGCACTACCGCCGCAAGGTACGAAAACTCGGCAGGGATGCCGACCCTTCTCACGTATTCCTGATGGTCACCAGCTTTCGCATCGACGCACTGACCACCGCCATGGTCTATCGCTCGGTGATCGAGGAAGCCATCGACTGCGGCTTCCCGACCACCGTGGTGTGCTCGATCGTCGAGCGCTCCGATGAGCTGCTGGTGAAGTCCCTGTGGGCCAAGTACCAACCGCCAGAACGGGTCAAGCTGGACTTCGTGCGCATCGCCGGCACCGGCAAGCGCGATGGTCTGGCCAACGGTTTCCGCGCCATCTCCCGGCACATGCCGGATGAAAACGCTGTGGTCGCGGTTATCGACGGCGACAGCGTGCTCGAGCGGCATACCGTCAAGCGCACCGTGCCGTGGTTCAAGCTGTTCCCGAATGTCGGCGGGCTGACCACCAACGAGTTCTGCGAGGTGCGCGGCAGCTACGTCATGAGCGAATGGCACAAGCTGCGCTTCGCCCAGCGGCACCTGAACATGTGCTCGATGGCCCTCTCCAAGCGGGTGCTGACCATGACCGGGCGCATGTCGGTATTCCGCGCCAGCGTGGTAACCAACCCCGAGTTCATCGCCGATGTCGAAAGCGATCACCTCGAACACTGGCGTCTGGGGCGTTTCCGCTTCCTCACCGGCGACGACAAGTCCAGCTGGTTCAGCCTGATGCGCCTGGGCTACGACACCTTCTACGTGCCGGACGCCGCGATCAACACGGTCGAGCATCCGCCGGAGAAAAGCTTCATCAAGGCCAGCCGCAAGCTGATGTTCCGCTGGTACGGCAACAACCTGCGGCAGAACTCGCGGGCCATGAAACTCGGCCCGAAACGCCTCGGCGCGTTCACCAGCGTGGTGTTGTTCGACCAGCGCGTGTCGATGTGGACCTGCCTGCTCGGCCTGACCGTGGCGATCATCGCCAGCATCAAATACAGCATTGCGTATTTGCTGATCTACCTGCTGTGGATCGGCATCACCCGGTTGGTCCTGACCCTGCTGCTGTCGGTCACCGGCCACCGCATCGGACCGGCCTACCCGGTCATCCTCTATTACAACCAGATCGTCGGCGCCTTGGTGAAGATCTACGTGTTCTTCCGCCTCGACCAGCAGTCCTGGACGCGCCAGCCGACCAAGCTCACCCGCGACCTCGCCAGCTTCCAACGCTGGTTCAACACCTGGTCGTCACGCTCCATGACCTTCTCGGCTGCCAGCGTGTTTATCGCCACGCTGCTGCTCGTGGTCTGAGCCAACCCGAATGGAATTGAGTAGGAAAACCGCCATGAATACAGCTCTGAACGTCAATGTCGTGCATGAATCGGAAACCCAGCGCCAACACGCCCGGGTAAAAATCCCGGCCAAGATCCGCTTTGCCGGACGCAACCGTGAAGTGGTCGAACAGACCCTGCTGGATATCTCTGCCGGTGGCTTCGGCTACGCCGCGCCGAAGATTCCCGTGCAGGTCGGCGACTACCATCGCGGCAAGCTGATGTTCTCCATCGACAACCTCAGCCTGGGCCTGGAAATCGAATTCCAGGTCCGCTCGGTCGACCAGCAGAACGGCCGGATCGGCTGCCAATTCCACAATCTGCAGGGGCGGGAAATCGCCACCCTGCGCCAGTTGATCACCGCGCACCTGTCCGGTGAGCTGGTCAGCGTCGGCGAATTGCTCAGCACCCTGCAGCGCGACAACTTCACCAAACCGCGCAAGGACAAGGCCGGTGGCGGCATGGGCGTGATGTCGCGCCTGCGCGCCGTGACCGTGAGCTTCGGGGTGCTGTTGATCGGCGCCGGCGCTTTCGCCTTCATTAGCAAATCTTTGTACGACGTGTACTTCGTCAGCCACGCCCAGTCGGCGCTGGTCAGCATGCCCGGGATGCAGGTCAGCATGCCGCGCGAAGGCACCGTGCAAAGCCTGATCGGCGCAGACGGCGTAGTCAGCAAGGGCGCGCCGATCGCCACCTTCAGCGCCTCGATGCTGGAAATGCTCAAGGGTCATCTGCAAGACAGCGACCTGCAGCCCGCCAAGCTCGAAGAGCTGTTCGACAAACAAATGAAGGGCACCCTGACCAGCCCGTGCGACTGCACGCTGATACGCCAGGTGGTTGCCGACGGCCAGTACGCCAGCAAGGGCGACGTGATCTTCCAGCTCGCCACGCGCGGCAGCCAGGCAACCATCGAAGCGCGCTTCCCCTACGCCAAATTCAACGACATCCAGCCCGGCACCCGGGTCAGCTTCGTGGTCGCCGGTGATGGCCAGAGCCGCGACGGCAAGATCGTCAGCAGCAGCCTGAACGACAACGCCGCCCTGTCGACCGACGTGCGCGTGCAGATCAAGCCCGACCAGCCGCTGGACAACGCCCTCGCCGGCCGCCCGGTGGAAGTCAGCGCCAGCCGTGGCCCGTCCCTCAACTGGCTGATCGACAAAGCCGTGGCAGCGGGGCTCTAAGCATGACTGCGCAACCGCATTGCCTACTGCTACTCAGCGTCGCCGTAGCCATCGGCCTGACCGGTTGCGCCGGTCTGCCTGACCAACGCCTGGCCCAACAGGCCATGGCCCGTGGCGATACCGCGACCGCCGAGCAGAACTATCAGCAACTCGCCGACCTCGGCTACACCGAGGCGCAGGTCGGCATGGCCGATATCTATGTGGAAAGCGGCGATCCGGCGCAGTTGAACAAAGCCGAAGCCACCTATCGCCAGGCTGCCGAGCAGTCGCCACGCGCCGCCGCGCGCCTCGGCCGCCTGCTGGCCAGCAAACCGGGCGCCAGCGCCGCCGAGCATCAGGAAGCCGAAACGCTGCTCAAGCGCGCCGGAGCCGCCGGTGAGCTGAACACCCTGCTACCGCTGGCCCTGCTCTATCTGCAATACCCGCAGAGCTTTCCGCAGGTGAACGCGCAGCAACAGATCAGCCAGTGGCGCGCCGCCGGCCAGCCGCAGGCGGAGTTGGCGCAAGTGCTGCTGTATCGCAGCCAGGGCACCTACGACCAGCATCTCAACGAAATCGCCACGATCTGTCAGGCCGAGTTGGCGACCAACGATTTCTGCTATGTCGAGCTGGCCACGGTGTTCCAGAAACGTGGCCAGACCGAGCCGCAGAAAGCCTTGATCGAGCGTCTGCATAGCGGCTGGAAGGCTGGCGCGATTGCACCGCAGCGACTCGATTCAGTGGCCGCGGTATTGGCCGACCCAGCTATTGGTACGCCCGATGCGAAAACCGCCCAGGGCCTGCTCGAAGACATCGCCCCGAATTATCCGGCCGCCTGGGTGAGCCTCGCCCGCCTGCTCTACGACAACCCGGAGCTGGGCGACACCGAGCAGTTGATGGGTTATCTGGACAAAGGCCGCACCGCCGCCCAGCCGCGCGCCGACCTGTTGCTCGGCAAGCTGTATTACGAAGGCAAGCTGGTCCCGCAGGACCCGTTCCAAGCCGAGAAATACCTGCTCAAGGCCGCAGCCGCCGGCGAGAGCGCCGCCGACTACTACCTCGGCCAGATCTACCGCCGCGGCTTCCTCGGCCAGGTCTATCCGGACAAAGCCCTGCAGCGCCTGCTGACCTCCGCCCGCGGTGGTCAGCCGAATGCCGACCTGGCCCTGGCCCAGCTGTACAGCCAGGGCCGCGGCATCCAGCCCGACCCGGTCAACGCCTACGTATTCAGCCAGCTCGCGCTGCTGAGCGGCAAACCCGAGGCCACGACCCTCGCCGCGCAGCTCACCGCGCAATTGCCGGCCGCCCAGCGCAGTCGAGCCGACAGCCTGTTGCAGGCTGAACGGCAGTTCCGAGGCACCCAGCCGAGCACTGCGCAAACCGCCGCGGTAGCCGCGGTTATCGATGCCGACGACAGCGCTGAAGACGCGACTCCAGCGCCCAGCTCAGCCGCTTTGAAACCTTGAAGGACGATCTGATGAAACTGATGGACATGCCTATGAAACGCCCCTCCCCGCTCGGTAAGCATTTGCTAGGCAAGAGCGTGCTCGGCAAAACCCTGCTCGGCAGCACGCTGACCTTGCCGCTGCTCGCCAGCTCGGCCTGGGCCGTGCAGATGACCGACGACAGCTGGGGCCTGGATGTGAAGATCACCGCGCAGTCCGAAGACGACCGCGACCTCGGCACCCGCGACGGCGGCGACGTCAACGGCCTGGGCCTCGACGTGCGTCCGTGGGGCTACCTCAAGCGTGGCGACTGGAGTGCCTTCGCCATGGGCCAGGCGGTCACCGCCACCGACATCATCGAAACCGACACCCTGCAATCCGACGATCTCAGCGCCGACGACAGCAGCGACAACGGCCGCCAGCCGGACAAGAGCTACCTGGCGCTGCGCGAGTTCTGGGTCGGCTATTCCGGCCTTACCGCCTACCCCGGCGAAGAACTGCGTTTCGGCCGCCAGCGCCTGCGCAGCGACGACGGCATGTGGCGCGACAGCAACATCGAGGCACTCAACTGGAGCTTCGACACCACCTTGCTGCGCGCCCATCTTGGCGCGGCGCAACGCTTCAGCGAGTACCGCACCGACATCGACGACCTGGCCCCGGAAGACGAGGATCGCCTGCACCTGTTCGGCGATATCGCCACGCAATGGACGCCGGGCCACTGGGCCGGCCTCAACCTGCACCACAGCCGCGACGACGGCAACCTCGACCAGCCCGGTGAAGTCGTCGACCCGCTCGACAAGACCAGCACCGGCGATCTCACCTGGCTCGGCCTACAAGCCAATAGCGACGCCTACAACTCGCGCAACACCCAGCAACTCAACTACTGGGCCAGCGCGACCTGGCTGACCGGCGACCGCGAGCGCCTGACCAGCACCACCATCGGCGACGAGCGGATCGCCACCGGCAAGCAAAGCGGCGACGTCAACGCCTGGGGTACCGACCTTGGTCTGCGCTGGCGCTTCGACCCGAGCTGGCAGGCCGGTGTGGCCTATGCGCGCGGCAGTGGCGGCGGTGGCGATGACGGCGACGAGAACTTCCAGCAGACCGGCCTGGAGAGCAACCGCTCGACCTACACCGGCACCCGATCGCGCGTGCACCGTTTCGGCGAGGCATTCCGCGGCGAGCTGAGCAATCTGCAGAGCGCCACGCTGTTCGGCTCCTGGCAGCTGCGCGACGAGTACGACGCCAGCCTGGTTTACCACCGCTTCTGGCGGGTCGATGGCGACCAGCCGATCGGCGACAGCGGCATCACCGCGGCGATGCCCAACAACGACAAAGACGTGGGTCAGGAAGTCGACCTGATCGTCACCAAATACTTCAAAGAAGGCCTGCTGCCGGCGGCCATGAGCCAGGCGATCGACGAGCCGTCGGCGCTGGTGCGTTTCCGCGGCGGCGTGTTCAAGCCCGGCGACGCCTATGGCAGCCAGGCTGACTCGACGATGCATCGTGCCTTCGTCGACGTGATCTGGCGCTTCTGATGCGGAGGACCGGCGAGATGAAACAGCCCAGTGATAGAGCCAAGACCGCGATGGGTATCGCTGCGCTCGACCCATCCTACGGCGAACAGAGCTGCGCACACCGCCAGCCCTGCTCCCCAAGCCCATCCCGTAGCCCGGATGCAATCCGGGAGGCCGGTAACTCCGTTTCCCGGATTGCATCCGGGCTACCCCGGCCCCTCTCCCCCGGCCCCTCTCCCGCGTGCGTGAGAGGGGAGACAAGCTGCACCGCGCCTGATCCAGCTGGCGCGCATTCATCTATCTCACCGGCAACTCCGATCGGCCCCCTCTCCCATTTATGGGAGAGGGCTGGGGAGAGGGCCCGCATTAGGGAGAAGGCCAGCCTTCGCGAAAGCGCCAGTGCTCAGGCCACCACCCGTAGCCCGGATGCAATCCGAGAGGCCGGCAACTCCGTTTCCCGGATTACATCCGGGCTACCTCAGCCGAGCGGTCGTGGTGCGTCGCTGCTCGCCGCGGCTCTTCTATTGCTAACCGGCAGCACCACCGCTCTGGCCAACCAGCCGAGCGTGGCGCCGGTCGCCGGGGCGACCAAGGAGCTGCGCCAGGCCAAGACTTATACCGTCAACAGCGCTCCGATCAAACCGCTGTACCTGGCGAAGCCGAAGTTGCCGGACCTGTCCGGCTACACCGCCGAAGCGGTGAACGCCAAGCTCGACCGTAGCAAGCGCGGCACTGTGACGGTACGGCGCATGCTCCAGCAGGACGCTCTCAAGGAGTTCGTCGGCGGCAACAACCGCCTGGCCGAATGGGTCAAGCGCCAGCAGAGTATGCCGCAGGCGATCTTCGTCGAAGGTGGTTACGTCAATCTCAGCGAGCTGGCGAAAAAACTGCCCAAGCAGTACTTCAGCGAAACCGCGGAAGGCGTCTATCTGGCGCGCCTGCCGATCGTCGTCGGCCACGATGCGACCCTGCACGTCGATGCCCAGACCCGCGAACTGCGCCTGTCCCAGGAACGCGGCGCGTTTCTGATCAACGACGGCAAGTTGTTCATCACCGACAGCAAACTCAGCGCCTGGCGCGAGGCCGACAACGGCCCGGCGACCCTCCGCGACCCCAAAGAATTCCGCCCGTTCCTGCTGTCCTGGGGCGGCACCGAGACCTACATCGTCAACAGCACGGTGACCAGCTTGGGCTACGACGAGAGCAAGTCCTATGGCCTGAGCATCTCGCAGTACACGCCGAACATGAGCAAGCAGATGGGCCGCAAAGAACCCACCGGCTGGCTGCTCGGCTCGGACTTCATCGACATGTGGTACGGCTTCTACTGCTATGAAGCGCAAGACATCGTGGTCAAGGGCAACACCTACCGCGACAACATCATCTACGGCATCGACCCGCACGATCGCTCGCATCGTCTGATCATCGCCGAGAACACCGTCTACGGGACCAAGAAGAAGCACGGCATCATCGTCTCCCGCGAGGTCAACGACAGCTGGATCTTCAACAACAAGAGCTACGACAACAAGCTCTCCGGCATCGTCATCGACCGTAACAGCGTGAACAACCTGGTCGCCTATAACGACGTGCATGGCAACCAGTCCGACGGCATCACCATTTACGAAAGCTCCAACAACCTGCTGTGGGGCAACCGCGTGGTCGACAACGCGCGTCACGGCATTCGCCTGCGCAACAGCGTGAACATCCGCCTGTACGAGAACCTCGCCGCCCACAACAAGCTGGTCGGCGTTTACGGGCACACCAAAGACCTTTCCGACACCGACCGCAACATCGACCTCGACCCCTTCGACACCAAGGTGTCGATGATCGTGGTCGGCGGCCAGCTCGCCGGCAACGGCACCAGCCCACTGGCCATCGACTCACCGCTGTCGGTGGAGCTGTACCAGGTGGACATGCTGATGCCGAGCAAGGCCTCAGGCATCACCTTCAGCGGCATTCTCGGCGAGCGCCAGGAAGAGATTCTCGACCTGCTGGTGCGCCAGAACAAAGCCGTGCTGATCGACCCGGTGGAAAGCCAGGCAGAGCTCCAGAACTGAGGACCCCATGATGAAAAAACACCTGAAACTGCGCAGCTGGATCGCTCTGTCGCCCATCGCCCTGGCCCTGGCCGCCGCAGGCCAAGTGCGCGCCGAAGATCTGCCCGCCGCGCCGAACTTTCAGGCCGCGCCATGCTGCCAGCTATGCCCGGCGGTGCATGACGCCAGCCGCTACACCACCGACTACCAGAAGAACTTCATCACCCTGGTACAGGCCCAGGGCGACTGGCTGTTCCGCAGCCAGGAAGACCTGCGCACCGAGTTCGACACCAGCGCCATCGGCTACCAGCGCATGCAGCAGCTGCACGACGCCTTCGCACGGCGCGGCATCGAGCTGGTACTGGTCTACCAGCCGACCCGCGGCCTGGTGAACCGCGACAAACTCAACCCGGCGGAGAAGGCGCGCTTCGATTACCAGCGCGCACGCGGCAACTACCAGGCCATGCTCGGGCGCTTCGAGAAGATGGGCTACAACGTCCCGGACCTCTCGCCACTGACCGACGAGCACGCCGAGCAGGCCTTCTACTTCCGCGGCGACCAGCACTGGACGCCCTACGGCGCGCAGCGCACCGCGCAGATCGTGGCCGAAACCGTGCATCAGATGCCCGCGTTCAAGGACATTCCGCGCCGCGAATTCGTCAGCAAGGTGATCGGCCGGATGGGCAAACGCGGCACCCTGCACAACGTCGCCGGGCAGCTCTGCGGCACCAGCTACGCCACCGAATACATCAACCAGTTCGCCACCGAACCGAAGGATTCCAGCGGCAGCGACGACATGTTCGGCGACGGCGGCAATCCCGAGATCGTCCTGGTCGGCACCAGCCACAGTGGCCAGAACTACAACTTCGCCGGCTTCCTGCAGGAAAGCATCGGCGCCGATGTACTCAACGTGGCCTTCCCCGGCGGCGGCCTGGAAGGCTCGATGATCGAGTACCTGAGCAGCCCGGAGTTCCGCGACAACCCGCCGAAGATCCTCATCTGGGAGTTCTCGCCGCTCTACAACCTCGATCAGGAAACCATCTACCGCCAGTTGTTCGCCCTGCTCGACGATGGCTGCGACAGCAAGCCGGTGGTGCTCGCCAATAAGACCCAGCTGCGCCCGGGCAGCCAGGAGGTACTGATCAATAGCGGCGCCAAGACAATCGCCAACCGCAACGGGCGCATCGAGCTGGACTTCGCCGACACCTCGGTGAAAACCGTCAAGGCCAAGCTCTGGTACCTCAACGGCCGTCACGAGTCGCTGAAACTGGAGAAGCCGACGACCGCCGACACCAACGGCCGCTTCGTATTCAACCTGCGCGAGGACAAGGACTGGGCCGGCCAGAACCTGCTGGCCATGGAAATCGAAGGTCCGGAAGCCGGCGGTCAGCCGCTCGAAGTCGAGGCCAAGCTCTGTCAACGCAAAACCGCCGGCAATGACGTGGCCGGACTGTGAGGTTACCCATGACTAGCAGACCGTTGAAAAATGTAGGCGAGGCAGCCGAGACAAGGCAAAAACGGCCGAAAAAGCGCAGTTTACGTGCTGTAAATGAGCATTTTGAGGCCGTTTTTAACGCCGTATCGGCAACGCAGGTAATTTTTAAACGGCCTGCTATATCCCCGCTATTGCTGCCGGCCCTGCTCGGCCTATCGCTGCTCGCCGGCGCCGTCCAGGCTGCCGGTCTGAAGCCGCCGCAAGGCTATTACGCGGCAATCGAGAAAGTCGCCTCTGGCGAGCCGCAGAAATGCTCGGCGGCACCGACGCCGTATACCGCCAAGCTGGTGTTCCGCAGCAAATACGAGGGCTCGGACTCGGCCCGCGCCACGCTCAATCGGGAGTCCGAGAAGGCATTCCGCGAGAAGACCGAGGACATCACCACACTCGAACGCGGCATCAGCAAACAGGTGATGCGCTACATGCGCGACGGCCAGCAGCAGGACTTGCAGTGCACCATCCAGTGGCTGAGCGCCTGGGCGCAAGCCGATGCGCTGCTGTCCACCGACTACAACCACACCGGCAAATCGATGCGCAAATGGGCACTGGGCAGTTTGTCGTCGGCCTGGCTGCGTCTGAAGTTCAGCGAATCGCAGCCGCTCGCACCCTATGCACAGCAGAGCCAGCTGATCGAGTCGTGGTTCGCCAAGCTCGCCGAACAGACGGTGAAGGACTGGAGCAACCTGCCGCTCAAGCAGATCAACAACCACTCCTACTGGGCCGCCTGGTCGGTGATGGCCACCGCGGTAGTGACTGATCGCCGCGACCTGTTCGACTGGTCGGTGCAGCAGTTCCAGGTGGCGGCCGGCCAGGTCGACGCAGGCGGTTACCTGCCCAACGAGATGAAACGCGAGCAGCGCGCGCTGGCTTATCACAACTATGCCCTGCCGCCGCTGGCGATGATCGCCGCGTTCGCCCAAGCCAACGGCGTGGACCTGCGTGAAGACCACGACCATGCGCTACGCCGCCTGGCCGAACGGGTCATGGCCGGGGTCGACGACCCGGATGAGTTCGCAGACAAGAGCGGCGAAGACCAGGACATGACCGACTTGAAGAAAGACTCCAAGTTCTCCTGGCTGGAGCCCTATTGCACCTTGTACCGCTGCAGCGCCGAGACGCTGAAGTGGAAGCAGTCGATGCAACCGTTCAAAACCTTCCGCCTCGGTGGCGACGTGACCCGGGTGTTCGATCCCAAAGCGGAGGCGAAGAAAGGTTGAGGCCTCGTAATCCGTAGCGGCGTAGCCCGGATGAAATCCGGGGGGAGTTTCGACCGCGGCCTGTGATGGGTATCGCTGCGCTCGACCCATCCTACTGACGACGAAGCGCCGTAGCCGCGTAGCCCGGATGCAATCCGGGGCATGAACGATCGGCCTCCCCGGATTGCATCCGGGCTACAGAGGCCACCTGCAACACCCCCGACTCGCACACCAGATGCGGGCGGGCGCAACACCTTGTTTGCAGCACCGGGGAGGAATAGGTGGGCCGTATGGCCCGGACAATTCTTCGATGGAGAAACGCGGATGGTTTTCTCATCCAACGTGTTCCTGTTCATGTTCCTGCCGATCTTCCTCGGCTTGTACTACTTGAGCGGCAACCGCTACCGCAACCTGCTCCTGCTGGTTGCCAGTTACATCTTTTACGCCTGGTGGCGGATCGACTACCTCGCCCTGTTCATCGGGGTGACGCTGTTCAACTACTGGATTGGCTTGCGAGTCGGTGCTGCCGGAGTGCGCACGCCGCTGGCCAAGCGCTGGCTGATCCTCGGCGTGAGCGTCGACTTGGCCATTCTCGGCTACTTCAAGTACACCAACTTCGGCGTCGACAGCCTCAACGCGATCATCGCCTCGTTCGGCCTTGAGCCGTTCATCATCACCCACATCCTGTTGCCGATCGGTATCTCGTTCTACATCTTCGAGTCGATCAGCTACATCATCGACGTGTACCGCGGCGACACCCCGGCGACCCACAACCTGATCGATTTCGCCGCCTTCGTGGCGATCTTCCCGCACTTGATCGCCGGCCCGGTGCTGCGCTTCAAGGACCTGGTCGACCAGTTCAACCATCGCACCCATACCCTCGACAAGTTCTCCGAGGGCTGCACGCGCTTCATGCAGGGCTTCATCAAGAAGGTCTTCATCGCCGACACCCTGGCGATCGTCGCCGACCACTGCTTCGCCCTGGAAAACCCCAGTACCGGCGACGCCTGGCTCGGCGCCCTGGCCTACACCGCGCAGCTGTACTTCGACTTCTCCGGCTACAGCGACATGGCCATCGGCCTCGGCCTGATGATGGGCTTCCGCTTCATGGAGAACTTCAAGCAGCCGTACATCAGCCAGTCGATCACCGAGTTCTGGCGGCGCTGGCACATCAGCCTGTCGACCTGGCTGCGTGACTACCTGTACATCAGCCTCGGCGGCAATCGCGGCGGCACGCTCGCCACCTACCGCAACCTGTTCCTGACCATGCTGCTCGGCGGTCTGTGGCACGGCGCCAACATCACCTACGTGATCTGGGGCGCCTGGCACGGCATGTGGCTGGCCATCGAACGTGCCCTCGGCGTCAACGCCGCGACGCGCAGCTTCAACCCGCTGAAGTGGGCGGCGACCTTCCTGCTGGTGGTGATCGGCTGGGTGATCTTCCGCGCCGAGAACCTGGACGTGGCGATGCGCATGTACCAGGCGATGTTCAGTTTCGGTGATTGGCAGCTCTCCGAGCTCGGCCGCGCCGACCTGACCACCCTGCAGATCGCCACCCTGGTCATCGCCTACGCCACCCTCGCGGTATGTGGTCTGTACGACTTCTATCGCCACCCGCTGGACGGCAGCGCGCCGAAAGCGGCGGCCACCAAAACGCCGGCTGGTGAATCCGGCTTGCTCACCGACGCTCCCGGCGAGCTGCACGTCAGCGCCGGCGGTGCGGTGGTGGCGTCGAGCGCGGCCAGCATCGACTGGACCCGCTACCTGCTGCGCGGCCTGATCCTGCTGCTGTTCTGCGCCTCGCTGCTGAAGCTCTCGGCGCAGAGCTATTCGCCCTTCCTGTACTTCCAATTCTGAGGACCGCTGCCATGACCCGTTCCCTGCGCATCCTCTATATCGCCCTGTTCCTCGGCCTGTTGCTGGTGCTCGGCGGCCTGTCGCTGCGCGCCTTCCACGGCTACAGCGTGCCTCCGGGCACCAGCGTGCTCGATGGCAAGCTGAGCAAGGCGCTGGAGACTCGTTACGACGAAGAATTCCCGCTCAAACGCCTGGGTACCAACCTCTGGGCCGCGCTGGATTTCACCCTGTTCGATGAAGGCCGTCCCGGCGTGGTGTTGGGTCGCCAGAACTGGCTGTTCAGCGACGAGGAGTTCAAGCCGATCGCCAAGGCCGAGCAGCACATCGACGACAACCTGCAGCTGATCGAGGGCGTGCGCCATGCCCTTGAGCGTCAGCAGGTGAAACTGGTGTTGGCGATCATCCCGTCCAAGGCCCGCCTGTATCCGGAGTACCTCGCCGAGCAACAGCCGGCCAGCCTGCAGCGCGATCTCTATCAACGCTTCCACGCGAGCATGGACAACGCCGGCATCGTCGCTCCCGACCTGCTCGCCACATTGCAGAAGGAAAAAGGCAACGGCGCGCTGTTCCTGCGCACCGACACCCACTGGACGCCACACGGCGCCGAAGTGGTGGCCCAGCAACTCGGCCTGAGCGTGCAGCGCCATACGCCTCTGGACATCGAGCCGCAGCGCTTCGTCACCGAGTTCGGTGCCAGCAAACGCCATCAGGGTGACCTGCTGACCTTCCTGCCGCTCGATCCGCTATTCAGCGAATTGCTGCCGCCGGCCGATCGCCTGCAACAGCGCAGCACCCGCGCCGTCGACGCCCAACCAAGCAGCGCCGACGCGCTGTTCAGCGAAGAGCAAGTGCCGGTCGCGCTGGTCGGCACCAGCTACAGCGCCAACCCCAACTGGAACTTCCTCGGCGCGCTGCGCCAGGCGCTGGGCAGCGACATCGTCAACTTCGCCGAGGACGGTCACGGACCGCTGCAACCGATGCTCAGCTACCTGCAAAGCACCGAATTCAAGGATGCGCCGCCGCAGTTGGTGATCTGGGAATTCCCCGAACGCTACCTGCCGATGGCGACCGACCTGAGCCAGTTCGATCCGCAGTGGATCGCCCAGCTCAAAGCTTCCGCACCAATAAACGAACGCCTGGCCAGCACGGCCGACCGATAAGAGCTAATGGAGAACATGACCATGAAAGCGACTCGTACCCTGCACCGCAAAACCATCGCCACCACCGGCGCCCTGCTGCTCGCCGGGCTGTTCAGCTGGCAGGCTCAGGCCGCCGGCGACGCCGCCCTGTACGGCCCGGCCGCACCGAAAGGCTCAAGCTTCGTGCGCCTGTACAACGCTGGCAGTCAGGAAGTCAGCGCCAACGTTGGCAATACCAGGCTCGACGATGTCGGCCCGCAAGGTAGCAGCGATTTCAGCTTCCTGCCCGGCGGCAGCTACAGCGCCCAGGTCGGCAGCCAGACCGTGCCCGTCAAACTCGGCCCAGACCGCTACTACACCCTGGTCAATCTGCCCGGCGACAAGCCGCAGCTGGTCGAAGAGCCGCCGTTCAAGAACAAGCAAAAAGCCCTGCTGCGCGTACAGAACCTCAGCGACACCAAGCTCACCCTGAAGACTGCCGACGGCAAAACCCCGGTCGTCGAGGGCGTCGCCCCGAACAGCCATGGCGACCGCGAGATCAACCCGGTCAAGGTCAACCTGGCGCTGTTCGACGGCGACAAGAAGGTCAGCGACCTGAAACCGGTGGCCCTGGCCCGCGGCGAAGCGGCGTGCCTGTACGTCACCGGCAGCGCCGGCAAGCTCGCCTCGGTGTGGGTCAAGCGCCCCGCCGCAGCGAACTGAGGACAACCGAAGGGCTTACAAGCTACGCAAATCAGTCCCCTCTCCCTTCTGGGAGAGGGTTAGGGAGAGGGCAACGGCCTCCGCAACTCTTGACGCCCCTGCCCTCTCCCCCGGCCCCTCTCCCGTTGCACGGGAGAGGGGAGCAAAGCACGACAGCGTGAACTTAACCGTCCGCATGTATTCAACCCTCTCCCCAAAGGGGCGAGGGAATGAAAAGAAACAACAACGCCGCCCCGCCGGAACACCGTACGGGGCGCTAGAAACGCAGCGAAAAATCTCACGGAAACTCAGGAGAAACACCATGATCCCAGTCATTCTTTCAGGTGGTAGCGGCTCACGACTCTGGCCCCTTTCGCGCAAGCAGTTCCCCAAGCAATTCCTCGCCCTGACCGGCGACCACACCTTGCTCCAGCAAACCCTCGAGCGCCTGACGTTCGAGGGCATGCAAGCGCCGGTAGTGGTCTGCAACAAAGACCATCGCTTCATCGTCCAGGAGCAACTCGAGGCCCTGAAGCTGGCCACCCAGGCGATCCTGCTCGAACCGTTCGGCCGCAATACCGCGCCGGCGGTGGCGATTGCCGCCATGCAACTGCTTAACGAAGGCCGCGACGAGTTGCTGCTGGTGCTACCCGCCGACCACGTGCTGGATGACCAGAAAGCCTTCCAACGCGCCCTGGCCCTGGCCACCATCGCCGCCGAAGCCGGTGAAATGGTGCTGTTCGGCGTGCCGGCGAGCAAACCGGAAACCGGCTACGGCTACATCAAGGCGAACGCCGACGCCGGCCTGCCCGATGGCGTCAACCGGGTCGCCCAGTTCGTCGAGAAACCCGACGAACAACGCGCCGCGCAGTTCGTCGCTTCCGGCGATTACTTCTGGAACAGCGGCATGTTCCTGTTCCGCGCCAGCCGCTTCCTTGACGAGTTGAAGAAGCACGATCCGGATATCTACGACACCTGCCTGCTGGCCCTGGAGCGCAGCGCTCGCGAAGGCGACAACATCGACATCGACGAAGCCACCTTCGCCTGCTGCCCGGACAACTCCATCGACTACGCGGTGATGGAAAAAACCTCGCGCGCCTGCGTGGTGCCGCTGGATGCCGGTTGGAGCGATGTCGGTTGCTGGTCGTCGCTCTGGGACGTGCATGAGAAAGACGCCGACGGCAACGTCACCAAGGGCGACGTGGTGGTGCAGGACAGCCACAACTGCCTGGTGCACGGCAACGGCAAGCTGGTCTCGGTAATCGGTCTGGAAAACATCGTCGTCGTGGAAACCAAGGACGCCATGATGATCGCCCACAAAGACCGCGTGCAGGAGGTCAAGCAGCTGGTCAACACCCTCAACAAGCAGGGCCGCAGCGAAACCCAGAACCACTGCGAGGTGTACCGGCCGTGGGGTTCCTACGACTCGGTGGACATGGGTGGGCGCTTCCAGGTCAAGCGCATCTCGGTCAAACCCGGCGCCCAGCTCTCCCTGCAGATGCACCACCACCGTGCCGAGCACTGGATCGTGGTCTCCGGCACCGCGCAGGTCACCTGTGACGACAAGACCTTCCTGCTCACCGAGAATCAATCGACCTACATCCCCATTGCCTCGGTGCACCGCCTGGCCAACCCCGGCAGGATTCCCCTGGAGCTCATCGAGGTACAGTCCGGCAGCTACCTCGGCGAAGACGATATCGAACGTCTGGAAGACGTCTACGGGCGTACCGCCGAAGTGCGCAACGTCAGTCACGCGCGTTAATTAAAAAGATATCCCGCGCCCCTCTCCCGCTCTGGGAGAGGGCTTTTGAACAGGGCATGTTATTGACGCCAAGTTCAAGTCACACCTTAACCAGTTACTTGTACTTTCCGCCTCGATTCAAAATTCCAATTTGCGATATCAGCTAGATATTAATTGCAAATAATTACACCACATTATTGGAACTCTCTTTACTGCTAGCCCCTCTCACATCTCTCATCAAGTGATTAGTGCATCAACATGCGCGGGGGATACTCACCAACTCAGCGACAGCCGCCTGCACGCCAGGCTTTGCGGGGCATTAGGCCGTTGCCCGGTCATATCGAAAAACTTTAACGACCTGAATTAGCGAGTGCTAAAACAGTTTTCACTCGGCTTTTCTCATGCCGGCGCTCGGCGGTGCAGTTATTAAGCCGAACCCGTTATATCAGCGAACTTTTTTAAAAGCTTGATAACGGAATCAGGAGAATAACAATGCGGCTTAGTATTTTTGGCCTTGGTTATGTCGGCGCGGTATGCGCAGGCTGTCTCTCTTCGCGTGGTCATGAAGTTATTGGCGTGGATATATCCGCGACCAAGATCGACCTGATCAATAACGGCAAGTCGCCGATCGTCGAACCGGGACTCGAAGAGCTCCTCCAGCAAGGTATTCGGGCCGGCCTGCTGCGCGGCACCACCGACGTCGCCGAGGCGATCCGCGATAGCGAACTGTCGATGCTCTGCGTCGGCACGCCGAGCAAGAAGAACGGCGACTTGGCGCTGCATTTCATTGAGTCGGTGTGCGCGCAAATCGGTGTCGCCCTGCGCGAAAAGTCCGCCTGGCATGGCGTGGTGGTGCGCAGCACGGTGCTGCCGGGGACGGTGAAGAACTTCATCATCCCGATCCTGGAAGAATGCTCCGGAAAGAAGGCCGGAGTGGACTTTGGCGTCGCGGTCAACCCGGAGTTCCTCCGCGAGAGCACCGCGATCAAGGACTACAACTTCCCGCCGATGACCGTCATCGGCGAGCTGGACAGCCGCTCCGGCGACTTGTTGCAGGACCTCTACCAAGAGCTCGACGCCCCCATCGTGCGCAAGAGCATCGAGGTGGCGGAAATGATCAAGTACACCTGCAACGTCTGGCACGCCACCAAGGTGACCTTCGCCAACGAGATCGGCAACATCGCCAAGGCGGTCGGCGTCGATGGTCGCGAAGTGATGGACGTGGTCTGCCAGGACCACAAGCTCAACCTTTCCAAGTACTACATGCGCCCCGGCTTCGCCTTCGGCGGCTCATGCTTGCCCAAGGACGTGCGCGCCCTCAACTACCGAGCCAGCCAGCTGGATGTCGAAACTCCGCTGATCGCCTCGCTGATGCACAGCAATGACGCGCAAGTGCTGCATGCCTTCGACATCATCACCAGCTATGACAAACGCAAAGTCGCCCTGCTCGGCCTGAGCTTCAAGGCCGGCACCGACGACCTGCGCGAAAGCCCGCTGGTGGAGCTGGCCGAGATGCTCATCGGCAAGGGCTTCGACCTGCGTATCTACGATCACAACGTCGAATACGCACGGGTCAACGGCGCCAACAAGGACTACATCGAATCGAAGATCCCCCACGTGTCGTCGCTGCTCGACAGCGATCTGCAGCGGGTCATCGAACACGCCGAGATCATCGTCCTGGGCAATGGCGACGAACGTTTCCGGAGCGTCGCCGAGCAGGTCCCGGACGGCAAGCAAGTCGTCGACCTGGTCGGTTTCATGGCGCACGCCAGCGAGGGCAACCGCGAAGGCATCTGTTGGTAACACTTGAACCTGGCGGGCGCGGCTCGGCTGATGCCGTGTGCCGCGCTCGCCAGAAAAGCTCAGTTTTGCTGGCCGCCAAGTGACGGACCGCAACGCCGATGGCGTGGCCGCAAAACGCATTGATAGCTGAAGAACCCTTGCGGGCTGCTGGAAGCGCATTGGCGAAGCGCGAATTCGCCCTGTCCGAAACCGATGGCGGACGCACCGACGATGGAGAGATTCACGCAAGGGTTTATCGAAAGCGCTGGCTGGCTGCTCTACCTCAGCGTGCTGATGGGCATTGCCCTGGCGGTGCCGCAGACCCTGTTCGACCCACAGTCCAAACAGTTCTTACTGCTGATCGGCGCGGTCGGCATCTGGCGCTACTCCATGGGCGCCGCCCATTTCCTGCGCGGCGTGTTGTTCCTCTACGTCGTCTACCCGCACTACCGCCGCAAGGTCAGAAAACTCGGCAAGGCGGCGGACCCTTCTCATGTGTTTTTGATGGTTACCAGTTTTCGCATCGACGCGCTGACCACCGCTATGGTGTATCGCTCGGTGATTGAGGAAGCCATCGCCTGCCATTACCCCACCACCGTGATCTGCTCGATCGTCGAGTTGTCCGATGAGTTGTTGATCAAAAGCCTGTGGGCCAAATACGACCCACCGGCGCGGGTCCGGCTGAAGTTCGTGCGGATTCCCGGTACCGGCAAGCGCGATGGCCTGGCCAATGGTTTCCGCGCCATCTCCCGTCTGCTGCCCGATGAACGAGCGGCGGCCGTGGTGATCGACGGCGACAGCGTGCTGGAGCCGGGCATCGTACGCAAAACCGTGCCGTATTTTCAGCTCTTCCCGAATGTCGGCGGGCTGACCACCAACGAGTTCTGCGAGGTGCGCGGCAGCTACATCATGAGCGAGTGGCACAAGCTGCGGTTCGCCCAGCGCCATTTGAACATGTGCTCGATGGCGCTCTCCAAGCGCGTGCTGACCATGACTGGGCGCATGTCGATGTTCCGCGCCAGCGTGGTGACCAACCCGGAGTTCATCGCCGACGTCGAGAGCGACCACCTCGAACACTGGCGCTTGGGGCGTTTCCGTTTCCTTACCGGCGACGACAAGTCCAGCTGGTTCAGCCTGATGCGCCTGGGCTACGACACCTTCTACGTGCCGGATGCGGCGATCAACACGGTCGAGCATCCGCCGGAAAAGAGCTTCTTCAAGGCCAGTCGCAAGCTGATGTTCCGCTGGTACGGCAACACCCTGCGGCAGAACTCGCGGGCCATGAAGCTTGGCCCACGGCGCCTCGGCTGGTTCAGCACCCTCGTCCTGTTCGACCAGCGCGTGTCGATGTGGACCTGCCTGCTCGGCCTGACCGTGGCGATCATCGCCAGCCTCAAATACAGCATCGTCTACCTGCTCATCTATCTGTTGTGGATCGGCACCACCCGGCTGGTCCTCACCCTGTTACTAACCGTCACCGGCCATCCCATCGGCCCGGCTTATCCACTGATTCTTTATTACAACCAGATCGTTGGCGCGCTGGTGAAGGTGTACGTGTTCTTCCGCCTCGATCAACAGTCATGGACCCGGCAAAACACCCGGCTCAACCGCGATCTGGCCAGTTTCCAGCGCTGGTTCAACACCTGGTCGTCGCGTTCCATGACCTTCTCTGCCGCCAGTTTGTTCATCGCCACGCTGCTGCTCGTGGTCTGAGCAATCCACATGGATCCACGCAGGAACACCTCAATGAATACTGCCGTGAACGTTGACGTTGTGCATGAATCGGAAATCCAGCGCCAGCACGCTCGCGTACGACTTCCTACCAGGATCCGTTTCGCCGGCAAGCACAAGCAGGCGAGCGAATACACCTTGCAGGAGCTATCGGCCGGCGGCTTCAGCTATGAGGCAGGCAAAGCGCCGGTTTCCGCTGGCGACTACCACCAGGGCAAACTGCTGTTCGCCATCGACAACCTGGACCTGAGCATGCCGGTGGAGTTTCAGGTGCGCTCGGTGAATGCCGCCAACGGTCGGGTCGGCTGCCAGTTCCATAACCTCAAGCCGCGCGACATCGTCACCTTGCGGCATCTGATTACTGCGCACCTGTCCGGTGAGCTGGTCAGCGTCGGCGAACTGCTCAGTACCTTGCAACGCGACAACTTCAGCCGCCCGCGCAAGGAAAAAGCCGCCAGCCTGGGCTTTTTCGGTCGCCTGCGCGCGATGCTGATCAGCCTCGGCGTGCTGGCGGTCGGGCTGGCCGCATTCGTGTTCATCAGCAAGTCGCTGTATGACCTGTATTTCGTCACCCACGCCCAGGCCGCGCTGGTCAGCGTTCCCAGTGTGCAAGTCAACATGCCGCGCGAGGGCACCGTGCAGAGCCTGATCGGCGCAGACGGCTTGGTCACCAAGGGCGCACCGATCGGCACCTTCAGCACCTCGATGCTGGAAATGCTCAAGGGTCACCTGAACGACAGCGACCTCAAGCCGGCGAAGATCGAGGAGCTGTTCGGCAAGCAGATGAAGGGCACCCTGACCAGCCCCTGCGACTGCACCCTGGTGCGCCAACTGGTGGCCGACGGTCAATACGCGAGCCGGGGCGAGGTGATCTTCGAGCTCGCCCCGCGTGGCAGTCAGGCAAGCATTCAGGCGCGCTTTCCCTACACCAAGTTCAACGAAGTGGGACCGGGCACGCGGGTCAGCTTCGTGGTCGCCGGAGAGCATGAATCGCACAGTGGCAAAATCGTCAGCAGCAACCTCGACCTGGATAGGAACAACGATCTGGCCGGTGAAATTCACGTGCAGATCCTCCCCGATGAGCCGCTCGACAATGCCTTGGCCGGGCGCCCGGTGGAGGTCAGCGCGGGCAGTGGCCCCTCATTTAACTGGCTGATTGAGAAAGCCAAGGCCATGGAGCTTTTCGGAGGATCGCCTCGTGGTTAATCGCGCCGCGCAACCTTTATTCCTCCTCTTCGCCACGCTGGGCCTGGCCAGTTGCGCTGGCCTGCCCGACCAGCGCCTGGCTCAGGAAGCCATGGCGCGCGGCGACACCGCCGTTGCCGAGCAGAACTACCAGCAGCTTGCCGACATGGGCTACACCGAAGCGCAGGTCGGCATGGCCGATATCTATGTGGAAAGCGGCGACCCCGCGCAGCTGCGCAAGGCCGAGGCGACCTACCGCCTGGCCGCCAGCGACTCGCCGCGCGCCGCCGCGCGCCTCGGGCGGCTGCTGGCCAGCAAGCCGGGGGCCAGCGATGCCGAGCTGCACGAAGCCGAAACCCTGCTCAAGCAAGCCATGGCCGCTGGCGAGCAGAGCACCCTGATGCCGCTGGCGCTGCTCTATTTGCAACATCCGCAGAGCTTTCCGCAGGTGAACGCGCAGCAGCAGATCAGCCAATGGCTCGCCGCCGGCCAGCCGCAGGCAGAGCTCGCGCAAATCCTCCTGTATCGCAGCCAGGGTACCTACGAGCAGCATCTGGCCGACGTCGAACGGATCTGCACAGCGGCGCTGGCGACTCAGGATGTCTGCTACGTCGAGCTGGCCACGGTGTACCAGAAGCGCGGTCAAACCGAGCAGCAACAAGCTCTGGTCACGCAGCTGCAAAGCGCCTATCAGAGCGGCGCGGTGCCCCCGCAACGGGTCGACGCGGTCGCCCAGGTGCTGGCCGATCCAGACCTCGGCGCGCCCGACTTCCCCACCGCCAAGGCGTTGCTGGAAAGCATCGCGCCGAGCTACCCGGCGGCCTGGGTGAGCCTCGCCCAGTTGATCTACGACGCACCCGACCAGGGTAGTGTCGACGAGCTGCTCGGCTACCTGCAGAAGGGTCGCGATGCCGCCCAACCGCGCGCCGAGCTGCTCCTCGGCCGGCTGTATTACGAAGGCAAGTTGATCCCGCCGGACCCATACAAGGCCGAACAGCATCTGCTCAAGGCGGCGCCCAGCGAGCCGAGTGCCAACTACTACCTTGGGCAGATCTACCGCCGCGGCTATCTCGGCCAGGTCTACCCGGACAAGGCCCTCGACTACCTGCTCAGCGCCGCCCGCAGCGGCCAGAACAGCGCCGATTACGCCCTCGCCCAATTGTTCACCCAAGGTCGCGGTATCCAGCCCGACCCGGTCAACGCCTATGTGTTCAGCCAACTCGCCGTGCAGGGTGGAAAACCCGAGGCATCGGCGCTCGCCGCGCAGGTCGAACAACAACTGACACCCGCCCAGCGTGACCAAGCGCAACAACGTTTGCACGCCGAGCGGCAGTTCCGGGGTGATAGCACTATGCTGCCTGCTGCTGGCACTAACGTTCTGCATATCGAGCCGTCCGTCAGCAGCACCGTCGACCTTCGCCCATAACGGAATTGACTATGAAACGACACCAATGGATTCGCGCTAGTTTGACTCTTCCCCTGCTGTGCAGCGCCCCGGTCTGGGCCGCCGCACCTTCGGCTGACAAGCCGTACGGTCTGGACATCAAAATCACCGCTCAATCCGAGGACGACCGCGACCTCGGCACGCGCGATGGTGGCGACGTCAACGGCATCGGTATCGATCTGCGTCCGTGGGCCTACTTTCAGAGCGGCAACTGGAGCGCCTATGGCATGGCCCAAGCGGTCAGCGCCACCGACATCATCGAAACCGACACCCTGCAGAACGATGATCTGGGCACCGAGGACAGCGCCAACGACAGCCGCGAGCCGGACAAGAGTTACCTGGCCCTGCGCGAATTCTGGATCGGTTACTCCGGCCTCACCGCCTACCCGGGCGAAGAACTGCGTCTGGGCCGGCAACGCCTGCGCAATGACGACAGCCTGTGGCGCGACACCAATATCGAGGCCCTGAACTGGACCTTCGATACCACCCTGCTGCGCGCCCATGCCGGGGTCGCCCAACGCTTCAGTGACTACCGCACCGATATCGACGATCTGGCTCCCGACGATGAGGATCGCCTGCATGTCTACGGCGATATCGCCACGCAATGGATGCCGGGCCACTGGGCGGGCCTCAACCTTCATCACAGCCGCGACGACGGCGACCTGGCGAGCCCCGGCGAACCCGTCGACGACCTGGACAAAGACACTACCGGCGACCTCACCTGGGTCGGCCTGCAAGCCAACAGCGACGCCTTCAACCCGCGCAACGAACAGCAACTCAATTACTGGGGCAGCCTGATCTGGCTGACCGGTGACCGCGACCAGCTGCTCACCGGCACCGCGCCCACCGGCCAACGCATCGCACTTGGCAAAGAGAGCGGCGACGTCAATGCCTGGGGTACCGACCTCGGTCTGCGTTGGAGCTTCGACCAGAACTGGCAAGCCGGCGTGGCCTATGCACGCGGTAGCGGCGGTGGCGATGACGGCAAGGAAAACTTCCAGCAGACCGGCCTGGAGAGCAATCGCTCCAGCTACACCGGCACTCGCTCGCGCGTGCACCGCTTCGGCGAGGCGTTCCGCGGCGAGCTGAGCAATCTGCAAACGGCGACCCTGTTCGGCTCCTGGCAACTGCGCGACGAGTACGACGCCAGCCTGGTATTTCACCAGTTCTGGCGCGTCGATGGCGACCAGGACGTGGGCAGCAATGGAATCAACGCGGCGCTGGCCAGCAACGACAAGGACATCGGCCAGGAAGTCGACCTGGTGCTCACCAAGTACTTCAAGGAAGGCTTGCTGCCGGCCTCGATGAGCCAGGCGATCGACGAACCCTCGGCGCTGCTGCGTTTTCGCGGCGGGATGTTCTTCTCGGGCGATGCCTATGGCAGCGGCGTCGACTCGAAGATGCACCGCGCCTTCGTCGACGCGATCTGGCGCTTCTGATGCGGAGGATCGGGATATGAAGCGGTATGGCGGGGAGCCCCGGCAAACACCGACCGTAGGCTGGGTTAGCGGCGAGGAGCACGAGTTCGCTGGTCAGTGCCAATCTGTCGCGCCGCGTAACCCGTCGCGGCACGGTTCGATGGGTATCGCTGCGCTCGACCCATCCTACGGGGCAGGCACCTCGGATCGCCCCCTCCCCCACCGGAGATGTCTGGGGTGAGGGGCTCAGCCGCTAGCCTGGCTGCGGACCGCGTTGGGGAGAGGGCTGGCGTCCGGCAACCCACCCTATGCCCCGGCCCCTCTCCCGTAAACGGGAGAGGGGTGACTCTGCTCGCCGCCTTGCTGCTGCTCGGCAGCACCGCCGCTCTGGCCAGGCCGCCGGACGCGGCGCTGGTCCCCAGCACGACCCAAGAACTGCGCGAAGCCAAGACCTATACCGTTACCAGTGCACCGATCGAACCCTTGCACCTGGCCAAGCCCAAGCTGCCCGATCTGTCCGGCTACAGCGCCGCGGCGGTGCAGGCCAAGATCCAGCGCAGCAAGCCCGGCCGGATAACGCTGCGGCGCATGCTGAGGCAGGACGCGTTGAAGGAGTTCGTCGGCGGCAACAACCGCCTGGCCGAATGGGTCAGGCGCCAGCGCGGCATGCCGCAGGCAATCTTCATCGAGGGCGGTTACGTCAACCTCGCCGAGCTGGCGCAGAATTTGTCCAAGCAGTACTTCAGCCAGACCGCCAAGGGTGTGTATCTGGCGCGCCTGCCGATCGTGGTGGCGCAGGGCGCGACCCTGCATATCGACCGCCAGACCCTGCGCCTGTCGCAGGAGCGCGGCGCCTTCCTGGTCAATGACGGCAAGCTGTTCATCGAAGGCAGCCAGATCATCGGCTGGCGCGAGGCGGCCAACGCCGCGGCGAGCTTCCGCACGGCCAAGGAATTCCGTCCGTTCCTGCTGTCCTGGGGTGGCACCGAGACCTACATCGTCAACAGCACGGTGACCAGCCTTGGCTACGACGAGAGCAAGTCCTACGGCCTGAATATCTCGCAGTACTCGCCGGACATGCGCAAGCGCATGGGCCGCGCCGCGCCACGCGGCTGGCTGATCGACTCGGAGTTCGTCGACCTGTGGTACGGCTTCTATTGCTACGAAGCGCAGGACATCGTGGTCAAGGGCAACACCTACCGCGACAGCCTGATCTACGGCATCGACCCGCACGACCGTTCGCAGCGCCTGATCATCGCCGGCAACACCGTGCACGGCACCAAGAAAAAGCACGGCATCATCGTCTCCCGCGAGGTCAACGACAGCTGGATCTTCAACAACAAGAGCTACGACAACCAGCTCTCCGGCATCGTTCTCGACCGCAACAGCAGCAACAACCTGGTGGCCTACAACGAGGTGTACCAGAACCGTGCCGACGGCATCACCCTCTACGAAAGCTCGAACAACCTGCTGTGGGGCAATCGCGTCGTCGACAACGCGCGACACGGCATCCGCCTGCGCAACAGCGTGAACATCCGCCTGTACGAGAACCTCGCCGCCGGCAATGGGCTGAGCGGCATCTACGGGCACACCAAGGACCTCTCCGACACCGACCGCGACATCGCTCTCGACCCCTTCGACACCAAGGTGTCGATGATCGTGGTCGGCGGCAAGCTCGCCGGCAACGGCTCAAGCCCCTTGGCCATCGACTCGCCGCTGAGCGTCGAGCTGTATCGGGTCGACATGCTGATGCCGAGCAAGACCTCGGGCATCAGCCTCAGCGGCATCCTCGGCGAGCGCCAGGAAGAAATTCTCGACCTGCTGGTACGCCAGCAGAAAGCCGTGCTGATCGACCCGGTGGAAAGCCAGGCCGAACTCCAGCAGTGAGGACAATCGCCATGCAAGCACACAACCGAATGGGTCACTGGATACGCCTGGCGCCGCTGGCCCTGACTTTGTTCGCCGCCAACGCAGTGCTGGCGGAAAACCCGCCGCTGGCCCCGGCCTACCAGGCCAAGCCCTGCTGCAACCTATGCCCAGCGGCGCACGATGCCAGCCGCTACACCAGCAACTACCAGAAGAACTTCATCACCCTGGTGCAGGCCCAGGGCGACTGGCTGTTCCGCACCCGCGAAGATCTGCGCACCGAGTTCGACACCACCCCGGCCGGCTACCGCCGCTTGCAACAGCTGCACGATGCCTTCCAGAGCAAGGGCATCGAACTGGTGCTGGTCTATCAACCGACCCGCGGCCTGGTCAATCGCGACAAGCTCAACCCGGCACAGATGGCCAGCTTCAACTATCAACGGGCGCTGACCAACTACCAGGCCATGCTCGGCCGCTTCGCGAAGATGGGCTACCACGTGCCGGACCTCTCGCCGCTGGCCGACGAGCAGGAAGAACACGCCTTCTACTTCCGCGGCGATCAGCACTGGACCCCTTACGGCGCGCAGCGCGTGGCCAAGCGCGTGGCCGCGACGATCAAGCAGCTGCCCGTCTACCAGGGCATCCCCAAGCGCGAGTTCGTCAGCGAGGTGATCGGCCGCATGGGCAAGCGCGGCACCCTGCACAACGTCGCCGGCCAGCTGTGCGGCACCAGCTATGCCATCGAATACATAGACCAGTTCGCCACCGAACCGAAGGACGCGAGCGGCAGCGACGAGCTGTTCGGCGATACCGGCAACCCGCAAATCACCCTGCTCGGCACCAGCCAGAGCGGGCCGGACTACAACTTCGCCGGCTTCCTGCAGGAGTACATCGGTGCCGATGTGTTCAACGCCGCCGTCCCCGGTGGCGGCCTGGAAGGCGCGATGATCGAATACCTGGGCAGCCAGGAATTTCGCGACCACCCACCGAAGATCCTGATCTGGGAACTCTCCCCGCTCTATCCCCTCGATCAGGACAGCAGCTACCGCCAGCTGTTCGCCTTGCTCGACAACGGCTGCGCCGACAAGCCAGCCGTGCTATCGGCCAAGACCAAGCTGCGCCCCGGCAGCAACGAGGTGCTGGTCAACGGCAGCAACGGCCTCAAGGACGTGCGCAACGGCCAATACCAGATGGACATCCGCTTCGCCGACACCTCGGTGAAGACCCTGCAGGCCACCCTCTGGTACCTCAACGGCCGGCGCGAGACGTTGAAGATCGAGAAGCCGAAAACCACCGAAACCGACGGCCGCTTCGCCTTCGAACTGCGCGCGGACCAGGACTGGGCCGACCAGACCCTGCTCTCCCTCGAGTTGCAAGGCCCGCCAGCGGGCAGCAAGCCGCTCGCGGTCGAGGCCAAGGTGTGTCAGCGCAACCGCTTCTCCGCCCCGGCGCAGCACACCGCCCAGGCCGAGCCATGAGGACGCCGTGATGCGTGCCCAACGCCTGCTGCTCAGCCTCCTGACTTGCACCCTGTTCGCTACCGGCACGGTGCAAGCCGCCGGGCTGGTGCCGCCGCCCGGCTATTACGCCGCGATCGAGCAGGACAAAAAAGCCGAGCCCCAGGCCTGTGCGCTGGCGACGCCGACGCCCTATACCGACGCCCTGGTGTTCCGCAGCAAGTACGAAGGCTCGGGCCAGGCGCGCGCCACCCTCAACCGCGAAGCCGAAAAGGACTTTCGCGAGAAGACCAAAGCCATCAACGAACTCGAGCGCGGGGTCAACAAGCAGGTGATGCGCTACATGCAGGACAGTCACCCGCAAAGCCTGCAATGCACCCTGCAATGGCTTACGGCCTGGGCGCAGGCCAACGCGCTGCTGTCCACCGACTACAACCACACCGGCAAATCGATGCGCAAATGGGCGTTGGGCAGTCTCTCGTCGGCCTGGCTGCGCCTCAAGTTCAGCGAATCGCAACCGCTTACGCCGTACGCGCCGCAGAGCCAGCAGATCGAAGCCTGGTTCGCCGAAGTGGCCGAACAGACGGTCAAGGACTGGAGCGACCTGCCGCTCCAGCAGATCAACAACCACTCCTACTGGGCCGCCTGGTCGGTGATGGCCACAGCGGTGGTGACTGACCGCCGCGATCTGTTCGATTGGTCGGTGCAGCAATTCCAGGTAGCCGCCGGCCAGGTCGACAGCGACGGCTTTCTGCCCAACGAATTGAAGCGCCAGAAACGCGCGCTCGACTACCACAACTATGCCCTGCCGCCGCTGGCGATGATCGCCGCGTTCGCCCAAGCCAACGGCGTGGACCTGCGCGACGACCACGACCAAGCGCTGCGCCGCGTGGCCGAGCGGGTCATGCAGGGCATTGCCGATCCGCAAGCCTTCGTCACCAAAGTCGGCAAGAGCCAGAAAATTCCCGACCTCGACGAAGCCGGCAAATTCGCCTGGCTGGAGCCGTACTGCACGCTGTACCGCTGCAGTGCCGAGACGTTGAAGTGGAAGCAGTCGATGCAACCGCTGAAAAACTTTCGCCTCGGTGGCGACCTCACCCAGCTGTTCGAGCCCAAGGCGGAGGAGAAGGAAAAGAAAGGCTGAACGGTGGATCGCCACCCGGTGGATAACGTTTCGCGGTCATCCACCGGGTGGCGATCGATCCTCATGAATTGGATGAACCGTTCGTAGCGCGTAGCCCGGATGAAATCCGGGGAAAGTCATCACCAGCCTTCCCGGATTTCATCCGGGCTACGAAGCTACCGAGATCAGTCCCCTCTCCCACGGGTGGGAGAGGGTTAGGGCGGCCCGCGTAGGGAGAGGGAAAAGGCTCAAGCGCAACTCGCCAACCCAACCCTCTCCCCCAGCCCCTCTCCACTAGGCGTGCCCCCGTAACGGGAGAGGGGAGCAAAGCGGCGCCGTAAGTATGTCCGAGCGATGTACGTTCCGGCCTCCGAGATCAGGCCGTACCGGATGAAATCCGGGAGCACCACCCCACCCGCACAGCAGATGCGAACGGGCGCCACATCCTTAGCGACAACCGGGGAGAAACAGCTGGGCCTGCGGGCCCTGACAGTTCTTCAGCGGAGAAACGCGGATGGTTTTCTCATCCAACGTGTTCCTGTTCCTGTTCTTGCCGACCTTTCTCGGCTTGTACTACTTGAGCGGGCCACGTTTTCACAATCTGCTACTGCTGATCGCCAGCTACGTCTTCTACGCCTGGTGGCGGATCGACTTTCTCGCCCTGTTCGCCCTCGTCACCCTGTGGAATTTCTGGATCGGCCTCAAAGTTGGCGCCGCCGGGGTGCGCACGCCGCTGGCCAAGCGTTGGCTGATCCTCGGCGTAAGCTTCGATCTGGCCATCCTCGGCTATTTCAAATACGCCAACTTCGGCGTCGACAGCCTCAATACGCTGATTACCTCAATCGGCCTCGAGCCATTCATCATTACCCACGTGCTGCTGCCGATCGGGATCTCGTTCTACATCTTCGAATCGATCAGCTACATCATCGACGTCTACCGCGGCGACACCCCGGCTACCCACAAGCTGATCGACTTCGCAGCCTTCGTGGCGATCTTCCCGCACCTGATCGCCGGCCCGGTGCTGCGCTTTCGCGATCTGGCCGGGCAATTCAACAACCGTACCCACACCCTCGATAAGTTCTCCGAGGGCTGCATGCGCTTCATGCAGGGCTTCATCAAGAAGGTCTTTATCGCCGACAGCCTGGCGCCGCTGGTCAGCCATTGCTTCGCCCTGGAAAACCCCAGCGCCGGCGACGCCTGGCTCGGCACCCTGGCCTACACCGCGCAGCTGTATTTCGACTTTTCCGGCTACAGCGACATGGCCATCGGTCTCGGCCTGATGATGGGCTTCCGCTTTCTGGAAAACTTCAAACAGCCTTATATCAGCCAGTCGATCACCGAATTCTGGCGGCGCTGGCATATCAGCCTGTCGACCTGGCTGCGCGATTACCTGTACGTCAGCCTCGGCGGCAATCGCGGTGGCACGTTCGCCACCTACCGCAACCTGTTCCTGACCATGCTGCTCGGCGGCCTGTGGCACGGCGCCAACATCACCTTCGTGTTGTGGGGCGCCTGGCACGGCATGTGGCTGGCCATCGAGCGGGCGTTGGGCGTGGATGCGGCGCCGCGGCGCTTCAATCCGTTGAAATGGGCGGCGACCTTCCTGATGGTGATTCTCGGCTGGGTGTTGTTCCGCGCCGAGAACCTGCATGTGGCCGCGCGCATGTACCAGGCGATGTTCAGCTTCGACTGGCAACTCTCCGAGCTGGGCAGCGCCGCCCTCAGCGATCTGCAAGTGGCGACGATGCTGATCGCCTACCTCAGCCTGGCCTTTTTCGGACTGCGCGACTTCTACACCAAGCCGCTCGCCAATGCGGCGCCCAAGGCCGCGGTCGACGACATCGCCAGCAACCCTGCCCCGGGTATTGCCGAGAGCCTGCCGGCGGCTTCCAGCACGGCAGTCCGCCTCGCCTCAAGCTGGACGGCCTACCTGCACTGGCCGCTGTTGCTCCTGCTGTTCGGCGCCTCGCTGTTGAAACTCTCGGCGCAGAGTTATTCGCCCTTCCTGTACTTCCAGTTCTGAGGGCGAACACATGAACCGATCCCTGCGCATTTTCTACTCCGCCCTGTTCCTCGCCCTGCTCCTGGTGCTCGGCGGCCTGTCGCTGCGCGCCTTCAGCGACTACAGCGTGCCGCCGGGCACCACCTGGCTCGACGGCAAATGGGCCAAGGCACTGGAAACCCGCTACGACGCGGAATTCCCGCTCAAGCGCCTGGGCACTAACCTGTGGGCCGCACTGGATTACACGCTGTTCGAGGAGGGCCGGCCGGGGGTGATTCTGGGGCGCCAGGACTGGCTGTTCAGTGACGAGGAATTCAAACCGGTGGCGCGCGGCGAGCAGCATATCGAGGACAACCTCAGGCTGATCCGCGGCGTCCAGCAGACCCTTGAGCAACGCGGCATCGAACTGCTGCTGGTCATCGTTCCGGCCAAGGCGCGGGTGTATCCGGAATACCTCGCCGAAGAACAGCCGGCCAGGCTGCAACGCGGGCTGTATCGACGCTTCCACGCCGATCTGGCCAAGGCCGACATCGCCGCGCCCGACCTGCTCGCCATGCTGCAGCAGGGCAAAGCCAACACCGCGCTGTTCCTGCGCACCGACACGCACTGGACCCCGCAAGGTGCCGAGTTGGTGGCCGCCCATCTGGCCCGCATCATTCAGCGGGAGGCGCCACTGTCCGGCGCGGCGCAGCAGTTCGTCACCGACATCGACGCGTCCCGGCCGTACCACGGTGACCTGACCCGCTTCCTGCCGCTCGACCCATTGTTCAGCAAGCTGCTGCCGCCGCCCGATCCGCTGCAAGTGCGCAGCACCCGCGCCGTCGACAGCGGACAGGCCGACGAAGCCGCGGCGCTGTTCGCCGACCTGCGCATTCCCCTCGTGTTGGTGGGTACCAGCTACAGCGCCAATCCCAACTGGAACTTCCTCGGCGCGCTGCGCCAGGCGTTGGGCAGCGACCTGCTCAGCTATGCCGAGGACGGGCACGGACCGCTGTTACCGATGCTCAAGTACCTGCAAACCGATGCCTTCAAAGACTCGCCGCCACAGTTGGTGATCTGGGAATTTCCCGAGCGTTACCTGCCGATGGCGACTGACCTGAGCCAACTCGACCCACAGTCGGTCGAGCAGCTCAAAGCCGCCGCCGCGCCAGGTCAACGCCTGACTGCCACGGCCAAATGATCCGCGCTAAGGAGAAACCACCCATGAAGAACTCCCCGCTGGCCAACTCATTCAATCGTCACCGCGCCATCGCCATCTGCACTTGGCTACTTGTCGGACTGTTCAGCTGGCAGGCCCAGGCCGCCGTCGACGCCGCGCTCTATGGGCCGTCTGCGCCAAAGGGGTCGACCTTCGTGCGCCTGTACAACGCCAGCAATCAGGAGGTCAGCGCCAACGTCGGCAACACCAAGCTCGATGACGTCGGCCCGCTGGCCAGCAGCGACTTCAGCTTCATGCCGGGCGGCAGTTATAGCGCGCAGGTCGGTGGCCAGACCGTGCCGGTCCAGCTCGATTCCGGACGCTATTACACCTTGGTCAGTCTGCCGGCCGGCCAGCCACGCCTGGTGGAGGAGAAACCCTACACCAACAAGCAAAAAGCCCTGCTGCGCGTGCAGAACCTCAGCAACACGCCACTCAGTCTGAAGACCGCCGACGGCAAGACCGCGGTGGTGGATAACGTCGCGCCGCAGGGTTCCGGCGACCGCGAGATCAACCCGGTCAAGGTCAACCTGGCGCTGTACGACGGCGACAAGAAAGTCAGCGATCTCAAACCGGTGACGCTGGAACGCGGCGAGGTGGTGTGCCTGTACGTCACCGGCAGCACCGGCAAGCTCGCCCCGGTCTGGGTCAAGCGCCCGCGGGCGTCCAATTGAACATTCACAACGGTAGCGCCGTAGCCCGGATGAAATCTGGGGAAGTCATCACCGGCCCTCCCGGATTTCATCCGGGCTACGAGGCTGGCGGTTTGCACAAATCAGTCCCCTCGCCCTTCAGGGAGAGGGTTAGGGAGAGGGCAACGGCCGGTCGGAATTGTGGCCCCCGCCCTCTCCCCCGGCCCCTCTCCCTGAAGTGAGAGGGGAGAAAAAGCACCACAACACCGTCCCGCCGAATGCCGTGCGGGAGACTCTAAACCCACTGAAATCAGGAGAACCATCATGATCCCGGTCATTCTTTCAGGCGGCAGCGGCTCACGGCTCTGGCCGCTCTCGCGCCGGCAGTTTCCCAAGCAGTTCCTCGCCCTCACCGGCGAGCACACCCTGTTCCAGCAGACCCTCGAACGCCTGGTCTTCGACGGCATGCAGGCGCCGCTGCTGGTCTGCAACAAGGATCACCGGTTCATCGTGCAGGACCAGCTCGCTGAGCTGAAACTCTCGATCCAAGGCATTTTGCTCGAACCGTTCGGTCGCAATACCGCGCCGGCGGTGGCCATCGCCGCCTTGCAACTGCTCAACGAGGGCCGTGACGCGCTGTTGCTGGTGCTGCCGTCCGATCATGTTTTGGAAGACCAGCAAGCGTTCAAACGCGCCCTGGCGCTGGCCACCATCGCCGCCGAAAACGGCGAGATGGTGCTGTTCGGCGTGCCGGCGAACAAACCGGAAACCGGTTACGGCTATATCAAGGCGCATGCCGATCCCGGCTTGCCGAAGGGCATCAACCGGGTCGCCCAGTTCATCGAGAAGCCTGACGAGCAACGTGCCGCCCAGTTCGTCGCGTCCGGCGACTACTTCTGGAACAGCGGCATGTTTTTGTTCCGCGCCAGCCGCTTCCTCGATGAACTGAAGAAACACGAACCGGATATCTACGACACCTGCGTGCTGGCCCTGGAGCGCAGCAAGCGCAACGGCACGCACATCGATATCGACGAATCGACCTTTGCCTGCTGCCCGGAAAACTCCATCGACTACGCGGTGATGGAGAAAACCTCGCGCGCTTGCGTGGTGCCGCTGGATGCCGGCTGGAGCGACGTCGGCTGCTGGTCATCGATCTGGGATGTGCACGACAAGGATGCCGACGGCAACGTCACCATAGGCGATGTGATCGTCCAGGACAGCCACAACTGCCTGCTCCACGGTAACGGCAAGCTGGTCTCGGTGATCGGCCTGGAAAACATCGTGGTGGTGGAAACCAAGGACGCCATCATGATCGCCCGCAAGGACCGCGTGCAGGAGGTCAAACAGTTGGTCGAGAAGCTCCGCTCGCTCGACCGCAGCGAAGCGGAAAATCACTGTCAGGTCTTCCGCCCGTGGGGCTTTTACGACTCGGTGGATACCGGCGGGCGCTTTCAGGTCAAACACATCACCGTCAACCCGGGCGCGCAGCTGTCGCTGCAGATGCACCATCACCGCTCGGAACACTGGATCGTGGTCTCCGGAACCGCCCAGGTGACCTGCGACGACCAGGTATTTTTGCTCACCGAAAACCAGTCGACCTACATCCCTATCGCCTCGGTGCACCGCCTGGCCAACCCCGGCAAGATCCCACTGGTGCTGATCGAGGTGCAGACCGGCAGTTATCTTGGCGAGGACGACATCACCCGCCTGGACGACGTCTACGGCCGCGGCGCGGAGATCGCCAAATCCGAGCTGCCCGGTTCGCGATGAGGGTGGCGTGTGCACTTACCTTGCTTTTTTCTCCCCTCTCCCATTCATGGGAGAGGGGCTGGGGGAGAGGGTACTGCTGTGACGCTGTCTCTCCCACTCCCTCATTCATCTTTAGCGCATTGCAGCCCAGGGCTTTCCACGCCTCACCAGCCCCTCTAGGATGAAAAACCCATCCAGGTAGGAGGCCCGCCCATGCAACCGCTCGTTTCTGCGCCCGATAGCCGCAAGCCCGGCGGCCGCTCATGCTGATCGGCGCCCTACTGATACTCACCTGGCTGATCCTGTTGATCCGCTACCCGGCCAAGGCGCTGCCGGTGTCCGGCGCGGCGCTGATCGGTCTGCTGCTGGTCGGAGCCTGGATGTACTGGCTCGACACCCGCGAAGCCCGCCAGCTGGCCCATCTCGAACTGCGCCTCGACTACGCCCCCACGCGCTGCCCAGCGGATCGCCCCCTGGCGCTGACCCTGAAAAACGGCGGCGGTAGCCCGTTGCAAGAGTTGCGCTGGCGGATCGCCGCGTACGCCCCCGGCGACAGCGTCAACCTGGTCGAAACCCTCTACGATGCCCCGCGCTACCGTGGCCCTGGCGAGCTACTGCCCGGCGACACCTGGCACGACTGCCTGCCGCTGCCGCCCTTTCGCCCGGGCTATCGCCCGGACACCCTGGAGTTTCGCGCCGAACGCCTGCAAGGCAGCTTCGCCGACTAATCCCACCCTACACAGCTGGCCTGGCGTTGCACTTGAGTGTTTCAACGCGTAGGAGCGAATTCATTCGCGATGGTGTTGGGGCAATCGCGAATGAATTCGCTCCTACGAAGATCCCGCTTAGCGTCGTTCGTAGGACGGGGGTGCCCAGGTGGAGCGCCCCGACCCACTCGGCACCCGTTCGACCCGCTCAGCCTCTTGCCCCTACCGCGACGTGCCCGCAAGCTGGCGCCTTTCGCTCATCACAAGGAAGCGCCTCATGTCCCAGCCCATCGCCCTGATCACCGGCTGCTCCAGCGGTATCGGCCGCGCCCTCGCCGATGCGTTCATCAGCACCGGTTATCAAGTCTGGGCCACCGCGCGTAAACCCGAAGACGTCGCCGCCTTGAGCGCTGCCGGCTTCGTCGGCGTGCAGCTGGACGTCAACGATGCCGACGCCGTCGCCAGCCTCGGCGAGCGCCTGCAGCGGGAAACCGATGGCCTCGACGTGCTGATCAACAACGCCGGCTACGGCGCCATGGGCCCGCTGCTCGATGGCGGCAGCGAGGCCCTGCGCCGGCAGTTCGAAACCAACGTGTTCGCGGTGATCGATATTACCCGCGCGCTGTTCCCGGCGCTGCGCAAGAAGCGCGGCGTGGTGGTGAATATCGGCAGCGTTTCTGGCGTACTGGTGACCCCCTTCGCCGGCGCCTACTGCGCCTCGAAAGCCGCGGTCCACGCCCTCTCCGACGCCCTGCGCCTGGAACTGGCACCGTTCGCCATCGACGTCATGGAAGTCCAACCCGGCGCCATCGCCTCCAGCTTCGGCAACCACGCCAGCCGCGAGGCGGAACAACTGATCCAGGAAGGTTCGCCCTGGTGGCCCTTCCGCGACGGCATCCGCGCCCGCGCCACCGCCTCGCAAGACCACCCCACCCCCGCCAGCGACCTCGCCCGCGACCTGCTCGCCGCCATCCAGAAGCGCAAACGCCCGCGCCTGCTGCGCCTGGGCAACGGCAGCCGCGCCTTGCCATTGCTCGCCGCGCTGGTACCGAAAGGGTTGTTGGAAGCGGTGTTGAAGAGGCGGTTTGGATTGAACCGAGCGGTGTGAATTCGAAGCAGACAGAGGGGAGCTGGACGGGGTAATGGCGAAATAGTAGTGCCTGAACTAGAAGCCGGCGGTTAGCCGACACCGGCGGGCTGTTATCGCACCATTTGGCGTCGATTAAGAGTGAGAGCGCACAACATGACAGAGCAAGATGAATTCGAGGCTGCTATTTCAGATCTGACGCCCCCCCTCAATGGGCAATTCCCGCGCCCCTGGATGACCGATCTTACTGACCCGCAAAAAGCGAATGTTCTTATCGTCGGGAAGAATCAAGCCAAGGGATACAGCACGGAAAATGTTACGCATGAGCGGCACATCAACGCGCTGTTTAACCGAGAAAATGAGTCTTGTCGCAGACTCTACGACGAACTCACGGGGCACTCTCCATCGCCCACGAGACTAAACACAAATATGTTTCGCTCCATTCTCGCGCAGGCCGGAATTGATAGGGTTCTTGAAACCAATGTTGTTTGCTATTCCACGCCTATGAGCAGTCATCTTTGCTTGCCACGTCATAGCGGCGGGACGCTACGCGGTACCGAAATATTCCGCACGCTGCTTCACTTCGTAAAGCCAAAGGTCATCATCGCTCACGGATCGGGAACAAGAGACGCCTTGAGCGCATTAGTGGGAAAGCCGCTGCTTGCCCCGCCATCGTCCCTATCGCCACCTCAATCTACGGAGGTTAGCGGTATCAGAGTGTTCGTAATTCCAAGCCTTGCACCACCACAATGGAATAAGTGGTCGCGCTGGGCCGAGGCCTACCTAGCGAAAGTTGCCGAGGCCGCAGCAAGTGCGCTCTAACAAGGGGCTCCAGTGTGTAGGCCAGGTACAACTTCCAGCATGCGGGCTTCACCCGCCCTACGATGAATCCTCTTTCTGGCCTGCGAACTACACTTGCGTCTCCCGGTGAGCGCCGTCACCCGGCGCTGTCGACCAGTCCCGCACACGGACGTGTCTTCCTTCGTCGAGGAGATAGGTCATGAGCAACGCAAATACCTACAAGGGCAGCTGCTTCTGCGGCGCGGTGCAGTTCACCGTGACCGGTGAGCCGGTGGCGATGGGTTATTGCCACTGCGAGTCGTGTCGGCATTGGTCGGCCGGGCCGGTCAATGCGTTCAGTCTGTGGCAGCCCGATGCGCTGCAGATCACTCAGGGCGCGGACAACATCGGCACCTACAACAAGACCCCGAATAGCTTCCGCAAGTGGTGCAAGACCTGCGGCGGGCACCTGTTCAGCGAGCATCCGGGGATGGGTTTCACCGACGTGTATGCCGCGGTGATTCCGGGCTTCGCGCACCAGCCGGCGGTGCACGTGAACTATCAGGAGACGGTGCTGCACATCAAGGACGGCCTGCCGAAGATGAAGGACTTCCCCGCGGAAATGGGTGGCTCGGGCATCAATCTGCCGGAGTAGCCGCGCGTTCGGTGGACTGGCGAGTGCGGCCTTCCCTAGTGCGCTTGTCGATTTCGACGACGGCCAGCCGACTAGTCGATAGACCGCCCAGGAGATGCCCCGTCATGAAGCTCTACGCCCACCCGTTCTCGTCCTACTGCCAGAAGGCCCTGATTGCCTTCTACGAAAACCACACCTCGTTCGAGTTACGCCTGCTTGGCCCCGACGACGACACGGCGGCAGCCGAGCATGCGGCGCTGTGGCCGCTCAAGCGGATGCCGCTGCTGGTCGATGGGCAGCGCACGGTGCCGGAGTCGAGCATCATCATCGAGTACCTCGATCTGCATTACCCCGGCGCGGTACGCATGGTTCCGCAGGAGGCCGAGGCTGCGCTGGAGGTGCGCCTGCTGGACCGCTTCTTCGACAACTACGTGATGACGCCGATGATGAAGATGGTGTTCGACAGCATGCGCAGTGAGGAGAATCGCGACCACCAGGGGACGACCGAAGCCATCGAGTTGCTCAATACCGCCTATCGCTGGCTCGATGAGCGCATGGTCGAGCGCCAATGGGCGGCGGGTGGCGCCTTCAGCCTGGCCGACTGCGCCGCCGCGCCGGCGTTGTTCTATGCCGACTGGGTGCATCAGATCGATCCGACGTTTGCGCATCTGCGCACCTATCGCCAGCGCCTGCTCGCCCGCCCGTCGTACGCCCGGCTGGTGGAGGAAGCGCGGCCGTATCGCGCATGGTTTCCACTTGGCGCGCCCGACCGGGACTGACTCGCGACTGACTCGCAAAAACGCCCCGCCTGGCTTAGCAGCTGGCTGCTCATGGGCCGGTGCGAGCCTGCTGCGCTGACGTCTGCCGGCACGAAAGGTTAGGCTTGCGCTCCATAACAGCAATAAATATTCAGAGGCGGACACATGAGCAGACTCTACGGCGACCAGCATCGCGCCCTGCAGGAGGCCTTCGGCACGCGCAACATGGCTGATCGCATCGAGCGGCTGGCGTGCAAGACGGAGTTCGATGAGGCGGCGAAGGGTTTTATCGAAAGCATGGACATGTTCTTCCTGTCGACCATCGACCATCTGGGCCGACCAACCGTGTCCTACAAAGGCGGCGATCCGGGCTTTGTGCGGATCGTCGATAGCACCACCCTGGTGTTCCCGAGCTACGACGGCAACGGCATGCACCTGTCGATGGGCAATGCCACGCAGAACCCGCAGGTCGGCCTGTTGTTCATCTCCTTTGAACGCCCGCATCGCCTGCGCGTGCAGGGCACCGCCAGCGTCTCGCGGGATGACCCGCTGATGGCCGATTACAAGGAGGCGGACTGCATCGTCCGCGTGCAGCTCAGCGAGCTGTGGCAGAACTGCCCGCGCTACGTCCATCGTTATCAGAAGGTCGAGCCCTCCCCTTACGTGCCGCGCGAGGTCTGCGAAACGCCACTGGCCGAATGGAAGCGCGTGGATCTGTTCCAGGATGTGCTGCGCGCCGACGATGTGGCCAAGGCCCAGGCCGCCGGCATCGTTAGCATCGCCGAGTTGATCGCCAAAGCGAAGGCCGGCGCTTGATGGTTACGCCGCCCGCGTCTGGAGTGCCAAGATGCAGGAAAGACCATTACCCAGGTAGTACCCGATGAACCCCAGCGATTCCCTCGCCACCCGCCATTACGCCCTCGCCGGGGTGATCGCGGTAGTGCTGCTCAATCTGCTGCTGCGCAGTTTCATCAAGGTCGGCGGCATTGCCGCGACCTTGTGCGTGGCCGTGCTGGTCGCGGGGGCGTTGGCGATCGGCTTCGCCCTGCTGGTCAAACGCGCGCCCAGCCTGGCCGAACGCTGGCGTTTGACGCTGCTCTACGGCGCCGCACTGGGGCTGCTGTATCTCGGTCTGCTGCTGATGATCTACCTGCAAGACCAGCCCAGCCCGATGGGCCTGCTGCTGTTTTTCCTGCACTACCTGGTGTATCCGCTGAGCCTCTGGCTGTGTTTGTCGCCACGCCTGTTCAGCCGCTTCGGCGTGGTGTGAATGCGGGTCGATTAACGGAACCGTCGGCGTCGTTATCGCTCACTAGAAGATCGACAGCGGATTGATCAGGACCTGCCCATGGACTATCTGGATTGGCTGCAATGGCCGGCGATGCTGGTGACCGTCGCCGCCGCCTGGCTGATCGGCTCGCAACACAAACAGCGGCGCAATCTGGGTTTCTGGGTATTCCTCGCCAGCAATGTGCTGTGGATCGCCTGGGGCCTGTACGCCCATGCCTACGCGCTGATTCTGCTGCAGTTCTGCCTCGCGGCGATGAACATCCGCGGGGCGCGCAAGACGCTCGCCTAACCGACAATCTATGGTCGGCTAGGGGCGAGACCTGGGTCCGCCAGCGGCGCGGCTTTGGGCTTGCGAAACACCAGCACGTTGCCGAGCATGACCAGCAGCAAGCCGGCCAGCGCGGGCGCCGTCCACTGGTAGCCCTCGACGAACGCCGAGATATTCAGCGCCACCACCGGGAACAGCACCGTGCAATAGGCGGCGCGCTCCGGGCCCATGCGCCCGACCAGGGTCAGGTAGGCGGTAAAGCCGATCACCGAGCCAGGAATCGCCAGGTACAACAGCGAGCCGACATAGCCGCTGGTCCACTGGAAGGCGAACGGCGTGCCGCTGACCCAGCAATAGCCGGCGAGCATCAGCGCGCCATACAGCATGCCCCAGGCGTTGGTGGTCAACGGTTTGAGACCGGCTTTCTGCTGCAGGCTGGAGAGCAGGTTACCGGCGGAAAAACACAGCGTGCCGAACAGCGCCAAGCCCAGGCCGATCAGAGTCTGCTGGCTGGGTCGGTGGCCGCCCAGCTCCGGCCAGAACAGCAAGCCGAGTCCGCCCAAGCCCAACGCCCCGCCAGCGAGGACGTTGGCGGCGATCCGCTGCTTGAAGAAAATCCGTGCGTTCATGGCGTTCCACAGCGTGGCGGTGGAAAACACCACGGCGATCAGTCCGCTGGGGATCCACTGGCTGGCGGTGTAGAAGCACATGAAGTTCACGCAGAACAGGCACAGGCCCTGCGCCAGACAGATCAATTGCCCGCGCCCATCGAGGCGCTGCAACCGGCGACTGGCGAGCAGCACGACGAACAACACCAGCGCCGCCAGGGCAAAGCGGTAGGCGATGGACGCCGGAATGGCGACCACCTCGAGTTGCAGCTTGATGGCAATCCAGGTGGTGCCCCAGATCAGGACGGTGAGCAAATACAGCGCAAGGTTCATGGCAGGCTCCGCTAGCGATAGGCGAAAGTCTGCGCGGCGCTGGGCAATCCGGCTTGCACGAACTTGCGCTTTTTCGCCCCGCCGGGCTGGCGCTCGCGCCTGTGCGCGGTAGCATGACTATTGATCCGGCCCTTTGATGCCCTGATTTTCGTAGGGTGGGTTAGGCCACAGGCCGTAACCCACCAGCCGGCCACAGGGGTGCCTGCCGACATCCATGGCGGGTTACGCCGCTACGCGGCTAACCCGCCCTACGACTGCGGAGTGCCGGCTGAGAGTTCAAACTTCAGCTGGCCTGATCAATAACCCCGAACACGCGCAGATCCCGACATGTCGCAACTCGAACAGAACCAGGTCTTCCAATCGCTGAGCAGCTCGCCGCACGCCCGCCTCGAGGCGGTCGCCGAGCTGGGCGATGGCCTGGGCGCGGCGCTGTGGAGCAATCATCACGACGCCCGCGAATATCAGGGGCCCAGCCAGCACACCTTGTCCTGCTACCTGGAAGGCGGTACCGGCACCTTTCGCCGCGAGCGCCCGGACAGCAAGGGCGCGCCGGACAAGCTGTGCATCCTGCCGGCTGGCCATGAGTCGGCCTGGGTGATCAATGGCGAGATCCGCCTGGCGCATGTGTACATCGACCCGGAACGCTTCGCCCTCGCTGCGGTGCAGTTGCTCGACAGCGAACCGCGCGAGTTGCAGCTGCGCGAAGGCACCTTCCTCGACGACCCGCAGCAGGCCCAGCGCTTCCGCCAGTTGGTCGCGCTGAACTGGCACGAGCCGGGCGAACGCCTGCTGACCAGCAGCCTGGCCCACGAGCTGCTCAGCCATACTCTGCTCACCCAGGTTGGCCGCCGCGAGGGTTTGCGCTTGAAGGGTGGTCTTGCGCCGCGCCTGCGCAGGCTGCTGGTCGACTACATCGAGCAGCATCTGGCCGAACCGATCAGCCTCGGCGAACTGGCGGCCTTGGCAGCGCTTTCCGAATATCACTTCGCTCGCATGTTTCGCGAAAGCTTCGGTCTGCCTCCGCATCGCTACCTGCTGGCGCGCCGCCTCGAGCGAGCCCGCCAGCTGCTCCGTAGCAGCCGCCTGGCGCTCGGCGAAATCGCCCTGGCCTGCGGCTTCGCCAGCGCCAGCCACTTCAGCAACCGCTTTCGCGCGGCGCTCGGCGCCACCCCGGGCGAATACCGCAGCGCGTTCGGCGGCTGAGTCCCCTGGCCACGATACCCGTCGCCAGCCCGTCATCGCGCGGGGTTCACCGGTGCTTTTGTAGGAGCGAATTCATTCGCGATTTGCGGGAGCGCTTTCGCGAATGAATTCGCTCCTACAAGGCGATCCGCGCGAGCGCAGCGATACCCATCGCCGCACCTGCCAGATACAAAAAGTTGCACAGCCACACCTCGCAGTGGTGCAAGAATCCGGACACCTCCAGCAATAACAACAAATCAGAGAGGACCGAATGTTCACGCATCAACCCTGTAATCCTTTCGCCGGCCAGGACTTCAACGGGCTACTCGAAACCCAGGCACAAGCCTTCGCCGACAAGCCGCTGCTGATCTGGGAACCCTTCGACCGCCCCGCCGAAACCTATAGCTACGCGCAGTTCCACACGGCCGTCGGACGGGTCGCCGCCGCCCTTCAGGCCCTCGGCGTACGCACTGGCGACCGGGTGCTGATCCACCTGGAAAACTGCCCCGAATTCCTTTTCACCTGGGCCGCCTGCGGCGAGTTGGGCGCGATTGCGGTGAACACCAATACCCGCTCCTCGGCCGAGGAAATGCACTACTACGTCAGCCACAGCAACTGCCGCGTAGCCATCACCCAGCCGAACCTGCTGCCTAGCCTGAGCCGTGTACGCGAGCAGCTGCGTTGGGTCGCCTGCACAGCGCACAACGCTGGCGAACTCGCCGAATTGCCGGTCGGCGTGTTGCCATTTGCCGAGCTGCTGGCTGCCGAACCGGCCGCCGAACGTCGCCGTGTACCGGCCGACCCGCTGCGCCCGATGTACGTGCAGTACACCTCCGGCACCACCTCGCGCCCCAAGGGCGTGGTGCTGACCCATGGCAACGCGTTGTGGTCCGCGCGGGTCAACGCGTTGCATATGGAACTGCGCAGCGACGACGTGCAGCTGGCGGCGATGCCGCTGTTCCACACCAACGCGCTGGGCTATTCGTTCCTCGGTTCACTGTGGGTCGGCGGCACCCTGGTGCTGATGCCGCGCTTCTCGGCCAGCCGCTTCTGGGACATCGCTCTGCGCAACCGCTGCACCTGGCACTCGACCCTGCCGTTCTTCATGCGCGCGTTGCTCGCCCAGCCAATCCCCGAGCGCCACTACTTCCGCCTGTGGGGCACGGCGATGTGCGACCCGGCGCCAGCGCAGCCGTTTGGCGTCAAGGTGATCGGCTGGTGGGGCATGACCGAGACCATCTCGCACCCGATTGTCGGGCTCTGCGCAATGCCCAACACCGCCATGAGCATCGGCCGCCCGGCGGTCAGCTACCAGGTGTGCGTGATCAACGAGGCGGGGCAGTCGGCGACACTCGGTGAAAGCGGCGAGCTGCGCGTGCTGGGCGTGCGCGGGGTGTCGCTGTTCCTCGAATACCTGAACAATCCCGAAGCCACCGCCGCGGCGTTCGACGAGCAGGGCTGGTTTGTCAGTGGCGACCGGGTCAAGTTGCTCGAGGACGGCACGATCCAGTTTGGCGACCGCGACAAGGACATGCTCAAGGTCGGCGGTGAGAACGTCGCCGCCTCGGAAGTCGAGCGCGTATTGATGGGCTTGCCGGGCGTGGTCGAGGTGGCGGTGGTGGCCCAGCCGCACGAGATGCTCAGCGAGGTGCCGTTCGCCTTCGTGCGCCTGGCCGACGACATCGCCGCCGAGCGCCACGGTGAATTCATCGAACGCTTACAAGGTTTGTGTCGTGAGCATCTGGCGGATTTCAAGGTGCCGACTGGCTGGCGCATCGTCGATGATTTCCCCCGCGTGACCCTGGAGAAGATCGCCAAGGCCGAGTTGCGCAAGCAGTTGGCGGCGCAAAACCCTACGTAAGACGGATCAGCAGTCCGCCGCACGGATGACGTGGCGGACTGCTAGACGAGTCCGCCGCACGTCACCATTAACGCAGCGGACAGGCCGGCACTGCCTCGCACCGACCGGCGCCTTTACCAACAGCCTCCAGCGGCGTGGCGAGCCGCTTGTCGTCGGGCGCCAATTGCTGCGCGCAGGCGCGGGCAGCGCTGGCTTGCTTGACGCAGCCCTGTTCGTTGAGCACTTCAGACAGGTTGAACCAGCCGATGGCGAACCCCGGCTGACGCTGCACGCTGTCGCGCAGCGCCTGCTCCGCACCATTGCGATCGCCTTCGGCATAGCGGGCGTTGCCCAGGGCGAACACTGGCATCGACTCTTGCCGCCAATGCGCAGCCGCGGTGCGATAGGCGCGTTCGGCCACCCGGCGCTGACCGGTTTCTTCCAGATCGCTGGCCGCCTGCAGCCAGGGCGCCAGCTCGGCCTCGGCCGGCAGACGCTCGGCCGGCAGGGTCACCACCGCCCAGCGCTCGGCGCGCCGCCAGGTGTTGTCGAAGGTTTTGAAATCCGTCCGCCAGCGCTTGGTGGTCGCCGAACGCAGGATTAGCTCTTGTTTGCTGCGGTCGTAGCCAACCAGCACCGCGAAGTGCCATTGCGGCCACCAGTCGTAGCCCAGGTTCTGCATCACCAACACCGGATTGTCGGCGGCCACCTGAGCCAGCAAGGCATCCAGATTCGGCTCCAGCGGATAGACCAGCATGCCGTGCTGACGCGCCGCGGCGACCAGCTCGAGCTTCAGGCTGCCCTTGCGCTGCGGTAGATACACCTGCGGTTTGAGTTGCCCCGGTGTGGTCGCGATACCGCGCTGGCCAAGCATGGTGGCCAGCGCGGCCGGGCCGCATTGGTAGGCGTCCTGGGCAAAGAACGGCACCTCGGTGAGTTCCACCGCTTGTGGCAGCCGATCACTCTGCGCAGGCATCTGCAGCTGCCCCGCGCAGCCGGCCAGCAACCCCAGCACAGCCAGGGTTGCGATGCGCAGCGCGGTTAGCGGATGCACTTGATGAAACTGAAGATGTCGGTGGCGCAGAGCATGTCGGTGATGATGAAGATCACCAGAAACAGCACGATGATGCCCACCACGCCGGCGCCTACCGGCTCTTCTTGCAGCTGCTGGTTGAACTGCGCCAGCTCGCCAGGCGTCAGGCTGTTGATGCGCGCCTCGACTTGGCTGCGCTCAACGCCCATCGACTCGAGCTTCTTCTGCACCTGCTGATCGTCGAGCATGCCGAGCAATTGCTGGCGGTCGACCTGTTGCTGTTGCTCGTGCAGCACTTGCGGCGTGCCAAGCATGGCCGCCTGGGCCAAGGGAATTTGGGCGAACAACATGAAATGCACGGCAGCCATCACAGCAGCAAGACGACGCATAAATGCAGGCATGGGGTGTTTCTCCTTATTTATTGATGCAGCCTAGACCCTGGCCAGCAAGCGGTGGTTCCCTGGCCAAGCGTTGCCGGCCCCCTGTGCTCACGATTAGAATGAGAACAATTCTACTTTAAGGCACAGCGCTTCGCGCCAACAGGGGATGGGCCATGGGGGATGCCACGCCAGATCAGGCGTTGCAGCGGCTGTACAGTCAGCATCAGAGCTGGCTCTACCACTGGTTGCAACGCAAGCTTGGCTGTCCGCACAACGCGGCCGACCTGACCCAAGACACCTTTATACGCGTGCTCGCCGCCCGCCAGGCGCCGAGCATCCTCGAACCCCGCGCGTTCCTGACCACCCTGGCAAAACGCGTGCTGGCCAATCATTACCGGCGCCAGCAGGTCGAACGCGCGTACCTGGAAGCGCTCGCCCAGTTGCCAGAGAGCCAAGTGCCCTGCGAGGAAAGCCGCGCGATTCTGCTGGAAACCCTGGTGGAGCTGGATCGCCTGCTGGATAGCCTGCCGGCGCTGGCGAAGCGGGCGTTCCTGCTGGCCCAGATCGACGGCCTCACCTACCCACAAATCGCCCAGCAATTGAATATTTCCTTGGCCAGCGTGAAGCGCTACATGGTCAAGGCCGCGCATTGCTGTTATTTCGCCGATTGCCAGTGAGCAGCTGACATGCCTATGCCACCAGCGGAAAAAATCTCCCCGGCCGTCAGCGCCCAGGCCGTGCAGTGGCTGGTCGAATTGCAAGCCAGCGGTTACGAGCCACAGCGCGTACAGGCGTGGCAGCAGTGGCGCGATGCCGACCCGCAGCACGCCCGCGCCTGGCGCCGCATCGAAGCCATCAACCACAGCTTGCGCGGCCTGCCGGCACCGCTGGTGCAAGCCAGTCTCGGCCAACCGAGCTCACCGCAACGCCGCCACGCGCTCAAGCTGCTGCTGCTCGGCGCCGGAAGCGTGGCCGCCCTGGGCGTTGGCCGCGGTATCGATTGGCAACCACTGCTCGCCGACCAGAGCACAGCCATCGGCGAACGCCGCGAGCTGACGCTGGCCGATGGATCGCAGCTGACGCTGAACAGCGACAGCGCGGTGGACATCCGCTTCGATGCGCAGCAACGCCTGATCCAATTGCGCCGCGGCGAAATATTCCTCGCCAGCCAAGCCGACCCGCGCCCGCTGCGCGTCAGCACCCCGAACGGCGAGCTGCTCGCTGGCCTCGGACGTTTCAACGTGCGCATGGACGCCGAGCAGATGCAGGTGCAGGTCCTCGACGGCGAGCTCCAGCTGCAGCAACCCATGCTTAAACCGCTGCTCCTGCAAGGCGGCGAACAGCTCGGCTTCACCAGCGACAGCCGCAGCCCGATTCGCCCGGCGGAACCCACCAGCAACGCCTGGACCGCCGGCATGCTGATTGCCAGCGGCATGCGTCTGGACCGCTTTATCGGCGAACTCGCTCGCTATCGCCATGGCCACCTGAGCTGCGCGGCGGAAGTCGCCGCGTTGCAGCTGTCCGGTACCTACCCGCTGGATGACAGCGAGCAAATCCTCGCCCTGCTGCCGCAAACCCTGCCCGTCCAGGTACAGCGTCTGACCCGCTATTGGGTGCGCATTCAGCCGCTTCAGGCGGTGAGCTGAGCGCCCTGCGAAAATATTTTTGCGCCGGGCTGAGCCTTTTTGCCGGGCTCGCGTGACAGAGAAGAAAACCTTTCTGTCACCTTTCAAGAGAAACCTCATGTCACAGCTTTCACGCCCTTCCCGCTTGCGTCGCACGCCGCTGGCTCACGCCCTGTGCATTGCCCTCAGCCTCGGCGGCAGCAGCCTGCTGGTCAGCCCCGCAGTACAGGCCGGCGAATCGCAGAGCGAGATCCGCCGTGATTTCCAGATTGCCGCCGGCCCGCTGGAGGCTGCGCTCAATCAGTTCGGACGTCAGGCCAACGTGTTGCTGTCGTTCCGCCCGGAACAAACCGCCGACCGCCAAAGCCCTGGCCTGCAGGGCAATTACAGCGTCAACGAAGGACTCGCCGCATTGCTCGTCGGAAGCGGCCTGCAGGCCTCTCCAGCCGCTGGCGGTGGCTTCACGCTGGTCAGCGGTGCGGCGCTGGAAATCGATCGCCAAGTGGTGATCGGCTCACGCGCACCGACCAGCATCAGTGAGCTGCCGGGCACCGTCTGGGTGATCGACCAACAACAACTGGCCGAGCAGACCCGTGGTGGCGTGCCGTTCAAAGAGGCGCTCGGACAACTGATTCCCGGCCTCGACATCGGCCCGCAAGGCCGCACCAACTACGGCCAGAACATGCGTGGCCGCAGCGCCCTGGTGATGATCGATGGCGTATCGCTGAACAGCTCGCGCGGCATCAGCCGGCAATTCGATTCGATTGATCCGTTCAACATCCAGCGCATCGAGGTGCTCTCCGGCGCCAGCGCGGTGTACGGCGGCGGCGCGACCGGCGGGATCATCAACATCGTGACCAAGAAAGGCGCGGCCGGTGCGGCTCAATACAACACCGAAGTCGGCGTGCGCAGTGGTCTCAAACACAGTGACGATCACGACTGGCGCGCCGCCCAGTCGATCAGCGGCGGCAGCGACACCGTCAACGGCCGCCTGGCCGTGGCCTATCAGAAAAACGGCGCGGCCTATGACGGCAACGACGATCAGGTGCTGCTCGATATCACCCAGACCGACCTGCAATACAACCAGGCGGTGGACGTGATGGGCAGCGCCGATTTCGCCTTCGCCAACGGCCACAGCCTGACCCTCGGCGCCCAGTGGTACGACTCCGGCTACGACGGCGAGAAAGGCCTGTATCTCGGGCAGAGCTTCCAGGCACTACGGGGCGCGGCGCCGTTCGGGGTCGAAGGCGGCGCGGATTACGACCGCGAACCGGAAACCGAGCGTCAGCAGTTCAACGCCACCTATCACGCTCCGGAAGTGCTCGGCCAGGATCTCTATGTTCAGGCCTATTACCGCAGCGAGAACATGGCCTTCCAACCCTTCCCCAATGTGCGTTTCAGCCCGTCCGGGGCGATCTTGCCGAGCAGCTCGTACTATTCCGCCTCGCAGCAGGACACCGACTACTACGGCCTGAAGACCGTGCTGGTGAAAGAGTGGGATCGGGTCAGCCTCAACTACGGCGTGGACATGGAGTGGGAAAGCTTCGAGTCCGATCAGGCGCTGTTCGACATCCCCACCGCCGCGCAAACCGGCGGCCTGGTTGCCGATCAGATCGCCAAGGTCGGCCGTTATCCCGGCATCGACACGGACAGCCGCTCGCTGTTCGGCCAGCTGAGCTGGAAAGCCACCGACGACCTGACCCTGTCCGGCGGCATCCGTCGCCAGAAAGCCACTACCGAGGTCGACGATTTCGTCGCCGCCACCCAGCAGATTTCGATCGCCAATGGACTGGGGGCTAGCGCCGACGCGATTCCCGGCGGCAGCAAGGACTATGAGGTGGACCTGTACAACGCCGGCGCCGTATTCAAGCTGAGCAAGGCCCAGCAGATCTGGACCAACTACTCGGAAGGCTTCGAGATTCCTGACCCGGCCAAATACTACGGCCAGGGCGTGTATGCCGCGCCGACCAGCGCCGCTGGACGCTGGACCTTGCTGCGCAGCGTGAATGTCGCCGACTCGGCGCTCGATGGGATCAAAACCAAGCAGGTCGAGCTCGGCTGGCGTCATTACGACAGCAGCCTGGACGCGCAGATCGCCGCGTTCTACTCGTGGTCGGACAAGAGCATCACCTACAACCGCACGACGCTGTTGGTCGAGCAACTGGCTGACAAGAAGCGCAACTATGGCCTGGAAGGCCAAGTCAGCTACTGGCTCAACGATCAATGGCAGGTCGGCACCAGCGCCCTGGCCATTCGCTCGCAGCAGAAGGCCAACGACCACTGGGAAAAGCAGGACGTCACCGCCGCCAGCCCATCCAAGCTGACCGCCTTCGCCGGCTGGCAGAACGGCGTCACCAGCGTGCGTCTGCAGGGCGTGCGTACCTTCAACCTGAGCGACGATGGCAACCTGGTCAACGGTAGCTTCGACGGCAAAGACCACAAGATCGACGGCTACGCCACCTTTGACCTGTTGGCCAGCCAGCAGCTACCGGTAGGGACGCTGAACTTCGGCATCCAGAACCTCCTGGACAAGGACTACACCACGGTCTGGGGCCAGCGCGCGCAGGTGTTCTACGGCAGCCTCGCGCCAGCCGCGATGTTCGATTACAAGGGTCGCGGACGCACCTTCGATGTGAGCTACAGCGTCGAGTTCTGATCCCGCTGTGATTACCCCGTCACCCACAAAAAGCCAGGCGCGATGCCTGGCTTTTTCGCATCCAACTTCCGGCTCAACGAGCGGCACTGATCGCCTCGTTGGCCGCCGGGCGGCTGATCTTGTCCAGACAGGAAACCCCCGAGCCCTCATCGATAGCCAGACCAAACCGAATGCTCTGGATCGCTTGTTCCAGCTTGGCTCGATCAGCCAGCTGCTCGCCGCTGAGCACCCGCTGCGCCACCGTGCCTTGTTGGTTGCTCAGCGACAGCGTGGCGCTGCCGTCCGGGCTGCCGATGCTGAAGCGCACCAGAAACTCATCCTTGAATGAATCACTCACGAACTTGAAGGGATTGAGCATGGCCAGGTACCTGCAGCGTTGGATCTCGCTGAGTACGGAGCAAGCCAGGGGCCAACTTGCGGGGCGCTACGACCAGCGGTCGCGAGCGCCGCATACTGGGATTTTTTCTGGGTTTTCGCGCAAGCCTGCGCCGGCCAGGTGAACGACGAAGGCGCAACAGCGCGCCGCTTGCCCTGTTTGCGAGCAAGCGGCGGGGCGTTAAAACAGCAGCAGGGACAAACCGCTGGCCGCCGGCAGCAGCGCGGCGACCGGCAGAATCCAGCGTTTCCGCCAGGCCAGCAACAACACCAACAGCACACCGGCGAGCATCAGCTGGCACAACCAGATCACCGCACCGATCTCCCCGCCCAACTGGGCGAGGCACAGCAGTAACGCGGCAATCAAACCAACGCCAGCCAGCAGACGCAGGAGCAACACCCGCCCCCGCACAGGCGCCGCGCCGAACAGGGTCTTGTGATGACGGGGCATGGCCAGACTGAGCAGGGTCATCGCCAGATAGCTCAAGGCAAAACTCAACCAGAGCATCACACGCCCTCCTCGACCAGTTGCCGAGCGACACGCGGCGCTTTCAGGCGCTGCGTCTGTGGCTGGGCTAAGCGCCAGGCGAACAGCGCACAGAGGCCGCCGACCAGCAGCAAGGTCAGATCGACGCCGGCCAACGCCCAGTCGCCGCGCAGCAGCGTCGAGCCCAGATGGCCGTATTCGGTAGTCAGCGCATTGAGCAGCGGCAGACCCAGCGCCAGCACGGCGAGCAGCGCGAGCACATCGCGGGCGACCTGGCCGCTATTGCGCCGCAGCACCGCCCACAGCGCCAGCAGCAACCAGCTGCCGACGAACACATAGGCCTCTGCCCTCGCCCGCTCGGCCAGGCCAGCCGGCAACAGGCGATTGCCCCACAGCAGCGCCAAGCTGGCCACCGGCAAACCGCCGAGCACCGCGCCGTTGAGCGCGCGCACCACGCCGATACCGCGACCGCCACGTGCTTCGCGCTTGCTCAGCCAGACCTTCAGACCACCGATCAGCATGGCGCAGCCGGCCAAGCCCATCAGGAAGTACAGCGCGCGCACCAGGCTCCCGCCGAACTGCGCCATGTGCAGACCCGCCAGCCAGCTGTAGGTCTGGTAGCCCGGGCCGAACGGCTTCTGCACATTGAGCAGTTCACCGCTGCCGGCGTCGTAGCTGAGGGTGTATTGGTAGGCCGCAATGCGCGAACGGTCGTAACGACGGATGTCCACCACCGCTGAGCTGTCGGCGGGATGATGGACACTGACCCAGCCCGGCTGGCCATCGCCCCATTGTTGTTGCGAGCGCTCGATCAAGGCATTCAGGGATACCGGCGGCAGCGCCGGCTGATGGGTTTCCGCCCGCTCGAAACTGCCCATCACCTCACTGAAGAAATGTTCGACATCGTTCTTGTAGGCGATTTGCGCCCCGGCGGGCATGTAGGAGGCGACGAAGATCGCCACGCCGGTATAGGCCAGCACCAGATGGAACGGAAAACCGACCACGCCGAACAGATTGTGCGCATCCAGCCAGGCCCGCTGACCGTTGGCGTTCGGCCGCAGGGTGAAGAAGTCCTTGAAGATCCGCCGATGGATGATCACTCCGCTGATCAGCGCCACCAGCATGAACATGCCGGCCAGGCCGACGATGTACATGCCAATCGTGCCGGCGTGCAGGTTGTAATGCAGGGTGAAGAAGAACTCGCCGCCGAGGGTTTCCGGCATCGGCGCTTTGCTCAACGGATCGAAGGCGACGTTGTGAATCTCTTCGGTCTTGTTCACTTCCCAGCCGAGCCGCCAGTAGGGTTCGCGCGCGGTGGGGCCGTGCATCCAGAAGGCATGCAGATCGTCTTTGACGTTCTGCTGCACCCAGCTGCGCACCTCGTCGGCGCTCATGCTCGATGCGCTGGTTTGATGCAGCGCCGGACGCATCCAACGCTCCAGCTCCTTGTCGAAGCAGGCGATGGTGCCGGCGAAAATGATCACGTAGAGCAGCCAGCTGGGCAGCAGTCCGCCCCAGGTATGCAGGCCCGCGATGTTTTGTCTGAGGCTCATGGTCGCGCTCCCAGTCCAGAAGGTAGGAAGGCCGCCAGGCCCATTGCCAGGGTCAAGCCAGCCAACACCAGCCAGGCACGGGTAGCACTGCGCGCGGCGAAGACGTAAATCACCGCGGCGGTCCATACGGCGAAGCAAAGGATGCTGGAAAACACTACGCGATCAGGACGGGCCAGCGGCAGGTAGACGGTGAAGAACGCGGTAAAGCCGTAGGCCAACGCGTAGCCGCCGACAATCGCTGCCAACACGCGCGACGTGATGCCCCACGGAGAGGCTTGGTTCTTGGCCACAGTAATTTCTCTAATTGAAGGTTGCTGGGGGTGCCGCCGTAAATGCCAACAAGATGCATATAGTATTGAGAAATATTCGCACCAGAAAGTCCGATTATTCTCTAGATGTCCCCAGGCCAGTCACGCCTGCCATACGCCACCGAACGTGGCGTACGGCAGCGCAAATCAGAAGTTGTACGCCAAGGTGCCGACGATATTGCGGCGCGCGCCCACGAAGCAGTCACCCCGGGCCAGGCAGGTGGTGTAGTAGGTTTCGTCTTCGAGGTTGTTGGCGTTCAGCATGAAATCCCAGTTCTGGTAGCTGTAGCCGAACATCGCGTCATACAGGGTGGTCGACGGGGTTTTCAGGGTGTCGGTGCCATCCCAGCTTTCGCCCACATAACGCACGCCGGCACCCACGCGGAAGCCGGAAATGTCGCCGAGGCTGAAACGGTAGACGTTCCACAGGGAGGACATGTGTTCCGGCACGCTCGGCAGACGCTTACCGTCGTCGTAGCCCGGAGTGCCTTTGCTCACTTCGCTATCGGCGTAGCTGTAGGTGGCGATCAAATCCCAGTTCTCGGTGAGCCCGGCCTGCGCCTCCAGCTCCAGGCCCTGCACATGGGCCTCGCCGATTTGAATCTGATTGAACGGATTGGTTGGATCGGCCACCAACCGATTGTTTTCCACCAGGTCGTATACCGCTGCGGTGAATAGACTGCGGCTGCCCGGCGGCTGATATTTCACGCCGAGTTCCCACTGTTTACCCTCTTTGGGCGTGTATGCCGCGCCGGTCGACAGATCGAGACCGATTTCCGGTTGGAAGGATTCGCTGTAGCTGAGGTACGGCGCAAAACCGTTATCGAACAGATAGGTCAGACCGGCACGCCCGGTGACTTTGTCATCTTTCTGGGTACCCACTCCGTCGAAGCGGTTTTCCACGAAATCCTTGCGCAGGCCCAGCGTCAGCAGCCAGTGCTCATCCCACTTCAGCTGATCCTGCACATACATGCCTTTCTGGGTAAGGGTCTGCTCGGGATCGGAAATCCAATCGGTTGGCGCGTCGAATCCGAGATAGACCGGATCGTACAGATCCAACGGCGCTGCAGAGCCAAACTGCCAATCCCGATTGTTCACCGCGTGCTGATAGTCGATGCCCATCAGCAGGGTATGTTCAAGTTGCCCGGTGCCGAAATGCGCTTCGGCCTGGTTATCTGCAGTCCAGTATTTGAGGTCCGGCTTGGCCATCCAGTACGAGCGGTTGATGGTGCGTCCGTCTGGATTGATGGTCGGTGGGAAGGCCGGGTACATGCTCTGATAATCGACCTCGCTGTTCGCATAGCGCAGGTTCTGGCGCAGCGTCCAGACATCGTCCAGCGTGTAGGAGAACAGCGAAGTAACCGATTTTTGTTCGGTGTCGTACCTATCGAATCCCGGCTCGCTCATGAACCGCTCGGTGCTGATACGACCATTGGGAGCCGGCAGCACAGTGCCGGCATGTGGCAGGAATTGGCTGGTCGAGCCACTTTCATCCTTCTGGTAACTGGCCAGAACCGTCCACTCGAGCTGATCGTTCGGACGCCAGGTAATCGCCGGAGCCAGGACTTTGCGGTCGTCGCCGACATGGTCGACCTGGGTGTTGCTATCCCGGCCGATCGCGATCATCCGGTACAACAGCGTGCCATCCTCGTTCACCGAACCGGTGAGATCGCCGGCAATCTGGGCGCGGTCGAAACTGCCGTATTGCACCTGCACCTGGCCGCGTTGCTCGGCCTGCGGACGTTTGCTGACCAGATTGACCAAGCCGCCCACCGGACTCGAACCATAGAGCATCGACGACGGCCCCTTGAGCACTTCGATACGCTCGAGGGTGTACGGATCAGGACGCGAACTGGAGTAGAAGCCGAAGGTTTTCTGCATTCCGTCCTGATACATGACCGGTTCGCTGCCGCGAATCATGCCCCAATCGCCGCGACTGTCATTGCCATACGCCTCGCTGCGCACACCGGCGGTGTAGCGCAGCGCGTCCTGCACGGTCACCACGCCCTGATCGCGAATCTGGTCGGCGGTGACTACCGAGATCGATTGCGGGGTTTCCAGAATCGGCGTGTCGGTCTTGGTCCCGCTGGACTGCCGCTCGGCCACATAACCGGTCACCGGAGCGAATGCGCTTTGCTCTTCCGCCACGCCGTTGACGTTGACTGCCCGCAGCTGCACCTCGCCTTTCTTGCTTTGCGCTGCGCTGGCCGACGAGGATTCGGCGGCCATGCTCAACGGGGCAACCATCAGAGGAAAGCCAAACAATGCGGCGCGGACGGCCATAGCAAGGGGCTTGCGCGTGGTGACAGGCGACATCGGGAAATCCTTATGGGGGAAAGCTGTCGGGGAGATTTGCGCGAATAAATCGCATTTACAAATAGTTTAAGTGAGTATTTGCGAGTAATTCGCATTTGTAAACTGTAGGATCCCCGGCAACCCCTGCCCGCGCTGGTTCGCGCGGTTATTGGAGCCGTGCTCCAGCGGCCCTAAGAGGATTGGCATAGCGAACTTTTTCGTTAGTAAGCCTGTCCACCTACTGATTCCCAATTTCCCGGTAACCCGCCATGGACAACCCTTTTCGCTTACTCACCGACGCCTTTCACCCGCAATATCGGGTCAATTTCAGCATCGAAAGTCTGGACGGCAGCATCATGCTGACCCTTTCCGATGAGGACAGCGTGATCGCCAAACGGCGGATCAGCCCGGCGCAACGCAATGATCCGAAGCGCCTGCACCATCTGATTGAAAGTGTGCAGTTCGGCATCGCCATCGAACGTGGTCAGGCGCCACGCGAAGCGCTGGCCTCGCTGTGTGAACGGCGCGCGATGCAGCGGTAGATGCAGTCCATCGCCCGCTGATCCAGCTCAAATTTTTACTTCAGATTTCGCCCGGCTCGCTGTCTGGCTCCGCACCACGACGGAGTTTTCGGCGACCAGCCCTTTCGGTCGACACCGAAGGGAATTGCGACGAGGCGTAGCGCACAACGAGGATCGACAACGCCAGCAACAGAATCGCCGCCGAGACGTACACCACGCCCAGGCTCAGGCCATTGTGGTGCGACACATCGGAAATCAGCAGACGGGTCAACGCGGTGATCGCCACATAAATCAGAAAGCGCACCGGCATGTGATTGGTCTTGAAATAGATGCCGACCATGGCGCCCAGTTCGAGATAGATGAACAGGAGCAGGATGTCATCGACCGCGATATGCCCCTTCTCGACCATCTGCAGAAACGCCGCGACCGCCGCCCAGGCGGTGATGCCGCCGATGGCGAACAGCGCCAGGTAGTGGAAGCTCTCGACGAACAGATTGCCCAACGACTCCGCCAGTTCATGCACGCTTTCGCGTAGCGACTCGGCCCAATTGATCTTCACGATTGCAGCTCCTTGAACAACGTCCTTGAAACACCGGCCAACCATGATGCCGACCGCACATGACGTTATGCAGAAACAGGGCCAGCTGCATTCTATAAAGGGTGATCGCGGGACACGGCTCCGCCAGGCACACAACAGCACCTGGCAGAGTAAATCGACAATGGGCCGCAGCGCTCAGGCGACTGGCGCCATCAGCTCACTCGCTGAGCGGCGCGCGCGGCGCGTCGGGCATGAGTTTGAGGTATTGCTCGCTGCTCATATGCACCAGCGCCTCATGGTCACCGGCCTCGAAATACACGTCCTTGACGCCAGCCAGCGACTGATCGATCAGCGTCTCGATACCGAACGCACTGCCGACGGCGGGAATCGCACCGAGATCGCAATCGCCGAAGCTGCTGCTGAATTCGCTTTCCCGCGCCAACCGCCAATGCCGCTTGGTGAGCTTGTGGACTTTCTGCAGATCGACCTGGCGAGTTGCGGGAACTACCGCCATCAACCAGTGCCCTTGAAAGTCATCGAGAATCACCGGCTTGGCCATCAGCTGCGGCGGTATTCCGGCGCGGCGCGCGGCTTCGCGAGTGGTCACGGAAGGGTCATGCTGGAGCATGTCGTAGTGCGAATGACGCTGCGACAGATAGCTCTGTAAACGGGTGGCCATGGTCATGATGCACCTCCAGCCGTGGGTCTGAGGATCGGCGCCGCAATCATGTTCCTGATGACTCCAGCGTCAGCCGGTTAGGCACCGGCCCGAAGGGCAACCTGCGCGGTTGCGCACCCGGGAAACCTCCGGTTCCCCGCCCGGCAGCGACAAACACCGCTGCCCTGTTATCAGTTTAGTGCAGCGGCTTCGTCGCTCCTGTGCCGCACGGCGGATGGCAGCGCGCGAACACCCGATAGCGATGCCCCAAAAACCTCCCGCACATCGCGATCTACGCAGGAAAAGTTGTGCCCAACAATATTGGCATTTTTTTATGCTTTAATTGTTTTTTGTAGGGCAGTCCACCACACGAGGATATCGCCATGAACATTAGAACCCTGGTCTTACTGTTGCTTGCACTATGCGCTCAACCCGTCTGGAGCCAGATGGAACAAAGCCGCAGCCAACCCGCTGGCGCGGACTCTGCCGCGCTAAGTACGCGCCTGGCGCTGCGGGATCTGTGGGTGGAGCATATTTTCTGGGTGCGCAACTATGTGATCGCCAATCAGGCCGACGAGCGCAAGCAGGCCGATACCGCGGTCACCGAGGTGGTGGCCAATGCCACGGCGATCGCCAACAGCCTCGCGCCGCTGTATGGCCAGCCGGCTGCCGATCAGTTGCTCAAGCTGCTGGCCGGGCACTGGGGCGCCGTCAAGCACTACAGCGATGCGGCTGTCGCCAAGAATGCGGCCGGTAAGAAGGCCGCCGTCAGCGAGCTGACCAGCAATGCCAAGGCCATTGCCAAGTTCCTCGCCACGGCCAATCCGAACTTGCCGGAGAACACCCTGGTCACCATGCTCAGTGCGCACGGCGGACACCATGTCGCTCAGATCGATCAGCTGGGCAAGCAGGACTACGCCGCGGAAGCGAAAACCTGGCAGGCCATGCGCGAACACATGCTGGTCCTCGCGGACACCTTGACGGCGGCACTGGTCAAGCAGTTCCCGGCCAAGTTCTGAAACAAGCTCTGAGACCAACCGGGGCGTTGCCACGCCCCCTCTTTGCCGGCGAGGTAGGTGAATGCTTCAGGGAATGGGTCGCACCCAGCAAGATCTGCTCAGCGCCCTGCTGTACCAAGCGGCAGGCATGAGCATCGATGAGCTCGCCAGCCACCTGGCGGTGACCCGCACGGCGATCCGCCAACATCTCGCCGCGCTGGAACGCGACGGCCTGATCCTGCGCGGTGAAACCCGGCCAACCGGCCGGCGTCCGCAGCAGTTGTACCTGCTCTCGCCACGCGGCCGGGAACTGTTTCCCCGCCAATACCAGCTGCTGGCCGACCTGTTGATCGATGAAGTGGCGGCCATCATCGGCCACGACAAGCTCGTCCAGTTAATGCGCAGCCTCGGCCGCAAGCTGGCCGCCGGCATGGAACCGCAGGTGGTCAGCGAAGCGCAGATCGCCAGCCATATGAATGACGCGGGCTATGAGGCCGAGGTGTTCTTCCGCTCGACCGGCGAGCCGGAAATAGTCGCGCACAACTGCGTATTCCATCACCTGGCCAAGGCCCATCCGGAAGTCTGCGAACTCGACCTGGCGCTGATCGGTGCCCTCGGCGGCGGCGACGTGCAGCACCTGGAGTGCATGGTGCGCGGCGGTACCGTCTGTCGCTTCCGGCTGATGGACAAAACCGACAAGCCCTAAAGGCCCAGGCAGGTCGCGATGATGCGGGCCATGCCCACAACTAGCCCACCCTCCATTGCAGATGCTGCTCGGAAGTTCCCGGCGCATCAGCCCTGCAAGCCTGGATACGGTCATGCGGCTGGCTGAGTCGTGAAATGGTTCAAAAGAACGATGGAACCGCACAGTCGTCGTCGAATAATCCCTACTCAGCAATTTTTGCTCGTGGGCGCATGCCCTGCCCTTCGACGCTCCTTCGGGCACCCCGCTGGATACCGATGCCTGCATCCCCACAAGATCAACGACAGGAACAGCAGATGGAAAACACATTCGACTACATCGTGGTGGGTGCCGGCTCGGCCGGCTGCGCGGTCGCCGGCCGGTTGGCCGACAGCGGCAGCGAAACCATCGCCCTGCTGGAAACCGGCGGCCATGATCACAACGCGAAAATCACCACCCCGGTGGGTATCGCCCTGGTCATCCCGCGCGAAGGCGAGTTCAACTACGCCTACGAAACCGAGCCGCAGCCAAGCATGGCCGAGCGTGCCAGCTACGTGCCGCGCGGCCGCGGCCTGGGCGGCAGCTCGTCGATCAACGGCATGCTCTACCTGCGCGGCACCCCGTCCGACTACGACCGCTGGGCCAAACTGGGCTGCGAGGGCTGGAGCTGGCAGGACGTGCTGCCCTACTTCAAACGCTCGGAAAACAACGAACGGGTCGCCGGCCGCGACGACGATCCGTTGCACGGCGGCAGCGGCCCGCTGCACGTGACCGACCCGCGCGCACCCTGCTCCTACGCACGCCACTTCATCGAGGCCGCCGCCCACGCCGGCTACCCGTACAACCACGACTTCAACGGCCCGAAGCAGGAAGGCGTCGGCTACTTTCAGGTCACCCAGCACAACGGCGAGCGCTGGAACTCCGCGCGCGCCTACCTGCACCGGGGCAAGGTTGAAGACAGCACCCACAACGGCGGCCGCCGCAACCTCAGTGTGCTGACCAACACCCGCGCACTGCGCATCGTCTTCGAGGGCAAGCGCGCAGTCGGCGTGCTGGTTGAGCGCAATGGCCAGGAAGTGGTCCTGCGCGCCCGCCGCGAAGTGATCATCAGCGCCGGCAGCCTGGTCTCCCCGCAACTGCTGCTGGCCTCCGGCGTCGGCCCGGCCCAGCACCTGAAGGAGATGGGCATCGAAGTGGTGCAGGACTCGCCGGAAGTCGGCAAGAACCTGCAGGAACACCCCGACCTGATCCTGCACAAGCGCAAGTTCAGCACCGACCTGTTCGGCGTCACCGTGCGCGGCATGCTCAGCTACGCCTGGCAGCTGCTCAAGTACCGTCGCGAGCGCGGTGGCCTGTTCACCCGCACCTTCACCGAGGCCGGCGCCTTCTTGAAGACCGACCCGAGCCTGGCCGATCCGGACGTGCAGCTGCACTTCGTGATGTCCTCCGGCGACAACCACGGCCGCACCTTCCACTACGGTTCCGGCTACTCGGTGCACGTCTGCGTGCTGCGCCCACACAGCCGCGGCGAAGTCCGCCTGAAGTCCGCCGACATGCGCGACGCTCCGCTGATCGAGTTCAACCTGCTCAAGGACGAACGCGACATGCAGACCATGCTCAAGGGCGCGAAAATCGTGAACAGCATTTTGGAGCAGCCGGCACTGACCCGCTTCGGCGGCAAGCCACTGTTCCACGGCCATCTGAAGTTCGACGGCAGCGACGACCGCGCCGTGGAACAGATGATTCGCAAGCATGCCGACAACGTCTATCACCCGATCGGCACCTGCCGCATGGGCAGCGACGTCAACTCGGTGGTCGACTCGCAACTGCGCGTGCGCGGCGTGGAAGGCCTGCGCGTGGCGGACGCCTCGGTCATGCCGACGCAGGTGGGCGGCAACACCAACGCGCCGACCATCATGATCGCCGAGAAGGCCGCCGACCTGATCCGCGCCGCCGCACGCGCGGATGGCAGCACCGCGGCTACCCCGGAAGCCGCGCTGGCCGGCTGATGGCAAACGCTTAAGCGACAGGAAAAAGGGGCGGCCATGGGGCGCCCCTTTTTGCTTTCTCCGGGATAAAGACTTGCCACGAATGCCGCTGCTGGCTAAAAGCCTTGCACTGCTTTATGCTCGCAATACTGTATATAACAACAGTATCGAATTAACTGACCAGCATGAAGGTGAGGTGATGAATGGCCGTCGAAGTGGTGTATCGCAGCAGCCGGGACCCGGAGCGTTTGTTCATGGATAAGGCCGAAGCAGATCGTCATGACAAGATGCTCGAGCTGGCCGAATCGCTGGCGGACGTCCTGCAAAAAGCCGTGCCTTCGCTGAGCGAGCAGCAGGTCGAAGAACTAGGCATCTACATGGCGAAAAACCGCGACATCTTCGCTCGCGCCTTCAAGAATCAGCCCGATGCGCTGAACGAGCTGAGTGCCGGCGAAGCCACCTAGCCTGAAGTACGCCGTACGGAATAAAAAACAGGCCCCTTTCCAGGGGCCTGTTGCATTTACCCCTCCGACACTTCCAGCGCGCCGGGGGATCGCGCCGCTTCGCCACACCGGGTAAATCCCGCTTCTTCCGGATCGCCGGACGATCAATTGCCGTATAGCAGGCGCTCGGCGAGATCATCAGCGACCCGCGCCGGTGAACGTTTATCGGCCTGCGCATGGGCGAATATTTCGGTGAGGCGCAGCCCGATCTGCGACATCCGTGAGGTGATCGCGACCAGGCTCTCGTCGCGATGGCGCAGCGCTACGTAGATCAACCCACCGGAATTGACTACATAGTCCGGCGCATACAGGATGCCGCGCGCCTCCAGTTCGTCGGCCACTTCCACACTGGCCAGTTGATTGTTGGCGGCGCCGGCCACCGCCGCGCAATGCAATTGCCTGACCGTATGCGAATTCAACACGCCACCTAGGCCGCAGGGCGCGAGGATATCGCACGGGGTGCTGAGTAGCGCCTCCGGGGCAATCGGCTGAGCGCCCAGCTCCTCGACCGCCAAGCGTACCCGGCCGCCATCCAGATCGCTGACCAACAACTCGGCACCCGCCGCATGCAGCTGCTCGGCCAACCCATAACCGACATTGCCGAGGCCTTGCACGGCGATGCGCAGACCCTCCAGGTCATCGCTGCCGAGCCGCGCCAGGGCAGTCGCGCGGATACCGGCGAACACGCCCATGGCGGTATGCGGCGAAGGATCGCCAGCGCTGGTGGTGCTAGTCACGTGGCGGGTCTGTTGCGCGATGCAATCCATGTCGGCGCTCGAGGTACCGCTGTCGACGGCAGTGATATAGCGCCCCTTGAGCGACTCGATAACGCGACCGAAGGCCTCGAACAGCGCGGCGCGATTGTCCACATGCGGCGGACGAATGATCACCGCCTTGCCGCCGCCATGATCGAGGCCGGCCAGCGCCGCTTTGTAGCTCATGCCATGAGCCAGGCGCACGGCATCGCGCATCGCGCTGATGTCGTCGGGATAGGCCAGATAGCGGCAGCCACCGAGCGCGGGGCCGAGTTTGGTGCTGTGGATGGCGATAATCGCCTTGAGACCGGTGACCGGGTCCTGCGCCAGATGCAGCGCTTCTAGCCGGGCTGCTTCCATGATGGCAAACATGGTGTGGCTCCCTTGCTGGTGACTAGAGCCAGTATAGGTGGCAAGCCCGCAACGGACTGATCAGCCCGGTATAAGCCGGGCAGTGAAGCGATGTTGCGTACATAAGTACCGCGTGACTTGCGGGCCAATCGGGTTGGGTATCGCTGCGCTCAACGCCAACCCACGAACCGCTCGCCGACTTTGCTCGTGTAGGACGATCGGGCCAACCATGCCTGCGGCAATCGCGGATAAATCCGCTCCTACAGTTTGCTTGTGGATGGCTCGAGCACAGCGATACCTACCGCAGCGTTGCTGGAAAAACTGGACGAAATTTAACCAAGCCGCTAAATAGCAAAGGAGTTATTGGGAGGCTGCAATGACCCCGCGCCAACACTGTTTCGACTGCCTGCACCAAGGCCCTCGCGGGCTTTTCGAAGCTGCCCTGTGGATTGCCGCCGAGCACCATCCCAGCGTGCAACCGCAGACGCTGCTGGATAGCCTCGGCGGATTAGTCCAGCAAGTCCGTGCCGGCTTGCCCGATTTGCCGGTGCGGGAGCTGGCGCAACCGCTGCTGCGGCGACTCAACGAGTTGGATTTTCATGAAGACGACGATGTGCCGCTGCGTCCGCAAGCGGCCTTGCTGCACCGGGTCCTGCAGCGCCGTCGCGGTCAACCGCTATCACTGGCCTTGCTCGCTCTGGAGTTGGCACGGCGCCTGGACATTCCCCTGTGCGGGGGTGAACTTCCCCGGCCGCTTTCTGCTCCGCGTTCCGGGCGCCGATCACCTACTCGACCCCTGCGGTGGCCGGCGCCTGTATAGCCATGATTGCCGCGAGTTGTTGCTGCGAAAGCTGGGACCGCGCGCCGAACTGTCCGCCGCGCTACTGCAACCCACCGACGAAAACACCATCCTGCAACGGCTGTCGCGCAACTTGCGGTTGCTGCATCTGCAAGCCGAGGACTATCTGGCTGCTCTCAAGGATGCCGAGCGGGCCCTGCTGCTCGGTCCGCCCATGGCCCACGATCACCTGGCTCGCGCGGAAATCTATCGTCATCTGGACTGCCCGCAAGCCGAACGCTACGACCTCGAACACGCCCTGCTACTAAGTGACGATCCGGCCGAGCGCCTGCTTTTGAATCAACGCCTGGGGCAAATCAGCCCAAGTCCGGCACTGCACTGAACTTGGCTTCGTCGAGCAGGCCGAGCAGCTTGGCTTGGGCCACCGCCTGGGTGCGACGCTCCACCTTGAGCTTGGTGTTGATCCGATGCGCATGGGTTTTCACCGTGTGCAGGGAAATGAACAGGAGTTCGGCAATCTCTCGGTTGGAACGACCGGCGGCAATCAGCTTGAGCACTTCCAGCTCGCGGGCGCTGAGCAGTTCCGCGGCGTCATCCGCCTTACGCGAGCGCAAAAGCAACTGCTGCTGTTCCTCGCTGGCGTGCTCAAGGAGCAGGTCCGGCTGTCGCGCATAAAGCGCCTGCAACGGGCGGATCATGCGCATCCGCTGTGCATCCGCCAGCCCCTGGCGGAGCTCCTGCTTGGCTGCGTCAGCGCGGCCAGCCGCCAGCAACGCTTCCACCAGGCTGAAGCGACACTCGCACGCCAGGCCAAGCTGACCGTTAGCCAGGCACACGTCGCGCAATTCGAACAACCCGTCCAAGGCCGCATCGACCCGCCCGTGGCGCAACGCGATCAACGCCAGGCGATGCTGTACTCGTGGAATCAGGCTGTAGAAACCGGATGGCGCCAACAAATCGTGCTGCCGATAGTGTTCGAGCAAACCTTGCAGGATCGCCTCGGCCGCCGCCAATTCACCCTGGCGCAGAAGTAACGAGCCGGTGGCCAGATCGAGTATGCCGCGATAGCGGATTTCCGGAACCCTGAACCACTGCAACAGACGCTCGCCATCACGCACCAGCTGTTGGGCCTGGGCGAAGTCACCGGACTCCGCCGCCAGCTCAGCCAAGCCGAAATAACCGAACAGCTGATAGACATCCTCATAGTGGCCAGTTTCCTGCAGCCCCTCGCGTAATTCACGGCGCGCCTCTTCGGTGCGCCCCAAGCTGACCAATAGCGCCCCGCGCAACAGCCGCAGCCGCCCGAGCACCGGTCCGCGGGCCATACCGGCGGCCACTTGCTGCGCCGTCCGCTCGGCCAGTTCGAGGCCCTGGACGAACTCACCACGCATGGCCAGCAAGTGGATGCAGTCGAGGTTGAACAGCGCCTCGAAGGTCAGATTGCCGTTGAGCCTTGCCAGGCGCACGCTCTCAGCCAGCAACTCATCAGCCTGCTCCAATTGCTGAGAGGCCAGCGCGTGCTGCGCCAAGGTCTGCATGCACAGCATGCGCGGGCCCCAGCTCGTCGGCGCCAGCGCCGCAAGCGCGGCCAAACAATGCTCGCGCGCCATCGGCAAACCGCGCTGGCGATCCAAGGCGCCCTGCACCGCCTGCCATTCGGCGAGCAATTGAGTCTGCCGACCCGTGTCAGCCTCGGGCAGAAAACGCGTCAGATCCGCCAGGCAACCATCGATTTCGTCGAGCCGGCCGCGGAACATCAATGTCCAGGCGCTCATGAAAATCAGGCGGGGCGAACTGGCGAACAGCAAGCGTGGCAGTTCGTCGCGCCACTGCAGGAACTGGCTGGCGCTGCGCTCGACCAGCAACTGGTTCTGATCAAAGCCCTGCAAGTAATTCGCTGCCAAATCCAGGCGGTCCGCCGCCAGCGCTTGGTCGATCGCCTCACGCACCTGGCCATGTTCGAACAACCACTGCGCGGCGCGCTGACGGACCTGCGCTGCCACGGCCGCCCCCTGCGAGCGCTGCAGGACTTGCGCCAGCGGACGCCACAGCCGCAGCGGCTCGCCGGACTGATCCGGACTGTCGCCGATCAACAGTTGGCGATTGCGCAACTCTTCCAACACGCCGCCGTCCGCACCACCCAGCAGGTGTTCGCCCAACGCTTCGGAGAAACGTGGCAGATGAGCCAGAGTCAGTAGCGCCGCCGGTAACGGCGCAGCCAAACCGCCCAGCACTTCACGAGCGAAGTAATCGCGCAGCAACGCCGTGCCTGCCAACAGTCGTTCGTGCAGGTGCGCCGGGTCGAGCTTGAGCAGCAGCAGACTGATCACCGCCGGCCAGCCCTCGCTACTTTGGCGCAGGCGCTCTTGCAGTTCTCCCGACAGCTTGAGGCCGTGGATCAGCAACAACTGGTGCAACTCGGCGGCGTCCAGCACTAGGCTTGGAGCGTCGATTTCCAGCAGCTCGCCGAGCAACATCAGGCGCGGCAGGTTCCAGGCCGGGCGTCGCCGGCAAGCCACAAACCAGCGCAGATTCGGTGGGATATGATCGAACAGCCGATCGAGGCAATCGTCCAGCTCGGCATTCGGCTGGCGCGGGTAGTCATCGAGAACGATCCACAGGCGCTGCTCGACACGCTCAAGCAAGCCGGCCAGCACCTCGCCGGGCTCTCCGGCCGGCGCCACCACTCCCAGCGCGCCAGCCAGGCGCTCGAGCAGATCGGCAGGGCTCAGTGCCCGGCCGCCGAGATCTAGCCAGAGCAGCCGCGTACCGCTCGGCATCTGCCGTGCACATTCGCTGAGCAACACGCTCTTGCCGAAACCGGCCGGAGCGCAGACCAGGCTCAACCGGCAGTCGTTTGCCAATAGTTGTTGATACAGACGCGGACGCGGCACATGCACGAGCGGCAAGCGCGGCTGGCGACTGGAAACAACGACTGGCTGACTCATTACCCCTCGACTCTCTCGGACCCGGACACGAACTCCGGCGCATGATACCGCTCAAGCCAGCTGCCGACAGAGGTGATCGCCCATAAAAAAAGCGACCCGAAGGTCGCCTTTCTCAAACGTGGCTGACGCGCTTAACGCACACCGGCATTCCGCAAGGCGGCCGGGGTGAAGTCGGTAGACGCGACTTTCACGCCGAACTTGCTCGGGTGGCTCTGTTCGTTGGCCATCATCGAGGTGATGTAACGCCCAGCGATCAGGTCGTTCAGACTTTCCATGGCAGTCCATGGCACCTGCGCCTGGTACTGCTGCATGAGCATGTTCTGACCTACACGCCACAGCTGGCCACGACCGTCATACAGCTCGGAGATAGCGATCTGCCAGCTGTCCTCGTCGATGAAGAAACGACGTTTGGCGTAAATGTTGCGCTCGCCGCTCTTCAGGGTTGCTTCGACTTCCCACACGCGGTGCAGCTCGTAACGGGTGTAGTCAGGATTGATGTGGCCCGGCTGGATGATGTCGCTGTACTTGAGTTGCGGCGACGCCAGGCGGTAGTTGTTGTACGGGATGTACAGTTCTTTCTTGCCGACCAGTTTCCAGTCGTAACGGTCCGGCGAGCCATTGAACATATCGGTGTTGTCGGAGGTACGCAGGCCGTCAGCGGCGGTACCCGGGCCATCATAGGCAACCTGGGGAGCGGCGCGGACGCGGCGCTGGCCGGCGTTGTAGACCCATGCTTTACGCGGGCCTTTGCCCGGATCGATGGTGTCGTGCAGCAGTACCACGGTGCCGGCCATGCGCGCCGGAGCGGTGACGGTCTGCTTGCCCATCAACAGCATGTTGGCGGCTTTGTCCGCCGGCAAATCAGGCAGCGAGCTCGGGTAGGCCACCAGTTCATCGATGACTACCGGGGTAAAGGTGCCGTTGGTTTGCACTGGCGTCTGCACGTTGACGCGCATCGTGCTGGGGCTACGGTAGCGGGCCATGTGGTTCCAAATCACTTCCACGCCTTTGGTCGGCAGCGGGAACGGATAGACGTGGGTAGGGAAGTTATCCAGACCGACGCCGTCGCTAGCCAGCGAGGTTTTCAGCGCGCTGGTCTTCGCCGCAGCCGCTACCTCTTCCGGGACAGCAGCGGTGCGATGGGAGGCGTACACCGGCATCTTGTAGGTGTCCGGGTAGCGCTTGAACATCGCCACTTCGCCTTCGGAGAGTTTGTCCTTGTACTGCTCGACGTTCTGCGCGGTGATCACGAACAGCGGTTTTTCGCTGGCGAACGGATCGCCGAGGAAGCCCTTGGCGTCAACCGGTGCGGCGTCCTTGGCCAGACCGCCGGTCCAGGCCGGGATCGAACCGTCGGCATTGGCGGCTTTCTCGCCGCCCAGCGGGGTCAGGCTGGTGCCGAGCTTGGCCGCATCTTCGGCACTTACCGCGGCCATCACGTTGGCGGCTACCAGGCTCAAAGCCAGGGCGCTGCATTGCAGCAGGGTTTTACGCAAATACATGGTGTTCCTCGCAGAAGAGCGTGCCGAGACAGAACGCGGGCCATCGCAATTGCCTGGGCGGTTTCACTCACGCCGTTGCCGAGTTGGCTAAGGCGCTTGGCTGTCCACACCCCTGCACGACACGGTGGGTGACCGGGTCAGAGCGGCAATGCGAACGGATTCGATGGAATGGATGACGACGATAAAGTCGCGCTCATCTCAGATCACGCTGGAGGGCGAACGCCATGACCAGGGATATGGGGCGAAGCGGCGGCCGTTTTTGTAGTTGTCATCTGGCACTCCGGTTACGCCTCCACCCTACTCAGCGCCTCATGGATGGATAAGCGGGCGAAGGATTGATTCTCCATATCAATCCAAAGTATGACTGACTACCAGTTTTGGCGGGCGCCAGTCGCAAGCATGCGCCATGCGTGGCCCTGGGAAGAGAGCAGCCCACATGCCGGCTGTATGTCTTATCAGTCGAGCCACAGCCAGCACATTAATGTGCTGAATGTTGGCTAAAACGTCACATCACCGTCAGCGACTACTCGATTAACCCGAGTGCCTTGGCCTGAGCCACCGCTTGGGTACGGCGCTCGACTTTGAGCTTGCTGTTGATGCGCCGCGCGTGGGTTTTCACCGTGTGCAGGGAGATGAACAACTGCTCGGCGATTTCCTGGTTGGACAACCCTTGTGCGATCAACCCCAACACCACCAGTTCGCGACAGCTCAAGAGCGAGCCGTCGTCGCGGCGCGGCACTTGCGCCACCGGCTGTTCCTGCAACAGCCTTTCGCGCTGGGCAGCGCTGACGTGCTGGAGCACCAGAGCGGGCTGCAGCCGGTAGAACGCTTGCACCGGCCGCAGCAAGTGCATGCGCTGGGCCTCGCTCAACGCGCGGCGCAATTCACTTTCTGCCTGGCTGTGCCGACCACCGGCGAGCAAGGCTTCGGCCAACGCGAAGCGACATTCACAAGCCAGCGGCAACAAACCTTGTGTCAGACACTCTTCGCGCAGCTGGCGCAAGCTTTGCTGCGCCACCTCCAGCTGCCCCTGGCGCAGGTTGCACAGGGCCAGCCCGAACCGGGTGCGGCGCAGCAAATCAGTAAAGCCCGAAGGCGATAGGCGCCCCTGGCTGCGATAACGCTCGAGCAAGTCTTGGAATTGCTCGGCCGCCATTTCCAGGTTGCCTTGAGCCAAGAGGATTAGACCCTGGACGTGCTGTAGCGCGCCGCCGTAACGCACTTCCGGTACATGCTGCCATTGCATGGTCCTTTCAGCTTCCTGGAGCAGCGTGGCGGCCAGGGAGAAATCGCCATCCTCGGCCGCGATGTCGATCAAGCCGAGATAACCGAACAACAGCGAGGCATCTTCGCAACGGGCCGCTTCGTGCAAACCGCTCTGATACCAATCGCGCGCCTCGTCACGATAGCCCTGCGCCATCAGCAGGCCAGCGCGGACCAGCTGCAGCCGAGCGATCACCGGACCATGCCGAAGCCTGCCGGCTACCTGCGCCATCGCTTCGTTAACCACCTCGACACTGCGCTGATACTCGCCAGCCAAGGTCAGGTATTGGCAGTGCTCAACCTCCAGCATGGCCTCGAAGACCAGGCTGCCATTCAGTCGCGACAAGCGCAGACCCTCTTCGACATGGCTGCGCGCCAACTCCAACTCGCCCTGTGCCAACGCCTGCTGAGTGAGCGCCTGATGACAGAGAATCCGTTGCGACCACGCCGACTTGGGCAGGTCGGCCAAGGCGGCCAAACAGTGCGCACGCGAGTTGGGATCGCCCTGCTGGCGGCGCAACACGCCCTGCAGCGCTTGCCAATGGGCAATCAACTGACGCTGACGATGTGGATCGGCCTGGGGCAGGAAGCGGCCGAGATTGGTCAGGCACTCGTTCGCTTCATCGAGGCGCGCGCAGATCAGCAACGCCCAGCCGAGCAACGTAATCAGTCGCGGCGTACTGGCGAATAGATCGCCCGGCAACTCGTCGCGCCATTGCAGGAACTGGGTCACGCTGTGCTCGACCAGCAACTGTTCCTGGCCGAAGCGCTGCAGATAGCTGGCCGCCACTTCCGGTTGCTCGGCCCACAGCGCATGCTCAACCGCCTCGCGCACTTCGCCATGCTGGAAGAACCAGCGACAGGCGCGCAGATGCGCCTGGATCGGCAGCCCGCCGGGCTGACGCTTGAGGTTCAACGCCAGCGGCCGCCACAGCCGGAACCATTGGCCCGCACTGTCCAAACCCTGCAGGAACAACTGCCGATCGCGCAGCTCACCGAGCATCTCGGCACCGCCCTCTTCCAGCAACTGCTCGCAGAGTTCGGCCGAAAAGCGCGGAATATGCGCCAGCACGCGCAGGGCGCGGGCCAACGGCAGCGGCAGGTCGTTGAGCACCTCGCGACCGAGGTACTCCTGCAACAGCGGCGTACCCGCCACCATGCGTTCGCGCAGGCCTGCGCTATCGGTCTTGAACAACAACAGACAAATGCCTGCCGGCCAACCTTCGCTGTCGCGCCACAACTGGCCGAGCAACTCTTCGGACACCGCCAGGCGTTGCACCTCGAGCAGCTCGCGCAACTCGCCTTCGTCGAACGCCAGAGCCTGGCCGTCCAGCTCGAACAGATCGCCCTGCAATAGCAGACGCGGCAGGTTCCAGGCCGGGCGCCGCCGACCGCAGACCCACCAGCGCAGGTTCGCCGGGGTCTGCTCGATCAGCCGATCGAGACAGGCGTCCAGTTCCGGGCTGGAGTGGCGCGGGTAATCATTCAGGACGATCCACAGCGGTTGCTCACTACGGCTCAGCAACTCGGCCAAGGCCCCCTCGGGATCGCCAGACACAGGGGTCTGGACCAGAGCCAAAGCCAGACGGGCGAGTAATTCGGCGGGGGTCAGCGGGCGGCCAAGCAAATCCAGCCAGACCAACTGGGTGGCCGGTGGTGCCTGGCGCAGGCATTCGTTGAGCAGCGCGCTCTTGCCGAAACCGGCTGGCGCACACAGCAGCGACAGACGACAACCGCTGTCCAGCAGCGGCTGACTCAGGCGCGGGCGCAGCACATGGCTGACGGACAAACGCGGCAGCTGGGGGCTGGCAACGGGTCGGCTATCAAGAACTCGAACGTGGGCATGCCTGGTCATCGCTTCGCTCTTTCTTATTGTTCGGGCGATGAATGATGGTAACCCCACGGGGGAAGACGTGCCGCATCACCCCTTGGTATGAATGGCCTTGGATAACATTTTTGCACGTTCCTCTGAAAGCCCCGATTTAGAGCGCTCGACAAGCTCAGCAAAGTATCGTGAAAAAAAGGCGGCCATCTGGGCCGCCTTTTTTCTACTGCTGGTTGCGGTTTTACCGGACGCCGGCGCTGCGCAGAGCGGACGGGGTGAACTCGCCAACGGTGGATTTGATCCCGTACTCGATGGAGCGCTTCTCCTCGTTGTTCATCCCAATAGCCAGGTAGCGACCGGAAATGATGTCGTGCAGCGCTTCAAACGCGTAGACCGGGATCTGCTTCTGATAATGCTGCAGCAACAGCGCCTGGCCGATACGCCACAGCTGACCACGGCCGTCGTAGTGCTCGGACACCGCGATCTGCCAGGAGTCTTCATCGACAAAGAAGCGGCGCTTGGCGTAGATGTTGCGCTCGCCGCTCTTCAGCGTGGCTTCCACTTCCCAGACCCGGTGCAGCTCGTAGCGCGCCAGTTGCTGGTTGGTGTGACCGGCCTTGAGGATGTCGCTGTACTTCACGGTCGGCATAGCGATGCGGAAGTTGTTGTACGGAATGTACAGCTCCTTCTTGCCGACCAGTTTCCAGTCGTAACGATCCGGTGCGCCGTTGTACATGTCGAAGTTGTCGGAGGTGCGCAGACCGTCCGAAGCGGTACCCGGACCGTCATACGCGACCTGCGGGGCACGCCGCACGCGACGCTGACCGGCGTTGTAGATCCACGCCATGCGCGGCTCGGCGACCGCGTCGAGCGAGTCGTGGACCAGCAACACGTTGCCGGCCAGACGCGCCGGCGCGGTGACCCGCTGCTTGAAGAACAGCAAGGCGTTGGCGGCTTTATCCGGCGTCAGATCCGGCAAGCCTTCCGGCATCGCCACTTCGTCCTCGAAATTGACCAGCTGGTAGCTGCCATTGGCCTGCGGGGTGGCCTGCACGATATGCCGGCGCAGGTTGCCGCCGCGATAACGAGTGATGTGGTTCCACACCACTTCCAGACCGTTCTGCGGGACCGGGAACGCGTAGTAGCGGCTGTCGGTGAAATCCTTCAGACCGTTGCCCCCTTCGCGCAGCGTGGTTTTCTGCGCGCTGGTCTTGGCCGCCTGGTTGATGTTGTCCGGCACCGACACCGAGCGATGCGTGGTGTACACCGGCATCACATAGGTATCCGGGTAACGCTTGAACATCGCCTGCTGGCCAACGCTCAGCTTGTCCTTGTACTGATCGAGGTTCTTCGCGGTGATGGTGAACAACGGCTGTTCACCAGCATACGGATCGCCGAGAAAGCCGGCCGCCGTGACCGGCGCCGCGCCGGGCTTGAGGCCACCGTCCCAGGCCGGGATGCTGCCGTCGGCGTTGCCGGCTTTCTCGCCGCCCAGCGGCGTCAGGCTGGCGCCGAGTTTGGCGGCTTGGTCGGCGGACACCGCGGCCATCACGTTGGCAGCCAGCAGGCTGAGGGCCAGGGCGCTGCATTGCAGCATGGTCTTGCGCATTGTCATGTAATTCTCTCCTGAACCTTAGAAGTTCACGCCGACGCTGAGCGCAACGAAGTCGCGATCGATCTGGGTGTTGAAGTCACCACCGAAGAAGTCGGTGTAACTCAGGCTGGCGGTGTAGGTGTTCTGATATTCGGCATCGACGCCCAGGCTGACGGCCTTGGAACCTTCGTTGAAGACCGGGCCGTAACCATCGACGTCATGCGCGAAGGCCATGTTCGGCTTGAGGTTGATCCCGGCGAACACGTCGTTGTAGTCGAGGATGCCGCGGGCGCGATAACCCCAGGAGCCGGAGGTGTAGAAGCCGTTGTAGCCATAGTCGCGGGCGGCGGCGATGTTCGATGCGGCGGTGCCATGCGGCGAGCCGTAGATCGAGTCGCGACCGTAGGCCACTTCGTTGGTGCTCTCCAGAGCGCCGATGCGGGTGTAGCCAATCTCACCCACCAGGGTCATACGCTCGGAGCCGAGGACCTGATCGAAGAAGTGGGTGAAGGTGGTCTGTGCCTGGGTGACTTCCTTGCGGTTGTAGCCGCGGAGGTCCTGGTTGCCCTGGCGCATCGCCGCGCCGACGCCGGCCGCGCCACCACCCGCCGCGGCGAATGCGCCGGCCGGAACGGTCGCCAGTTTGGCGGTCATGTCGGTACCGTTGATCTGCAGCGGCATGTTCGGCCGGTAGCTGAGTTCGCCGGACCAGGCGGTGCCGGTGGGCAGCGTGGTGGAGAAGCTCAGACCGTAGAGCTGGATGTCCTCGGGGTATTCCAGGAAGTAGTTGCCGCGGCCGAGCATGATCGGCTGCGCCAACGCACCGCCGGCAGTGGTAAAGGCACGCTGGATATCCGTCGCACTGGCGGTGTGCATGCTCACGTTCGGTGTACGGCTGTGGTAGTTCAGGAAATACGCGGCGTATTCAGCCTCATCGCCGAGCCACCGCAGCGCCGTACCGAACTGACCGGAGTCGCTGGCATCGCGGTCGGCGCCGCGCGGCACGATCAGACCTTCCGGCACGACCGACACGCCCAGCGCACGCAAACCTGCCGCCGTCGCGGGAGCGCGCAGCGCGCCAATGGTCGCCGGGTCGAGGATGGTGTAGTTGTTGTTGCAGCCGTCGGCGAGCACGTCGGCCGAAGAGAAGAAGGTGCCGCAGTTGTCGACGACGGTCTGGTCCCACTCGATCTGGTAGAACGCCTCAGCGGACAGATTGTCGGTGATGCCCTGCGACAGATAGAACATGTTGACCGGAATCAGACCTTCCTTGATCTCCGCGCCGGGGCGGCGGAAGGCGGCAGCGTCGACTGGGTTGATGCTGTTGATCGAGTTGCCGATGAAAGTACTTTCACCCCAGCTCACCACCTGCTTGCCGAGACGCACCGAACCCGGCTTGTCGGCGATGGCGTAGTTGTAATAGGCGAAGGCATCGAGCAGCTGATAGCCGGAGGACTTGGCGCCCTCTTTGCGGCCATGGTCGTCGATGTCTTTGAACAGGCGGCTTTCGTCCTTCAGCTCGAAGTCGTACCAGTACTTGCCGCGCAGGAACACGCCGGCGTCACCGTACTTGAGTTCGAGGTCGTGGATGCCTTTGAAAATCTTCGAGAAGGTCTCGCCCTTCTTGAAGTTCATCCGCCCGTCATCGCCGGTCTGGGTATAACCGGTGCCGCGCTTGCCAGTGGCGGGCACAATGTTGGCCGCACCGACCAGCTTGTTATCCGGATCAGCCATGCTCCAGCTGGCCCCGACCGACAGCGACGAGTCGAACTGCCCCTCGATTTCCCCGATATTAAAGTTCACCGCCTGAGCCTGGCTGCTCAGGCCTATGGCCACAGCCACTGCCAGCGTTTTTGGCAGGAAGGTGGCCGGCCTTGTTTTTCTTGTCATTTGGCGCTCCTGGTTGGGTAAATCAGCCAGGCCACCCTACCGAGCGGGGAGAAGTCGGATAAGCGCACTAAGGGCGGATTCTTTCTTGTCGCTCGAAAGGATTAATCAGGAGCATTTTTCTCCCTCTCGACGGCTTCCGCCGACCGCGCGCCGCACGAGCGGGAAGTTCCTACTCAATGTGCCGCTACCGCCAGGAAACAGTCCAAAGCCAGCCATGGTCTGGCTAATGAACGCCCATCATTGCAGGCCATAATGCAGCGCAGCGACCGATTGCAGCGGGTTTGTCGCGCGCCACAATCGGCTCGCCAACAGGACGAAAAGGACAGCGATCAGAAGCTGCACCGACCCGCCGAGGAAACAGATCAGAGGGCGCAGCGCTCATCACGAGAACGGCCGGCGGTTAAAACGGGGCAAAAAGGGATTAGAGGGATTACTGCCGCGCTGATCCGGCCCTTGGATGTCTTGATTTTCGTAGGGTGGGTTAGGCCGCAGGCCGTAACCCACCGACTGGCCGCAGAGTCAGCCACAGCGATGCTGGCCGACACCCATGGCGGGTTACGCCGCTACGCGGCTAACCCGCCCTACGGCTGAATTAACCAAACAGGCCACTAAAACTGCCCGTGCCGCCCCCGGCCACTCTTGAAACTCTGGGCACCCGCCTGGGTTTCACCGCTGTGGATAACCTCCAGGCCGCCAGCGAATTCATTCTCCAGCGCCTGCCCGAACGGTAACTCCCACTGCCGATAAGCGCTGGCGCGATCGGCCAGCATGCAGCGCTGCGGGAAAGCCGCGATGTCACGGGCCAACTGCTCGGCGGCAGCCCGCGCCTCGCCCTTGGCCACCACTCGATTGACCAGGCCGATCTGCAGCGCTTCGTCGGCCTGCACCGGGCGGCCGGTGAGGATCAGATCCAGCGCCCGACCCTGCCCGACGATGCGCGGCAAACGCACCGTGCCACCGTCGATCAGCGGCACGCCGAAGCGGCGGCAGAACACCCCGAGCACCGCGTCCGCGGCCATCACTCGCAAGTCGGCGAGCAACGCCAGCTCCAGGCCGCCGGCCACCGCATAGCCCTCGATGGCGGCGATCAGTGGTTTGTTCAACTGCATGCGGCTCGGCCCCATCGGCCCGTCGCCGTCGACTTCCAGGCGATTAGCGCGGGTAGCGTCTTGCGCCACCGCGCCCAGATCGGCACCGGCGCAGAAGGTTTCGCCGGCGCCGGTGAGGACCGCCACGCGCGCCTCGTCATCGGCCTCGAACGCCCGCAAGGCGTCGGCCAAGGCTTCGGCGGTTGGCCGGTCGACGGCGTTGCGCACCGCCGGGCGATCGATGATCAGCGTGGTGACGGGGCCGCTCTTCTCGACAATGACGCTCATGACGACTCTCCTGGTGGGTTTGCGCAACCATAAAACAAAAAAGGCCGGCATAAAGCCGGCCCAGTAACACTCATTTTTGCGTAGGGCGGGTGCAACCCGCCGCATGTTTCGCGGGTTACCCCCGCCCTACGGCATCAACCTACATATTTCTGCAGGTTGGCGAGCATCGCGCCCAGCGCCTGATTGCTGTCGGCCGGGTGGCTGGCGCCTTCAAAGTTGCCGATTTGCTGCCAAGCGGCAGCGACGTCTTCCGGGCTGAAGCCGGCACGCGGGTCGAAACCGGCGCCATTGCTGCGCTCCCAGCGCACCTTGCCGACCCAACCACCACCGACTTCGAACAGGCTGCCGGTTTCCTCACAGGCCTGGCTGCCGAGGTAAACCACCAACGGGCTGACCAGCTCAGGCTTGAGCTGCTCGAACACCTGCGGCGGGATCAGCCCTTCGGTCATGCGGGTGCCGCCGGTGGGGGCGATGGCGTTGACGAAGATGTTGTTCTTGCGTCCTTCGATGGCCAGGGTGCGGGTCAGGCCATACAGGCCGAGCTTGGCCATGCCGTAGTTGGACTGGCCGAAGTTGCCGTAGATGCCGGAGGTCGACGCGGTGAAGATCACCCGGCCGAAGTTCTGCTCGCGCAGGTGTGGCCAGGCGGCGTGAGTGACCTTGTAGGCGCCCTCGACGTGGACCTTGTAGACCAGGTCCCAGTCGGCGTCTTCCATCTTCAGAAAGGTCTTGTCGCGCAGAATGCCGGCGTTGTTGACCACCACATCGACACGGCCGAAAGCATCCAGAGCGTTCTGCACGATCTTGCCGCCATCGGTCACCGAGTCGTGGTTGGCCACCGCGGTACCGCCGGCTGCGCGGATTTCCGCGACCACCTTGTCGGCAGCCGAGGCGTTAGCGCCTTCGCCGTGGGTGCTGCCGCCGAGGTCGTTGACCACCACTTTCGCCCCGTGCTTGGCGAACAGCAGCGCATGGGCGCGGCCGAGGCCACCACCTGCGCCGGTGACGATGACGACTTTGTCTTCGAAGCGGATGGCATCACTCATAAAGCGGACTCCTGGGCAGAAAAAGGAAAAGCCGAGTGTCGACGAGTAAGGGGGGTGTCACAAGCAAAAGGCTCGGTGCTGAATAAAGGTCGATAAGGCGAGGCGATAGCGGTTTTTGTAGGTTGGCGTTGAGCGCAGCGATACCCAACAAGCGGCGATGGGTTGATTACTACAGCTCAACCTACGCGGCCCGCCCCATCCTACAGCTGACTGTAAGAGCGGATTTATCCGCGATTGGCGCTGGCATGGCTGGCCCGATCACGAATGAATTCGCTCCTACAACGGTGGTCGATTCCACCCCGTAGCCCGGATGCAATCCGGGATGCCGCCACCCCAGTCCCGGATTGCATCCGGGCTACAAGTCGATAACCGCCTCCCGCTTGGCGACCCTGGCCCGAAACTCCAGGTAGTGCTTGAGCACCGCCTGGGGCGCCTCTACCTGCGGGTAATGACCGATATTGTCGAGCAGCACGGTATCGGCATCGGCGATCAGCTCGCGATAGCGCGCCACCATGTGCGCCCCGGAAATCGGGTCGAACGCGCCGTCGATCACGCGCAGCGGCACCTGGATCGCCTGCATCGCCGTCACCCAGCGTTCGCGCTGCTCGCGGCGCTCGGGCATATAACGGATCAGCCGGTGGATCACCGCCGCGCCGTCGTTGGTCTCGAGCAAACTCCAGAAAGCATCCAACTCGGTCGCACTGGGCTGGGTGGCCGGACCGAAGATCTTGGCGAAGTTGACCGCCAGCTGGCGCCGACCAAACAAGCGCCCCATCAGCGCCCCCAGCGGGCTGAGCAGGAGCTTTTGCGCCAGCACCGGATGATGGGTTTCGGGGAACAGCCCGCCGTTGAGGAACACCCCGCTGGCCATGACGAAACGCCCTTCGCCGTGCCGCGCAAGCAACTCCTGGGCGACGCTGTCGCCGTAGTCATGGGCCAGCACGTGCACCGGCTCGCCGATGCCCAAATGGCGCAACAGCGCCTGCTGGATATCCGCCTGCTCGATCAAACGATACTCGTGGTCGCGCGGCTTGGCCGAGTCGCCGAAGCCGAGCATGTCGCAGGCGATCAACCGGTAGCGCGTCGCCAGCGGCGCCCACAGGTAATGCCAGTCCCAACTGGCCGTCGGAAAGCCGTGGATCAACAGCAGCGGCGCGCCCTCGCCTGCCGTCCAATAGCGGATCGCATGTCCCTGAAAGGCGAATGTCTGGCCGCGTTCGCGCCACTCATCCAGGGCAATCCCCGGCAGCATCATTACTCGGCGTAGCCGGGCATGTGCAGATCGAGCTTGCGCAGCAAGGCCGGCCAGGCGAGCGCGCCGCCCATGCCCTGCTTGCTTCTGGTTACGCCGGCAGCCATGGCCTTGGCGCCATCGAGAATCTGCTGCGGAATGTGGATCAACTCGGCGCCACCGCCCTGGGCCATCACTTGTATTTCGCAGGCGCGCTGCAGGATGAACATCATCAGGAACGCATCGGCGATGCTGTTCGCCGCGGTGAGCAATCCGTGGTTGGGCAGGATCATGAAGTTGGCCGCTCCCAGGTCGGCCTGCAGGCGGGTCTTCTCGTCGTGGTTGAGCGCCACGCCCTCGTAGCCGTGGTAGGCCAGGCTGGAGAGCACGAACAGCGACTGTTGCGAGAGCGGCAGCAAGCCCTGTTTCTGCGCCGACACGGCGATGCCGGCGGCGGTGTGGATGTGCGCCACACAGGCCACCTCGTGGCGCACTTCATGCACCGCGCTGTGGATGGTGTAGCCGGCCGGGTTGATGTCGTACGGGCTGTCCATCAGCTTCTTGCCGGCCAGGTCGATCTTCACCAGGCTCGAAGCGGTGATCTCATGGAACATCATGCCGAACGGGTTGATCAGGAATTCTTCGGTGCCGGAAATCTTCGCCGAGATGTGGGTGAAGATCAGGTCGTCCCAGCCATGCAGGGCGATCAACCGGTAGCAGGCAGCGAGATCCACGCGGGTTTGCCACTCGGCAGCGGAAACCTGGTCTTTGACGGCGGGCAGAGCATGGACAGCGGTCACGGCATTCACCTCGGTGTTGTAGTTGTGCGGGTGGTTGTCGTTTGAGTCTAGCGAGCGGCGCCGCTCTTGGTAGTTGCCTTGGCGGCCAGCGCGCTGGCCTTGCGGGTCAGATCAACTGAACCAGCAGCGGCGCGGCGAGCAGATTGAGCAGGCCCATCAGCACCATCACCAGACCGGCAACCGAGCCTTCTTCATGGCCGATTTCGTGGGCGCGACTGGCGCCGGCACCGTGAGCACCAACGCCGAACAGCGCGCCGCGGGCCAGGCTGCTGCGCAGCGGCAGCCACTTCAGCAGCACGCCGCCGAGTGCGGCGCCGAGTACCCCGGTGATCAGCACGAACACCGCGGTCAGCCCCGGCACACCGCCCAGGTCAGCAGCCAGCGGCATGGCGAACGGCGTACTGATCGAGCGTGGCAGCAGCGACAGGCGCACGCTGTCGTCCAGCGCCAGCAGGTTGGCCAGCGCCCAGGAACTGCCGATCGCCACCGCGCTGCCGACCAACATACCGACCAGCAGCGCCGGCCAATGGCGGGCAAGCATGCCGCGCTGCTGCCAGATCGGCACGGCGAAGGCTACGGTGGCCGGGCCGAGCAGGGCCACCAACCAGTGGGTCAGCCCGGCGTAGTCGGCGTAGTGGATGTGCAGCGGCACGGCCACGGCGAGCAGCACCGCCGGTACCAGCAGCAGCGGCGACAGCAGGTAGCGGCCGCTGCGCCGGTACAGCCAGCGGCTGAAAACATAGACGCCGAGGGTCAGCGCCAGCCAGAACCAGGCCTGCAGATCAGTGTTCATGCCGCGCACTCCAGCGGCACACCCACTCCACCGCCAGCGCGGTGCTGAGCATCACCAGCAAGGTACTGACCCCGATGACCAGCAGAATCCGCCAGCCCTCGCTGCGCAGCAGCGCGCCATAGTCGAGCAGGCTCATCACCGCCGGAATGAAGAACAGCAGCATCTCGGCGAGCAGCAGGCCAGCGCCGAGTTTCAGCGCCGCCGGGCGCAGCCAGCCGCTGGCGAACGCCAGCAGCAACAGGGCGAGGCCGAACACGCCACCGGGAATCGGCCAGCCGAGCCAGGCGGCCAGCGCGGTGCCGACGCTGTACAGGCCGATCAGTACGGCCAGTTCGGTACACAGACGGACGAAGCGCAGCGACGTGCGGTACATGACGGCAATCCTCAATTCCAGATGGTTTGAGGCTACGCCGGCGGCTATCATCCCAAAAGCGAATTGCTCGACTACAGGCCATTCCAAAATGGAATTCAAACAGCTGCGCAGCTTCGTCGCCGTGGTCCACCACGGCGGCTTCACCCAGGCCGCCAAGGGGCTGAATGCCAGCCAGTCGGCGGTGAGCAAGCAGGTGGCGCAGCTCGAACAGCGCCTCGGCGTGCAGTTGCTCGAACGTCAGGGCCCGCAGGTCCGCCTGACCGATGCCGGCGCCGTGGTGCTGCGCCGCGCCGAAGAGCTGCTGCGCCTGCAACGCGAGCTGCACCATGAACTCGACGACCTCAGCCAGCTGGCGCGTGGCGAACTGCGCCTGGGCCTGCCGCTGATCGGCAGCGACGCGCTGTTCACCGAGCTGTTCGCCGAGTACCGCCGGCGCTACCCGAACATCGTCGTGCACCTGCAGGAAGGCGGCAGCAAGAGCATCGAGGCGCTAGTGCTGAGCGGCGAACTGGAGCTGGGCGGCAGCCTCACCCGCGACGATCCGGCCTTCGCCGCGCAACCGTTCTGCAACGAGCCGCTGGAGGTGCTGCTGCCCGCCGACCACCCGCTGACCGGACAGGCTGACGTCGCCCTCGCCCAGCTCGCCGACACGCCGTTCCTGCTCTACCAGCAGAGTTTCATCCTCAATGACCGCCTGCTGCAGGCCTGCCGCCAGGCCGGCTTCATCCCCCGCGAGGCCGGGCGCAGCGGCCAGGCGGATTTCCTCGTCGCCCTGGTGGCGGCCGGTCAGGGCGTGGTACTGCTACCGCGGGTGGTGGCCCGCAAGCTGCTCCGCCCGGGAGTGGTCTGCCTGCGGTTGCGCGAGCCGGACCTGCGCTGGGACATCGCGTTCATCTGGCGCAACGGCGCCTACCTGTCACGCGCGGCGCAGGCCTGGCTGGAGTTGTTGAAGGAACGCCCGATGCTGCCGGGTTAGAGAAAGGCTATGCCCCAATTACGTGTTGAGGCGTGCAAAACCGATAGGTGATGCCTGAGACGATGATTCGTAGGGTGGGTTAGCCGTAGGCGTAACCCACCGACCAGGCTGGGCACCAGTGCTCCGGGCGATGCCGCTGGTGGGTTACGCCGCTACGCGGCTAACCCACCCTACAAAAGCGATGCGCAACAGTTAACGGGTACATAGCCTAGAGAAACGCGCCGTACTGATCGACCAATTGCGGCCACTGGCGCTGCGCCGCGGCATCCTCAGCGAGCAGGCGGAAGCTGGAGAACTGGAATTCCGGCGCCACGGTGCAGCCGACTAGGGTAAAGGCGCCCAGGCTGCGCGCCGCCTGCCAGGCATGCGCCGGCACCGCGCGCTGCGGCAACTGGCCGGAGGCCACCGGGCCGAGGCGTTCGATGCGCACCACCTCCGGCGTCTCGGCGATCAGCAACTCAAGCGGCGCGCCTTCGTAGAAATGCCACAACTCATCGGCATCCACCGCGTGCCAGCGGTTATTCACCCCACCGGGCAACAGATAGAGGATCGCGCTGGAGCAGCGCCGGCCGTCGATCATCTGCGCAGACTGGAAGGTGCGCCGGTAATAGCCGCCCTCCGGATGCGCCGCAAGGTCGAGGCTCCGGATCAGTTCCGCGGCGCGAGGGTCCATCAGCCGTTGAGTGCCTGGACGAACGCGGCGAGCCAGGGCTCGGCATCCGCTTCCGGGTTGACCGTTTCACTGGCATCCAGGCGCAGCATGTCCTGCACTTCACGAATGCCCAGCTCGGCGAACAGCTCACGCACCAGCTCGCCACCACCGCAAAAAGTTTCATAACTGGAATCACCCAGGGCAATCACCCCGCCGGGCAGCCCGCTCCAGGCCGGGAAGCGGTCGCGGATGGCGTGGTACAGCGGCTGCAGGTTGTCGGGTAATTCGCCCATGCCGGTGGTCGAGGTCACGACCAGGAGGGCCTCCGGGGCGAAGGCGAGAATTTCTTCCAGGCTCGCCCGCGGGTTGTGCCAGGCCTGCAATCCCGCCGCTTTTAGTAAGCGCTCGGCGTGACGGGCAACTTCCTCGGCGGTGCCATAGACCGAACCGGAGAGGACGGCGACTTTCATGAATTACCCCCAAGCTGACTGAATAAGAGGCGGACATTATGCCGCAATGCATTCCGTCATCGCCTAGTCGGTCGCATCCCCGCGCCAGCGCAGCCGGCGCGACTGTGGAGGTTTCTTGCACGATAGTCCACGATGTCGACTAGCTCACGGTGATTTGCCGCCCCACCTCTGGGTTGCGGCAGCCGGATCGACTACCCTTCAGGTATATCGCCGGAACCACTTCACGCGGCGGCATTGAATCCTTGCCGACCGACAGGCGGCCTCGTGAGCGCCGCAATAGCTGCTCCGGGTCAACCAATCGCTGTTCCTACGGTCGTACGCTGTCTCCTCATCTGCGCGAGCCTCGAATAGATGCAAGACGAATCGATACTGACCCACGACGAACTGCAGTTCATCCGCGAATTGCAGAATGCACCGCGCCCGGCAGACCCGCCGACCACCGCGCTGCTGGTCGATGGCGGTGAGCGCACCAAGGAGCTGCTCGCCCGCCTGGCGGTTCATGAACATCTGACCATCGAAGCGCAGATCGATAACCAGCGGGTCTCCTTCCCGGTGCATCTGGTGGAAGATGAGTTTCACGCCCTGCATGTGCAACTCGGCCTACCCACCATCGTCGAGCAAGCCGCAGCCAACCGGCCCTGGCGCCTACCGTTCCCCGAACCGCTGGCGCTGCTGGATGCCGACGGCAAGGCCAGCGGCCTATGGCTGCACTCGCTGTCGCAAAGTGGCCTGTTGGTTGAAGTCCGCGACCGACCTATTCCCAAACGCTTCACCTTGTGGATGCCGGTCCCCGATGCGCAACCCATCGAGTTGCGCGGCACTCTGATCCGTGAGACCGAGCAGCATCTGATCGCCTATCGCCTCAGCCAGCACAAAGTCCGCCAACATGAGCGGCTGCGCAAATTCATCCTCGATCACCATCCCCAGTTGAACGAGCTGACCGACGGCCCGCTGTAAGCCCCTGCCTGGCTATTTTCCCGCTGCTGCCGGACCGACCGGCTTTGTGCCCCGCAGCGGACTACGGTAACGTTGCCGGCACTGACCGGCTGACCTTTACGGCGGACCGGCGAGCCCGCCCCCCAGCGGCAGCCAGCTCGCTGCATCAGCTATTCAAGGCAGTCCGTTCGGACAGAGTTTTCGCAACCGATCGAGCCCGTATGACCAGCCCTATATTGATCACCGGCACCAACAAACGCGTTGGCCAGCAACTTGCCCAGCAGCTGGCCGAGGCCGGCTTCGACGTGCTCGCGGTGAGTCGTTCGCCAGCCACCGTCACGCACTCACGGATCACCACGTTCCAAGCCGACCTGCGCAGCAACGACGATCGCGCGGCATTGATCGCCTTCGTCAGCAACCGTTTCGGCAGCTTGCGCGGCATCATCCACAACGCTTCGCTGTGGCTCGACGATGATCTGGACAACCTCACCACCATGTTCAAGATCCACGTTGAAGCGCCGTTTCACCTGAACATGGCGCTGGGCGAGTTACTGAAGAATTCCACCAAGGCCGATATCATCCACATCTGCGACGAAAGCGCCTCGCGCGGCAGTCGCGGCCATGTCGCCTACGCCGCGACCAAGGCCGCGCTGCAGAACATGACCCTGTCGTTCGCCGAGATGTACGCGCCGGATATCCGCGTCAACGCGATTTCCCCGGGCTTGCTGATCTTCAAGGAAGACAGCAACCACGAGTACCAGCAGAAAGCCCTGAACAAGGCCCTGCTGAAATTCGAGCCAGGCGCCGAGCCGCTGATCGAGGCGGTGCTCTACCTGCTCAACTCCAACTACAGCACCGGCAGCAATATCGTCATCAATGGCGGCCGCCACCTGCGTAACAACTGATCAGTAGCGGACCGGAACCGTCATGGACTTCAAACAGGTAATGGACATCGCCACCTTCGTCTCCACCCTGCTCACCGGGGCGGCGAGCATCGTGATTCCGGTAATTCTGTATCGCTCGCAGAAACAGAAGGCCACGCTCGACTACATCAAGGCCGGTCGCGATTCGTGGATTCAGATCGACCTTGGCCTGCTCGATAAACCCCACCTACTGCGCCAGGCCGAAAGCCTGCTGGCGGCGGGTGGCGAATTACCCAGCGACGAGGAAATCCAGCGTAAATGGCTGGCGCTGATGATTCTCAACGTGGCGTTCTCCGACTTCATCGGCTTGAAATACGGCTATCACGAGCTGGAAGAGCGCGACAAACTCTACAATCTGATCAAGGCACTGATGGTCGACGAGTCGGTCTACCAACTCAGTCAGAACGCGTACAACCAGCAGTTCCGCGACGAATGCACCAAGGCCCGCCAGGAAGCGCTCGCCGCCCGGCCTCCCGCAGCTGCCGTCGCACATCCGCTATCCCTTTCCCCACTCGCTCAAACGAGGGCCCTGCAATGACCGAGCAACAACAACTTGAACTTGAGGCTGCTGCCTTTCGCCAACTGGTTCAGCACCTGCGCGCCCGCCCCGATGTGCAGAACATCGACTTGATGAACCTGGCCGGTTTCTGCCGCAATTGCCTGTCCAAGTGGTACAAGGCCGCGGCCGACGACAGCGGTCTGGACGTCAGCCTCGAACAGGCCCGCGAAGAGGTGTATGGCATGCCGTACAACGAGTGGAAAACCAAGTACCAGCAAGAGGCCAATGCCACCCAACAGGCCGCTTTCGAGGCGAACAGCAAAAAATGAGTGCCTTGACCGACTTCCGCACCAACCTGCGCAGCGACCAGCATCTGTTTGCCGCCACCCTGGTCTTCATCGCCGAGTTCTACGACTACCAATCCAGCGCCTTCAGCAACGGATCGGTGGAGAATGCCGCCGGACAGAACGAAGGCTCCTGCAAGACCCTCGGCCTGGCCCTGCTCGAAGGCCTGAGCCTGGACGAAGCGCTGCTGTGCTTCGGCGAACACTACCGCAGCGTGCTGGCCAGCCCGGAGGGCAGCGACCACAGCAATATCCGTGCATTGATGGATACCGGCCTGGCCGGCGTGCGTTTCGAGCACCAGCCGCTCAAGCACAAAGCCTGAGCCTGCCTGTGTAGGAGCGAATTCATTCGCGAACATTGGCAACTCCGCGCGCCTCCATCGCGAATAAATTCGCTCCTACAACAAGCATAAAAAACGCCGCGTACCCTCACAGGTAAGCGGCGTTTTGCGTTAACCGCCCGGCATGTGCCGCGCGCTGTAACTTACTGACCGTCGAGATACCGCTCGGCATCCAGCGCCGCCATGCACCCGGCACCGGCCGAGGTAATCGCCTGGCGATACACCGAGTCAGCCACATCACCCGCGGCAAACACGCCAGGCACGCTGGTCGCGGTGGCATTCCCTTCGCGGCCGCCCTGCACCACCAGATAACCATCGCGCAAGGTCAGCTGACCGTCGAACAACGCGGTGTTCGGGGTGTGGCCGATGGCAACGAACACGCCGTCGACCTTCAGCTCGTCATAGCCGCCATCGCGTTGCTTGAGGCGCACGCCGGTAACACCCATGGCATCGCCCAGCACTTCATCCACTTCGGCGTTCAGCTTGAGAACGATTTTGCCTTCGGCAACTCGCGCTTGCAGTTTGTCCTGGAGGATTTTCTCGGCGCGGAAGCTGTCGCGGCGATGCACCAGGGTCACCTTACTGGCGATGTTGGCCAGGTACAGCGCCTCTTCCACGGCCGTGTTGCCGCCACCGATCACCGCCACTTCGCGATTGCGGTAGAAGAATCCGTCGCACGTCGCGCAGGCCGACACGCCCTTGCCCATCATCGCCTGCTCCGATGGCAAACCCAGGTAACGGGCGCTGGCACCGGTGGCGATGATCAACGCATCGCAACTGTAACGGCCGCTATCGCCGATCAGCGTGAACGGCTTGCCGGCCAGATCGACCGCATTGATATGGTCGAAGGCGATCTCGGTCTCGAAGCGTTCGGCGTGCTGCTGCATGCGCTCCATCAACGCCGGGCCGGTCAGGCCATGCACATCGCCGGGCCAGTTATCCACTTCGGTGGTGGTGGTCAGCTGCCCACCAGCCTGCATGCCGGTGATCAACAGCGGCTTGAGGTTGGCCCGCGCGGCATACACTGCCGCGCTGTAACCGGCAGGACCGGAGCCGAGGATGATCACCTTGGCGTGACGCACTTCAGACATGACGATCTCCTTGCGAGGCGAGCGAATAAAAAGGGACCACCAAGCACTTGGGGAAGGCTCGTAGACGACGGTGGTCCCTGAAAAACGTGAGCGACCGGCAAGCGGCGCCTGGCTCTTGCAGCCAATGCAAGAGAATTGTCGGCAAGGCTAAGCGCCGAACGTGCGCCACGGAAGTTTCGATTTCCAATCCACGCCATAGCCACACCCTATCTGCAGAGCAGGGTTGGCCACCTTGGGTAAATTTTGCCCTTCTCGGACGCGCCGGGGTTGTCGTAGATCAACAGATGCTTCAGGAGGGGAACATCAGCCGACCGAACTGGCCGCCCTACCCTGCGATTTTGTTACCCCGCGTATCGGCCTCGCGCGCTGCCCAAAGTACGCGAAAGCCCGCAAGCCCTGACCAAGCCAGCCGACCGCGCTTGGAGCCAGCCAAACGGCGGCGCATCGTGGCGTGCATCGATCCGCCACCAAGCTAGGCACTGCGGGGCGAAATCGGTAAGGTCGGCGCGAATCCAATCGAGGTGAATCCTATGTCCGCCCCCGCGCTGAGTGGCCCGCAATATTTGCGCGAAGGCCTGAAACTGGTCCTTAGCCCCGGCCTGCGGCTGTTCGTCCTGCTGCCCCTAGCCGTCAACGTGCTGCTGTTCGCCGCGCTGATCGGCTTTGCCGTCAATGGCTTCAGCAGTTGGGTCGACCACCTGATGCCGACCCTGCCGGACTGGCTGGGCTTTCTCAACTACCTCCTCTGGCCGCTGTTCGTGGTGCTGGTGCTGTTGATGGTGTTCTTCAGCTTCACCATGCTCGCCAACATCATCGCCGCGCCGTTCAACGGCTTCCTCGCGGAAAAAGTCGAAGTGGTGGTGCGCGGTCAGGATGATTTCCCGGCCTTCAGCTGGGCCGAATTGATGGCCATGGTGCCGCGTACCCTGGGTCGCGAACTGCGCAAGCTGAGCTACTTCGTGCCGCGCGCCTTGGGCCTGTTCATCCTGTCGTTCATCCCCGGACTGAACCTGATCGCCGCGCCGCTGTGGCTGCTGTTCGGCGTATGGATGATGGCCATCCAGTACATCGATTACCCGGCCGACAACCACAAGCTCGGCTGGAACGAGATGCTCGCCTGGCTGCGCGAGAAGCGTTGGCAGAGCCTGGGCTTTGGCGGCATCACTTACTTGGCGCTACTGATCCCGGTGGTCAACCTGCTGGCCATGCCGGCCGCGGTGGCCGGCGCAACGCTGTTCTGGGTACGCGAGCGTGGTGACAAGGAATTGGTGAAGTAACTCGTGCAGATAGCCCGCCAGCCACGAGAGGGATGCCTCGTTAGTGACTGGCGGCTAGCGGCTCAAAAGCGGGCTTTTGTGCTGAGGGGGAAATAAATCTGTCCCCTTTTACGTCCCTTCGTGCCTCGCTTGTCGCGTAATGGCTCCATCGCAGTCCAGTGCCGAGTGGTGAAGTGCAGGGTTGCGGCTGTTCATTGATCGGCCCACCTGCGGAACAGAACGCTGGCATTTACCCCCCCGAAGCCAAAACCATTGGAAAGCGCATAGTCGGTTTCAATCGCGTGAGGGCCGCCAGTAACGATGTTCAGCCCGTCGGCAGAGGGATCGGCATCGAGCAGGTTGAGCGTCGCCGGAGCGACCTGATCGCGCAAGGCGAGCACAGTGAAGATCGCCTCGATCCCGCCCGCTGCGCCCAACAGGTGCCCCGTAGAGGACTTGGTCGCGCTGATCGCCGGCGACGGCCCGCCATCGAAGACGGCTTTGATGGCCGCCAGCTCGCACTTGTCTCCCACCGGGGTCGATGTGGCATGGGCATTTAGGTGGCCAACCTGGCCTGGAGCGACGTCCCCTTGCTGCAATGCCTGCCGCATCGCCCTCCGTGCGCCATCGCCATCTTCCGGCCCCGAGGTGATGTGGTAGGCATCCGCACTGGTGCCGTAGCCAACCAGTTCGGCTATCGGCGTGGCCCCGCGTGCTAGCGCATGCTCGAGCTCTTCGATTACCAGCAGGCCGGCGCCTTCGCCCATGACGAAGCCATCTCGCGCCTCGTCGAACGGACGCGATGCGCTTTCCGGCCTGTCGTTGAATGCGCTCGACAAGGTGCGAGCGGCAGCGAATCCGGCCAGGCTGACCCGGTGGATGGCGGCTTCGGCGCCGCCGCATAGCGCCACGTCCACTTCACCAGCCCTGATCATGCGAGCCGCATCGCCAATGGCCTGAACCCCGGCAGCGCAAGCTGTCACCGGTGTGCCAAGCGGCCCTTTCAATCGGTGGCGAATGGAGACCTGGCCGGCAGCCAGGTTGCACAGGAACGACGGGATCGTGAACGGCGACAGACGGCGGGGGCCCTTGCTGTCTGTGGTACGCACGGCGTCTGCGATAGCCGGGAAACCGCCGATGCCGGAGGCGATGATGGTGGCGGTGCGTTCCTGTTCCCGCGGCGATTCCGGTGCCCACTTCGCCTGCGCCAGCGCTTCTTCCGCAGCCGCCAGCGCGAACAGGATGAAGCGATCGACCTTGCGTTGTTCTTTCTGGGGAAGCACGCATTCGGGGTCGAACCCGCCGGCGGGATCCTCATCGACGCCCGGAACCTGGCCGCCAATTCGTATGGCCAGGTCGCCTATCAGTGACTCCGGGAGCTGACGAATACCCGATTCGCCTGCCAGCAAGCGCTGCCAGACGTGCTCGACGCCACAGCCAAGCGGTGTGACCGCGCCCATTCCGGTAACGACGACACGCTTTCTCATGAGGGTTTCACTCCTTTCGCTGTTTGGTAATATCTGGATGAAGGACGTCACTTTCATTATGAAAGTAACACCCAAAGCAGAATTTTTCCTATACAAGCGGTGAGCTACCTCGATGCAGCGCAAGAACCTTCTGAATTCCGAATGTCCGGTCGCGCTCAGCCTGGAGCGCGTTGGCGAGTGGTGGAGCCTGTTGATCATGCGCGATGCCCTGCAGGGATTGAGTCGGTTCGACGACTTCTCCAGAAGCCTGGAGATATCGCCGAACATGCTCACTCGCAGGCTCAACGCGCTGGTGGAAGCAGGATTGCTGGAGCGCCGCGCCTACAGCGTCAAACCGCTGCGACATGAGTACATTCCGACCGAACGAGGCCGTGACCTCAAGGGTGTACTCTTCGCGCTGATCGCATGGGGCAACAGGCATTTCGTCCAGGACGAGGTAAGTGTCCAGGTTGTAGACCGGGCGACAGGTCGGACGCTGCAGCCCATGATGGTCGATGCCGCCGAGGGCCGGGTGGTGCCATGGGATGAGTGCGAAGTGGTGCACGGGCCCGGCGCCAGTCAAGGCATGCAAGAACGGCTGGGGCGCATGAAGAGCGTTCAGGACTGAGTGGTAGCTGCGCCAGAGCTGTCACTCAATGCACGTTTGAAAATCAGGTCACTGCTTGATTGGCCGCAAATGGCCGTTCAGAGCAGGGAAAATCTGTCCCCTTTGGCCGACGAACCCCGCCAAGGCTAATACACTGTGCGCCCGATTACCCCGGGCCATGAATATGGCTGCATTGAACAAGGAACTCGCCTCCATGGCCTCCCCAGATAAACAGCAAAAACGCGCACAGCGGGCCAAAGCCAAGGCCAAGCAGAACCGTTCGGGCAAGTCCAAAGCCAATCTCGTACATCCGGTGCTGGCCAATCCGCTGATCAACGAGCCGTTCGATGATGTCGAAATCGACCTGAGCACTTTCGACTTCAAAGACATCGAAGAGAACGGTTTCGACCCGGCGCACTTCGACGATCTGTTCCAGGCGATGAAAGTCGGCGAAGGCATCAGCCTGCTAGCGATGTGCCTGGTGTTCCTGCAATACCCGGTGTTGGAGCTGGTGGTCGCTGAGGAAGCGGAAGAGGCGGCCACCGACTTCATGATGGGCCTGCTGATTACCTATCGCGGGATCTTCCACGATGAGGACGACGACACGGCAGTGGATTGGATCGGCGGCGAAGCTTTCCAGAATGCCTACAACGAAGCGTCGCAGATCCTGCAAAAGAAGAACGCTCGCGGTACCCCAGGCGTCCGCCCATAAAAGAGGAAAGCGGACAGATTATTTAGGTTATCGGGGCAGACCACGATTGGCCGAAAGCTGACTCGCGCGAGGGGCTATGAACGGCCAGAAGCAACCCATGGCCGGGCCGCTGTGGGCGGACCCTGGAGTCATCGAGCCATGGCACTGGTCGCAGGAATTTGCCATGCAGGGTGTTGCTCGACAAAATCTCGCGCCGATTCGGCCCAACGTACCAGGCGGCCGTGGTGAAAAGGGATTGCAGTTGAACGAACAGAGATTGTCCGTGCGCCTGGATCGCGTGGCGGCGCATGTGCCGGCAGGCGCGCGGCTGGCCGATATCGGTTCGGATCACGGCTACCTGCTCGTAGCATTGATGAACCGTGGCGTCATCGCGGCGGCGGTAGCCGGCGAGGTAGCCTTGACGCCGTTTCACTCGGCTCAACGTACCGTGCGCGAGAATGGCCTGAGCCAACGAATCACCGTACGCCTGGCCAATGGGCTGGCAGCGATTGAGCCAGGAGACGGGATCACGGCGATCAGCCTCTGCGGGATGGGCGGCGAGACGATCCGCGATATCCTGGACAGCGGCAAGGCACACCTGAGCGGCGAGGAACGCCTGATCCTGCAACCCAACGGCGGCGAGCAGCCACTGCGCAAATGGCTGATGGAAAATGGCTACCGCATCCTCTGCGAGGAAGTGCTGCGGGAAAACCGCTTCGACTACGAAATTATTGTCGCCGAGCGCATCGGGCCGGCGATGTATAGCGCCGAGGAGCTGTACTTCGGCCCACTTCAATTGCAGGAACGCAGCTCGGCATTTCTAGCCAAGTGGCAGCGCATATTGCGTCTGAAGCAGCAGACCCTGACCAACTTCGCCCGAGCGCGGAAGGCCGTGCCTGAGGAGAAGGTGCAAGAGGTCGCTCAACAGGCCAGGTGGATCAGCGAACTGCTTGCACCAGGAGGCGAGAGGCGCTGAAGGGCTGATGCCCGTGCGCTTCGGATATGAGTGCGCGCAGCGCACCGGCAGCACAGCTTGAACGTATATTCTCTTGGCCTTCGCAAACGACCTAAAGCGGTCGATGGTGCCGGGCAGAAAGTGGCCGGTTGATGCCTATCGCGACCGGCTGGTTTGGGTCGAAAGCTGTCGATCACGAACATCCGCTTCTGGCCGAAACCGGTGAACGCGTCAAGAACGGTCCATAGGCCACCCTCGCCCATCACCGCAACGCTTTGGCAATTTCGCGCTGGATCTCATAGCCCGGCGCTTCCACGGCGCTGAAGTCGCGGGTGTAGCGGATGGCGAATTCCTGCACGCCCCACTCCTGATACTGCTGCACATGTTTCAGCTCGTGCGCCCACAGGGCGACATTGTTCAGCGCATCGTCTTCCGTGCGGAACACGATGATGTCGATCAGGGTGACCGCGGTGATATCCGGGTTCTGCAGCATGGTGCGTGCGGCGCTCATTTCACTGTTATCGCCGACCTTGTAGCGCACGCTCTCCAGCACCTCGAGCGAGTAATATTTTTCCAGCTGGATCTTGATATTCAGCGGGATCGCCTGCGTGCCTTCGAGGGCTGCCGAATCTCGGGATTGAACCAGCCACTGCTGCAACACCGGTGCGGCGACCTGGGTCATTTGCTCGTACAGCGGGCCGAGCACTTCGCCGGCGTTGGGCACGCACACACAGGCGGTCACGCAGACTTCGAACTGCCCTTGCGGGCAGGCGAACGCCAGCGCCGGACTACCGAGCGAAACGAACAACAGCGCAAGTCGCAAGGACTTGGGCAAACACGCAATCAACATGGGGTCTCCAGAACAACGACAGCCCAGCCAGGCTGGACTTACCTCTTAGATGGGTTGGGAGCGCTCGGTTCAGCGCAACTGTTCCGACAACTCCAGCCCCGCTTCGACCAGAGTTTGCCGATACAGTGCCGGCAATTCGTCGACCGAGGCCCACGGCTGATCGAGACATTCGGCCAACGCCACATGACTGCTCGCGCGGCAGCGCTCATCGAGGCCACAGCCCTGATAGAACGCATTGACCAGTTCGACCATCGCCTCGCGCTGGTTATCCATCATCACCGCCGCGTGGGCCAGGACCACCGCCGGGCCGGCGTTAGGTCGGCGACGCCAGCGCTGGGCGGTACCGGCCAATTTTCGCGCATTCAGGGTGATGTTGTAGCGGCCGTCGCAAAACGCCCCATCCACGGCGCCAAGCCCCGGCTCCAGCCCTTGCGCCGCGAGCCAGGCACAGAATGGCTGGCACAGGCGCAGGTAGGCGGATTCCAGGCGAGTCAACTCGGTGTCTTGTGGCGGTACGGCATACACCAGGGCGACATTCAGCACGCCCGGCGACTGCGGCACCGGCTCGCCGCCGGTGTCGCGCAAGGCCACCGGCCAGCCCTGCGCCTCGCTCGCTGCGCAGGCCGCGGCAAAGCCCGGCAATCGGCTGAACTTGCGCGGCATCACCAGCGCCTGCTCGCTCGGCTGCCAGCACAACAGCGCGCAGTCGCCCGCACCGCCGTGCACCTGATCGAGCAACAGGCGCTCGGCATCCAAGCCCTCTTCCACCCGAAATTCGCGTATCGCTTGCATAGGATTCCCCTGATATTTCAGCTCTTGGGCGGCGTTTAGGGTCACGCGATCCAATCGCCGATCTGGCGCTGGGCACTGGCCTGGATCAGCTCGATGGCCTGGCGGGCGATCGGCGACAGGCTGCGTCCAGCATGGCAGACGATCGCACAGGTGAGGCTCAACGGCGGCAGTGCCGGCCGCAGTCGCCCCGCCAGATCGGCCAGAGCGCCGCTGCGCAGATCGGCCTCCAACCAGGCCCTCCACGTGAACAGCAGGGCATCACTGGCCAGGGTGGTTTCGCGCAGCAGGCTGAGGTCGTTGCAGCTCAACGCCAGGGGCACCGGCGTGCCGGCCGGCAAGTCCAGCGCCGCGCGCAGCTGGACGGGCAGCGTATCGCTGGCACGCACCGAGCTCCAGGGATAGGCAGCGAGTTGCAAGCGGGTAATGGGCGTCTGCTGCACGGCCAAGGGGTGGTCACGGCGACAGAAAATCGACGCCGGTTGCGCCGGCAATGGGGTGATGGCGAAGCGCGGATCGCTGACCTTCTCGTTGGTGTAGCCGACGAAGAACTCGATCTGCTCCTGGTCGAGCTGCTGGATCAGGTGATGCCAGTGGTTCACCTCAACCTTCACCATCAGCTTGGGAAGGCGCTGGCGCAGCGTGCTCAGGGCGTCCTGCAGGTACAGGTTGGCGGCCATCATGCCGGCGCCGAAACTCAGCTCGCCGCCTTCGGCGTGGGCGATGTGGTTGGCCTCGGCGCTCAGCCGGCTGGCGCTGCTCAGCAGCTCGCGGGCGCGGGCCAGCAGTTGGCGGCCGGCGGCGGTCAGCGCCACCGAACGGGTGTCGCGGTCGAACAGGCGCACGCCCAATTCTGCCTCCAGCGCCTGGATGCTGCGACTGAAGGCGGTCTGCGACAAATTCGCCCGCTCGGCGGCGCGGGAGAAGTGCAGCTCCTCACCGAGGAACACCAAGTGGCGGATGCGCTTGAGGTCGATTAAGTCAGCCAATGCATCAATTCCTGATTATCTTTGCATTGGACGCTTGTACCGCAGCCTTTGCAGACTGGCTAGCACAACAACAACTATTGGATTGTCGCCATGCCATTTCGTCCCTTACTCAGCGCCCTCGCCCTGAGTCTCTGTGCCGCCTCGGCCCAAGCCGCCACTCGCGATCTGAACAAGCGCATCGACAGCCTCGTAGAGCAAGACGAAGCGCAGCTGGTCGAGGTGTTCAAGCAGCTGCACCGCAATCCCGAAATGGCCTTCCAGGAAACGGAGACCGCCGCGCGGGTGGCCAAGACCCTGCGCGAACAGGGTTTCGAGGTGAAGACCGCGATCGGCACCACCGGGGTGGTCGGCATCCTGCGCAACGGCCCGGGGCCGGTGGTGATGTACCGCGCCGACATGGATGCCCTGCCGATCAAGGAAGAAACTGGCCTGCCCTACCAGAGCACCAAGGTCACCCCCTGGCTGAACAACCCCAGCCAACCGGTGATGCACGCCTGTGGCCACGATGCGCACACCACCTGGCTGCTGGAAGTCGCCAAGGTGATGGTGCAGCTCAAGGGTCAGTGGTCCGGCACCCTGGTGCTGGTCGCCCAGCCGGCCGAGGAAATCCTCGAAGGCGCCGTGGCGATGGTCAACGGCGGCCTCTACGACTTCGCACCGAAACCCGATGTGCTGGTCGCCGCGCACGTCTCGCCGGTCGTCCCGGCGGGCAGCGTCAGCCTGCGTGACGGGCCGCGCATGGCCGGCACCGACCAGATTGACGTCGAGCTGCCAGGTATCGGTGGCCACGGCTCGACCCCGCACGTGACCAAGGACCCGGTGGTGATGGCGGCGATGGCGGTGATGGGTTACCAGACCGTGGTCAGCCGCATGGTCGACCAATCCAAGCCCGCCGTGCTCACCGTCGGCGCCGTGCAGGCGGGGGTCAACAACAACGTGATTCCCGATCGTGCGGTGCTCAAGCTCAACCTGCGCTGGTACGACCAGCAGATGCGCGAGCGGCTGATTGCCGGGATCAAATCGGTCACCTCCGGCGTGCTGGTGATGAATGATGTGCCGGAAGGCTATGCGGCGAAATACACCATGAAGGGCTATTCCACCCCGGTGATCAACGCCAAGGTGCAGACCGAGCAGGCCCAGGCCGCACTGGTGGCGCAACTGGGCGCCGACAAGGTACTCCCGGGGATGCCGCCGGTTATGGGCTCCGAGGACTTTCACATGCTCGCCAGCCCCTATCCGGACACCCCGGTGGTGTTCATTGCGGTCGGTTCGGGCAAGCCGGATGTCTACAAGAACCTGGTCGAGAAGCAGCAGCTGCCGCCGTCGATGAATCACACCTCGGGGTTCGTCGTCGAACTGCCGGCCATCGCCGCCGGCGCGCGGGCGATGAGTGCGACGCTGCTGGCGTTCTTCAACGCGGGCCAGTGAGCGCCGCAGGCTCTGCTTGGGTCACCCCGCAAGCGCTTTTCCCTCTCCCGAAAGGGCCGAGGGAAATAGCCCCGTGCGCAGCTCGCGGCTGCACATCGGGGAGCCAGCCGGCGCCGCAATGCCGGGCGCTGCGGCGCGCAGTCACCATGGCCGCCGGGCATCTGGTCGAGCAGCTGGCGTTCGGCATCCAGCCCCGCTTGCACCGAGAATCGCTGTATCGCTTGCATAACCCCTCGTTTCTGGCCCTTGTAGCTGGGAAATGGCCGCCCCTCGCCCGCTGTTGGCAAGCGGCGCTGGCGGTCGCAAAGTAAGCCGATCGGGAACTGCCCCGATCGCTGCGGCGGACCCTATTGCGGATCGCCAGGAGGCTGCCATGGATACGCTGAAGCTGTTCCTCGCCGGCGATGTCATGACCGCCCGCGGCATCGACGCCATCCTGCCACACCCCGGCGACCCGCGGCTGTACGAAGCCTACGTGAAGAATGCCGACGATTACGTGCGGCTGGCAGAAAGATGCAGCGGCCCGATTCCCCGCCCCGTCGATTTCGCCTATGTCTGGGGTGATGCGTTGGCCGAGCTCGAACGGCGCCGGCCCGACGTGCGCCTGATCAATCTGGAGACGGCGGTGTCCCGTCACGGCCGACCGGCGCCCAAGGGCATCCATTACCGCATGAGTCCGGAGAACTTCACGGCCATCCGCGCGGCCGGCATCGACTGCTGCACACTGGCCAACAACCATGTGTTGGATTGGGGCGTCACCGGCCTGGTCGATACCCTGGCGACGCTGGTGAGCCACGGCGTGCGCGGCGCCGGCGCCGGGCGCGACCGGCAAGCGGCCGAAGCCCCTGCCGTGCTGCCCCTGCTTGGCGGTGGGCGTTTGCTGGTGTTCGGCCTCGGCGCGGCCGACAGCGGCATTCCAGCGGACTGGGCCGCCACCGACAAGCGTGCTGGGGTGGCGCGGTTGGCGGACCTGTCGCCGCACAGCCTGGGCCCGCTGGCCAAGCGCCTGCGCGCGAGCAAGGGCCCGGGGGATCGGCTGCTGGTGTCGATTCACTGGGGCGGCAACTGGGGCTTCGATATCCCAGCGGAGCAGCTGCGCTTCGCCCATGCCTTGATCGACGAGGCCGGCGTCGACCTGGTGCACGGGCATTCCTCGCACCACGTCAAGGGCATCGAGGTGTACCGCCAGCGCCTGATCCTGTATGGCTGCGGCGACCTGCTCAACGACTACGAAGGCATCGAGGGCTACGCGGACTTTCGCGGCGATCTGGGCCTGCTGTACTTCGCCACCCTGGAGCCGGACGGGCGCCTGCAGGCGCTCGAACTGGTCCCCACCCGCCTCCAGCGCTTGCGCCTGTGCCGCGCCGACGCGGAGGACCGGCACTGGCTGCAGCACAACCTAGCGCGCGAGTGCGCACGCTTGGGCAGCCGCATCCAATTGGGTCCGGACAATGCCTTCACGCTGCAGAGGTAGGCGCGCCAAGCCCGGCCCAGGGCCCTAAAGCAAGACATTAAAAAGACTATGTCTCAGTTAAGTGTTGCGCACCGCTTTTGTAGGGTGGGTTAGTCGCGCAGCGGCGTAACCCACCGCCGGCGTCGCCCTGGACACCGGCGTCCAGCAGGGCTGGTGGGTTACGCCTACGGCTAACCCACCCTACGAGTCATCGCCTCAGGTATCACCTACCTAGCCTGTACGCCTCAACACGCAATTGGGACATCGCCATAAAAAGGTTCTTCACCGCTTACCGGGACCCGAAGGGCTGCGCGGATCAAACCGCGCATTGGAGGCAGGGAACTGCCGATCACTGCGCCGCCCGCTGCCCCGCCCGCAAGGCGCGAAAGTCGGCCGACGACGCGTGCAATTCGGCGACCGTGCCACGGGCGATCAGCTCGCCATCGTGCATCAGCAACACCTCGTCGAAGTGTTCGAGCAGATTGAGGCGATGCACCGAGGAGATCACGCAACTTTCGCGGAAGGCAGCGAACAGGTTGGCGTACACCGCCTGTTCGGTTTCCGGATCGAGGCTGGCGGTCGGCTCGTCGAGCAGCAGCAGCCCGCAGTCACTGGCCGCCAGCACCCCGCGCGCCAGGGCCAGGCGCTGGCGTTGGCCACCCGACCAGTTGGCGCCGCGCTCGGCCACCCGGGTTTCCAGGCCGGCCTGGCTATCGATAAAGGCACTGGCGCGGACCACGCCCAGCGCGTCCTGCAGGTCCTGCTCCGAGGCGACCCCATCGCGGCGTTCGGCGATCAGCAGGTTCTCGCCCAGCGAACCCTCGAACAACTCGGACTCCTGCGGAATCAGCGTGGCGATGGTGCGCAACACCGCCGAGCTTTGCGTGGCGGAGCTGAGCGGCGGCTCAGCGTCGAGGCGCAGCTCGATGCGCTCGGCCAGATACAGACCGCACAGCACCCGCAGCAGCGTGCTTTTGCCCGAACCGCTGCTGCCGATCAGCGCGTAGCGTTTGCCGCGCTCCAGGGTCAGGCGCTCCACCGCCAGGCTCGGGCGCTGCTGGTCGGCAGCGTCGGCGCGCCGCCGCTGCATATCGCGTGGATGGCAGAAGCGCAGATTGTCGAGTTGCAACGTTTGCCAAGTCGGCGCGGCAGCGAAGTCGTCATCGTCGAGATGCGAGTCGACGGCCTGGCGAATCACATCGCCGCTGGCATAGTCGGCCTGCTGGCGAGCGAAGCTCTGGAAGTGCGCGGCGATGGCGGTGATTACCCCACCGGCTTCGGCGGCGTATTGGTAGACCATGAACAGATTGCCCAAGGGCAGCGTCGGCGTAGCAGTGGGCGACGCCACCAGATCGATATCGTGTACACCGCGCAAAGCCAGCAGCGCGTACAACGCAACCAGGCCGCAGCTCAGCGCCACGCTGAGGATATCCACGCTGCACCACTTCCACTCGTTGAGTACGATCGACGAGCGCAGCGGCTGGTAGATCGCCAGCAGGCGTTGCTCGATCAGCGCCGCCAAGCCCTTCTGCAAGCGCAAAGCGAATACCGAGAAAATGTTGCCGAGCGCATCGAGCTGCGCCGCGCTGTAACGCCGCTCGGTCTCGTTCTCGCGGTGCGCGAGGACGATCATGCGCCGGTCGAAACGCGTGATCACCAGGGCGATCACCCCATAACCGATCACCGCGACGCCGCCGACATAGGGTGCGATCAGCCATAGCGCGATCACCGGACCGATCAGTTTCACGGCGTTTTGCAGGTAGATGAACTGACTCTGGGCGAAGTCGAACAGCGCGTTGCTGCACTGGCGCAAACGATGCGCGGTTTCCCCGGAGTGATGATGCTCATGCCAGGCCAACGGTAGCGAAAACAGCTTGTCGACCAACTCGCCAGATAGGCGCCGGCGCACCTGCAGTGCCACGTTGCGCTCCAGCACCCGCCCCGGCCCATGCAGCAACCAGCTGGCCACCGTCGCCCCGAACACCAGGGCCAGCCACATGCCGGCACTGCCCAGTCCAGCCAAACCCTGTTGCTGTAGGGTGTTGATGGCATTGCCGGTCAGCCACGGCACCGCCAGCTTGAACAGCTGCGAAACCAGCAACAGGCCGAAGGCGAGCACGGCGAGCTTGCGCATGCCAACGGCGTACCGCCACAGGTCGCGATACAGCGTGATGATGGTGCTGGAGGGCCGAGCAACTGAGGGTGTGGGCATAAGCGAATGCACCTGATGGATCGACACGCTCCTGCGAACGCACGCGGAGCTGCTACTCAGCCTAGGCGCAGCAACGCTGGCAGAGCGGAAAATCGCTTGGCGGCGCTTTTGTAGGGCGGGTTAGCTGCGTAGCGGCGTAACCCACCCCAAAGCTGGTTTCAGCGCCTTGGTAGGAGCGAATTCATTCGCGATCCGCGGCGTCGTCTATCGCGGATAAATCCGCTCCTACAAAAAATCTACGTCAGACCCGTAGAACCAGGTTGGACGCCAGTGTTCCGGGCGAGACCATGCAACACGTAACCGGGACATAGCCAAAAAAAAGCCCCGGGATTACCGGGGCCAGAAGACGGTGGCGGCGAGCCGCACACCGTGGGGTAAATCAATTCAGACCAGGCTGGTCAGCGCCGCGCGGCTGAACGGCAGGATCTCCTGCTGGCGCCCTTCGCGGACTTTCAGTGCCCAGTCCGGATCGCTCAACAGCGCGCGGCCGACGGCCACCAGGTCGAACTCCTGGTCGTTCAGGCGCGCCAGCAGACCTTCGATACCAGCTGGCTGGGCGACTTCCTCGGTCTTGCCAAGGAACTGCGTGAACTCGCTGCCAGACAGGCCGACGCTGCCGACGGTGATGGTCGGTTTGCCGGTCAGCTTGCGCGTCCAGCCGGCCAGGTTGAGCTCGGAACCGTCGAACTCCGGCTCCCAGAAGCGGCGGTTGGAGCAATGGAAGATATCCACGCCAGCCGCGGACAACGGCGCGAGGAAGGCGGCCAGCTCTTCTGGGGTCTGCACCAGGCGCGCGGTGTAGTCCTGCTGCTTCCACTGCGAGAAGCGGAAGATGATCGGGAAGTCCGGACCGACTGCGGCGCGCACCGCGCTGATCAGCTCGATGGCGAAGCGCGAACGGTTGGCCAGACTGCCGCCGTACTCGTCGGTGCGCTTGTTGCTGCCGTCCCAGAAGAACTGATCGATCAGATAACCGTGAGCGCCGTGGATTTCCACACCATCCATGCCGATCGCCTGGGCGTCTTTGGCGGCTTGGGCGAAGGCGGCGATGACCTCAGCGATATCCTGTTTGCTCATCTCGTGGACGATTTCCACGCCGTCTTTGACCTTACCGCTCGGACCGTAGCCGGGCACACTGGCATCCGGTTCGACGCCGAGACGGCGCACGGCGCCGACGTGCCAGAGTTGCGGGACGATCTTGCCGCCTTCGGCGTGTACTGCCTCGACTACGTTCTTCCAGCCGGCCAGCGCCTCGGCGCCATAGAAATGCGGTACGCCCGGATAGCCGTTAGCGGCCTTGTGGTCGACCACCGTGCCTTCGGTGATGATCAAGCCGACGGCAGCGGCAGCGCGGCGACGGTAATACTCGACCACTTGCGCGTGGGGCACGCCGCCGGGCGTCAGGTTACGGGTCATCGGCGCCATCACCACACGGGTCGGCAGTTCCAGAGTGCCGAGGCGGAAGGGTTCGAACAGTGCTTTTACGGTCATGCGAAGCTCCTGAATGCCGGCCAGATGACCGGTCGTCTCGTTAAGCGGGTTTTAAAAAATCAGGCCTGCAACAGATGTTCCAGGCGTACTACGAAAGCTTTGATAGGCGCCGGATTACCGACCTTGAGACGGGTCAGCGCACCTTGCCAGGCATTGGTGATGAATATCGCGAGGTTGGCGCAATCCTCATCGACCGCCAACTCGCCAACTGCCTGGGCTTGCTCCAGACACGCCTGCAGAAGCGCCGCCGAGCGCTGAAACACCGCATCGACCTGCGCGCCGATGGCCGGCAACAGCTCGGCCATCTCGAAACTCAGGCTGCCAATGAAGCAGTGGTATTCGAGTTTTTCCTGCTGTTCGAAATGCGCCAGCAGTTCGCCGTAGTAGGCGAGAATGCGCGCCCGCGGGCTCAGCCGCGGATCGCCCAAGGCTTGCTCATAGCGAGCCAGGCGCGGGGTGTAGACGTGTTCCAGGGCCTGCAGGGCGAAGTCTTCCTTGCTGGCGAAGTAGTGGTAGAACGAGCCTTTGGGGATGCCCGCGGCCTGGACGATCTCCTGCACCCCGGTGCCGTGATAACCGCGCCGGGTCATCACCTCGGCGCCTTTGGCGAGGATCAGGTCACGCTTGTCGAGTCGGGTGCTGGTATTCATGGCCGGCAGGATATGACCGGTCGTCTCGTCCACCCAGCACTATCGATTTCGGTGATTGCGGGTTAGAAGCAGCGCGTCTTGTGAATGTCAGCACGCTGGCCGATCCAGCGCACGCTTTGCTCCCTCTCCCATTCGTGGGAGAGGGCTAGGGAGAGGGAAAGGCGCCTGACATCACATTCGGGCCGACTTGCCCTCTCCCCCGGCCCCTCTCCCGTAAACGGGAGAGGGGAGCCAAATCACAGCCAAGTCACATGCTGCTCCAGCGGAAAGCGCAGGCGCGGGTTGTAGATCGCCCGCTCGCCTTGCCGGCCGACCGCGAGAATCATGATCGGGATGGCCTGGCGCGGAATATCCAGCAGTTTGCGCAGGCGCACTTCGTCGAAGCCTTCCATCGGACAGCTGGTATAGCCGTGGCTCTGGAACGCCAACATCAGATTCGAAGCGGCCAGTGCCGTGGACTTCACCGCCCAGACGCGCATCTCCGCCTTGCTGTGCGGCTTGCGCATCAATGCCTTGCGCAGGCCGACCACCCGCACCAGCTGGCGCTTGAACAGGCCGAGCAAGCCGAACGGACCCTGGTTGTACTGGAACTGCGCCTTGCCGGAGTAAAACGCGCGGGTGATTGCCGGGATTTTCTCCTCCGGCCAGTACTTGAGGACATTGTCGCAAGCCTCGCGCCAGGTATCCGGGCGCGCCAGCACGGCGATCAGCAGCGGCGCCTTGGCGGCGTTCTGGCCCATGCACACCGGCACCAGCCGCTCGCGCAGCGCCGGATCGCGAATCACCTGAAAACTCCACGGCTGCAGATTGCAGGAGTTGGGCGCCAGCACGGCCATTTCCAGGCAATCGCGGATCACTTCGTCAGGCACCGGCTCAGCCGTGAAGCGGCGTACAGAGCGACGGCTTTCGATCAGCGCTCGCAGCGCGGTGGGCGAGGCATGGGTGACTGGATCATCGGTGCGAAAACTGGTCATGAGGGTTTTCCTTGAGCAAGACGTCAATTAAGCCGTCTGACAGCCACGATCAACAAGCCTTGGCAGGGAAAACAGCACGATTTGGCAGAAACAGCCTAGTGGCCTGTGCGGTTAATTGGTTATCTCAAGTTCGGATGACTGAGGCTCTGAGACAAGGCGCCGCGACGAGTCATAGCAGGGCTATGACGAGGAGCGGTAACGCAGTATCAGGATCTCAGGCGCCGAAATTGACTAACTGAATTAACCAAACAGACCACTAGCTCCGACCGGCATTGCGCCGGTCGGATTCCCTCAGAGCCTGTTTACGACCTCGCGAACTAGAGCCTGTTTTAACGCCGCAGGGCCGACGCACAGCAGATCGTAAACAGGTTCTTAGGCGAGGGCTTTCTCGATTGCCTGGATCAGGGCCGGATCTTCCGGCGTGGTGCGCGGCGAGAAGCGCGCCAGGACCCGGCCATCCTTGCCAACCAGGAATTTCTCGAAATTCCAGGTGATATCGCCGGGGAACTCCGCGCCCTCGCCCGCCAGCAGGCGGTACAGCGAATGCCGGGCCGGACCATTAACCTCCAGCTTGCCGCTCAGCGGAAAGCTCACCCCGTAGTTGAGGCTGCAGAACTCGCGGATATCGTCTTCCGATCCCGGCTCCTGCCCAGCGAACTGGTTGCACGGCAAGCCCAGCACACTGAAACCTTGGTCGCGATACTGCTGATACAGGCTCTCAAGGCCCGCGTACTGCGGGGTCATACCGCACTTGGAGGCGACATTGACCACCAGCACTACCTGACCCTTGAAGGGCGCCAACGGCAGTTCCTGACCGTCCAGCGCGCGTAAATTGACGTCGTGAAAGGCACTCATCTCAGACTCCCATAACTGACAAAAAAGGCGCCCGCAGGCGCCTTTCCGGTGAAATTCAGCTTAGCAGCAGAATCAATGGTGATGACCACCTTCACCGTGCACATGACCGTGAGCGACTTCTTCTTCACTGGCGTCACGCACGTTGACGACCTTAACCTGGAAGGTCAGGCGCTGACCGGCCAGCGGGTGGTTGCCGTCGACAGTTACGTCGTCGCCATCGAGGTCGCGGATGGTCACGATCTGCATGCTGCCGTCCGGCGCCGAGGCATGGAACTGCATGCCGACTTCCAACTCGTCGACACCTTCGAACATGCTGCGGTTCAGGGTGCTGACCAGCTCAGCGCTGTACTCGCCGTAGGCTTCTTCCGGCTCGATGGTCACGTTCAGCTCGTCACCGGCTTGCTTGTCAACCAAGGCTTTTTCCAGGCCAACGATGATGTTGCCGGCACCGTGCAGATAGACCAACGGCGCGCCGCCTGCGGAGCTGTCGATCACCTCACCGGCGTCGTTGGTGAGGGTATAGTCGATGGAGACGGCCTTGTTGGCGGCGATCAGCATGAGGGCGAAACCTTTGCGAAAGAATGTGGAACGGGCAAGTTTAAACAAGCAAACCGATGAAAGCGACCCACACGCGGATAGACGGCCACCCACCGCCAGCCCGACAATCCTCGACTTTCGCCAGGACGAGGACGGCCATTGGGTGGCTGTGCTGTCCTGCGGCCATACTCAACATCTGCGCCATCAACCACCGTGGCAATCGCGCGCCTGGGTGCTCGATCCCGCTTTGCGCGCCGCGCAGCTAGGCCAGCAGTTCGCGTGCGGCTGGTGCACTCAGGAAAGCGACACCGATAAGGAGTAATAGCGATGCCGGCACGGAACATCCTGGTGATCAATTGCGGCAGCTCGTCGATCAAATTCGCCCTGGTCAATGAAGCGCACGGGCAATTCTCCCTGAGCGGTATCGCCGAGCGCCTGGGCCATCCGGAGGCCGTGTTGCGCTGGCAACGCGGCGGCGAGCAGGACAGCCTGATGATTCCCAGCGCCGATCACCGCGCAGCGCTCGCGCAATTGCTGCCGCTGGTGCAAAGCGCAGCCGGCGGTAAGCTGCATGGCATTGGCCATCGAGTGGTGCATGGCGGCGAACATTTCAGCAATGCACGCAAGATCGACACTCAGGTGCTCGAGGCGATCCGCAGCACCGCGCCGCTGGCGCCGCTGCACAATCCGGCCAACCTGCTCGGCATCGAGGCGGCGCTCAAGCTCTATCCGGCCCTGCCGCATGTCGCGGTGTTCGATACCGCCTTCCATCAGAGCATGCCCGAACACGCCTACCGCTATGCCCTGCCCGATGCGCTGTACCGCCAGCACGGCGTGCGCCGCTACGGCTTCCATGGCACCAGCCATCGCTATGTCAGCCACCGTGCAGCGGACATGGCCGGCTTGTCGAGCGGCGACAGCAGCTGGTTATCGGCGCATCTGGGCAACGGCTGTTCGACCTGCGCCATCGTCAACGGCCAGAGCCGCGACACCAGCATGGGTCTGACCCCGCTGGAAGGCCTGGCGATGGGCACGCGCAGCGGCGATGTCGACCCCAATCTGCACAGCCATCTAGCGCGCGCCCTGGGCTGGAACCTGGAGCAGATCGAACGCGTGCTCAATCAAGAAAGCGGCCTGCTCGGCCTGTCCGGCTTGTCCAACGACATGCGCAGCCTGGAACAGGCGCGCGAGCAAGGCCACGCCGGCGCCACCCTGGCCATCGAGGTGTTCTGCTATCGCCTGGCCAAATCCCTGGCCGCGATGAGCTGCGCGCTACCGCAGTTGGATGGGCTGATCTTTACCGGCGGGATCGGTGAGAATTCGCCGCTGATCCGCAGCAAGACCGTGGCGCATCTCAAGCTGCTCGGCCTCGCGCTGGACAAGGAAGCCAACGCCCGCTGCATCCGCGGAGTCGCCGGGGCGATCCAGAGCTACGGGCATCCGCGCGTGTTGGTGGTGCCGACCAACGAGGAACGGCAGATCGCCCTGGATACCCTGACGCTACTGGATAGCTGATTTTTGTAGGTTGGGCTGAGGCGCGCAGCACCGATGCCCAACACCCGGACGGCGATGGCAAATCGCGCCGCCTGACACGATTGGAGACCTCATGCAGACATTCTTCCTCGCCCCCACCGGTTTCGGCGTCGGCCTCACCTCCACCAGCCTCGGTCTGGTCGGCGCTCTGGAGCGGGACGGGCTAAAGGTTGGCTTTTTCAAGCCGATTGCCCAGCCGCATGCCGGCGACCTCGGCCCGGAGCGCTCCAGCGAACTGATCGCCCGCACCCATGGCTTGACGTCGCCCAAGTCCCTGGCGCTCACCCAGGTCGAACGCATGCTCGGCGACGGCCAGCTCGACGAGCTGCTCGAGGAGATCATCAGCCTCTATCAGCAAGCCGCCGCGGATAAAGATGTGGTGATCGTCGAGGGCATGGTACCGACCCGCCATGCCAGCTATGCCGCGCGGGTCAACTTCCACCTGGCCAAGAGCCTGGATGCCGAGGTGATTCTGGTCTCGGCGCCGGAAGACGAACCGCTGAATGAGTTGGCCGACCGCATCGAGATCCAGGCGCAACTGTTCGGCGGCCCGCAAGACCCCAAAGTACTCGGCGTGATCGTCAATAAAGTCCGCACCAGTGACAGCATCGAGGCGTTCGCCGAGCGCCTGCGCGAACTCTCGCCGCTGCTCAGAACCGAGGCCTTCCGCCTATTGGGCTGCATTCCGTGGCAGGCCGAACTGAACGCCCCGCGCACCCGCGACATCGCCGACTTGCTCGGCGCGCGGGTGCTGAATGCCGGCGACTACGAGCAGCGGCGCATGCTCAGCATCGTGTTGTGCGCCCGTGCGGTGGCCAATACCGTGCAACTGCTCAAGCCCGGCGTATTGGTGGTCACGCCGGGCGATCGCGACGACATCATCCTCGCCGCCAGCCTGGCCGCCATGAACGGCGTACCGCTGGCCGGATTGCTGCTGTGCAGCGACTTCCAGCCTGATCCACGGATCATGGAGCTGTGCCGCGGCGCGTTGCACAGCGGCCTGCCGGTGCTGACGGTGGGCACCGGCTCGTATGACACGGCGACCAACCTGAATCGCCTGAACAAGGAGATCCCGGTGGACGATCGCGAGCGCGCCGAGCGCGTCGCCGACTTCGTCGCCGGGCACATCGACCACGACTGGCTGCGCGCCCGCTGCGGCGAACCCCGCGAACTGCGCATGTCGCCGCCGGCGTTCCGCTACCAACTGGTCAAGCGCGCACAGGCGGCGAACAAACGCATCGTCCTGCCCGAAGGCAGCGAGCCGCGCACCGTGCAGGCCGCTGCGATCTGTCAGGCGCGCGGCATCGCCCGCTGCGTGCTGCTGGCCAAGCCGGACGAGGTGCGCGCCGTGGCGAGCGCGCACGGCATCGAGTTGCCGGCCGGCCTGGAGATTCTCGATCCCGATCTGATCCGCGAGCGCTACGTCGCGCCGATGGTCGAGCTGCGCAAGGGCAAGGGCCTGAACGCGCCGATGGCCGCCGCGCAACTCGACGACACGGTGATGCTCGGCACCATGATGCTGGCGCTGGACGAGGTCGACGGGCTGGTCAGCGGCGCCATCCACACCACCGCCAATACCATTCGCCCGGCACTGCAGCTGATCAAGACCGCGCCCGGCTACCAGTTGGTGTCCTCGGTGTTCTTCATGCTCCTGCCCGACCAGGTGGTGGTGTACGGCGACTGCGCGGTAAACCCCGACCCGACGGCCGCCGAGTTGGCGGAAATTGCCCTGCAGAGCGCCGATTCGGCCAGTGCCTTCGGCATCGAGCCACGGGTGGCGATGCTCAGCTATTCCACCGGCGATTCGGGCAGCGGTGCGGAAGTCGACAAGGTGCGCGAGGCCACCCGTTTGGCCCGGGACGCGCGCCCGCAATTGCTGCTCGACGGGCCGCTGCAATACGACGCCGCGGCGATCGCCAGCGTCGGCCGACAAAAGGCACCGGACAGCCCGGTGGCCGGCCGCGCCACGGTGTTCGTGTTTCCCGATCTGAATACCGGCAATACTACCTACAAGGCGGTGCAGCGCAGCGCCAACTGCATCAGCGTCGGGCCGATGCTGCAGGGCTTGCGCAAGCCGGTAAATGACCTGTCACGCGGCGCACTGGTCGACGACATCGTCTACACCATCGCCCTCACGGCGATCCAGGCGGCGAGCAAAATCGTGTAGGCGCGAATTCATTCGCGATACGGCCAAAACCGATCGCGGATGAATCCGCTCCTACACTACTTAGCAGGCCGTTGAAAAATGTAGGCGAGGCAGCCGAGACAAGGCGCAACGCAGCGAAGCGGAGTAACAGCCGAAGGCTGCCCGCAGGGTGAGCGTAGCGAGTCAAGCGGCCGAAAAAGCGCAGTTTACGTGTTGTAAATGAGCATTTTGACTGGGCTCGCACGCGAGGCCGTTTTTAACGCCGTATCGGCAACGTAGGTAATTTTTCAACGGCCTGCTTGGGAACATACCGGCGGGCAGGCTTGCAGTTCAGGGCCCAAGCGTTAACTATTGCGCCCGAAAAATAATCCAGGCCAGGGATTGCGGCCATTCCACCGACACCTGAGGCGCCCGGCGCGCCCCTAAAATTCGAGGCTTGAGTCTCTCATGCTGAGCTTTCTGCCTGCCCCGCTGCGCGGCATCCTGGCTGCCATACTGCTGTTCGCCAACACCCTGTTTTGGTGCTGGTTCCTGTTTCTGATCGCCCTGGTCAAGCTCTGCGTGCCGGTCCCATCGATGCGCAAGGCGTGCAACCAGCTGTCCAACTGGGTGGCCGAGGCGTGGATCGCCGGCAACAGCGGCTGGATGTGGTTGACCCAGAAAACCGCCTGGAACCTCAATGGTCGCGAACAGCTGAAGTACGACGGCTGGTATCTGGTCACCAGCAACCATCAGAGCTGGGTGGACATCGTCGTCCTGCAGCACACGCTGAACAAGCGCATGCCATTCTTCAAGTTCTTCCTCAAGCAGGAGCTGATCTGGGTGCCGATCATTGGCCTGTGCTGGTGGGCCTTGGATTTCCCGTTCATGAAGCGCTACAGCAAGGCCTACCTGGCCAAGCATCCGGAAAAACAGGGCGAAGACACCCTCACCACCCGCCGCGCCTGCGAGAAATTCCGCCACGTGCCGGTGGCGATCTTCAACTTCCTCGAAGGCACTCGCTTCACCCAGGCCAAACATGACGAGCAGGGCTCGCCGTTCCGTTACCTGCTCAAGCCCAAGGCCGGCGGCATCGGTTTCGTCCTCGACGCCATGGGTCAGCAGCTCAAATCGCTGGTCAACATCACCATCCACTATCCCGACGGCAACCCGAGCTTCTGGGACTTCCTGTGCGGCAACGTGCGGCAGATCGTGGTGCGCTATCACCGCCAGGACATTCCTGCGGAATTCCTCGGCCGGGATTACAACAGCGACGCGGCCCATCGCCTGGCCTTCCAGCAGTGGGTCAACCAACTGTGGGAAACCAAGGATCATGAGCTCGAACGCCTGCACCGCGAGTTTCCACCACAAGCCTGAACCCACGGGGATTTATCCAGACCACAAAAAAAGCCCGCCAATTGGCGGGCTTTTTCATGGGCGGTGCACTTACTGGGCGGGAGCGCCCTGGGCGCCTGGCAGCGGTCGCAGGGTCACTTCGACACGGCGATTCTGCGCGCGACCATCAGCCGTACCGTTGCTGGCCACCGGCTGGTCCGGACCCATGCCGCGAGTGCTGACCCGGCTGGCATCGACGCCCTGCGCGGTCAGATAACCGGCGACGCTCTGCGCGCGGCGCTGCGATAGGTCCATGTTATGCGCATGGCTGCCGGTGCTGTCGGTGTGACCAACCACTTCGATGCTGTTCTGGTTGTACTGCTTGAACGAGTTGGCCAGGTTGTTCAGCGGGCTGTAGAAGCTGCTGGCGATGTTCGCCGAGTCGGTGGCGAAAGTAATGTTGCCCGGCATGATCAGCTGGATGGTGTCGCCCTGGCGCTGCACTTCCACGCCGGTGCCTTCCATGCTACGGCGCAGCTCGGCTTCCTGCTTGTCGGCGTAGTAGCCGTAACCGGCACCGGCGGCACCCGCGACGGCAGCGCCGATCAACGCGCCCTTGCCACGGTTGTCATGGTTGATCGCCGCACCCGCGACCGCACCGACCAGTGCGCCGAGGCCACCGTACGTGGCGGTTTTGTTGGAGCTGGGCGGCTGATTGTCATACGGATTCTGCGAGGCGCAGCCACCCAACAAGGCGACGGAGGCGGCGACAACGATCAGACGACGCGAAACGAACATGAACTGTACTCCTGGGTGTGGACAGCCTCTCGGGGCTGCCGCGATTTGAACGTTTTTCAATCGGAAAATTCCCTGCCCGAAACGAATCGGAGCAGGCGGTCAGGCACGGATAAACGGGTTCTCGCGCATCTCATCGCCCAAGCGCGTGTCTGGGCCGTGGCCGGTCACCACGGTCGCGTCCTCGTCGAGGCTGTACAGGCGCTGCTTGATCGACTTCTCGATGGCCGCGTAGTCGCCGCCCCATAAATCGGTACGACCGATACCGCGCTTGAACAAGGTATCGCCGGCGATCAACAGCTTGGCCTCGGGAAACCAGAAACTCATCGAGCCCGGCGTATGCCCCGGCGTATGCAGGGCCACGCCGCAACCGCAGGCCAGCTCCTCGTCATCGCTAAGCCACTGGTCCGGCGCCGGCACCGGCGTATATGGCACACCGAAGCGATTGCACTGCATTTCCAGGTTGTCCCACAGGAACTGGTCACCTTGATGCAGGTGCAAGGTCGCGCCGGTTTTCTCTTTCATCTGCCCGGAGGCGAGAAAATGGTCGAGGTGCGCATGGGTGTGAATGATGCTGACCACCTTCAGCCCGTGGGCTTCCAGGCGCGCCATGATCAGCTCTGGATTGCCACCTGGATCGACCACGATGGCCTTCTTACTGACAGGATCGCCGATGATCGTGCAGTTGCACTGCAACGGGCCGACGGGAAAGGTTTCGCGGATCAGGCTGGGCTGGCTCATGGGGACTCCGTAGATCACGACCAGATCGTCAGCAGCCGCATCGCAAGGATGATTGGCTGCCTGCACTTAATCTGGTCGGCTAATTATCAGGCCCGGCACGATAGTCGCTTGGCAACTTGCCCGTCCACTTCTTGAAGGCGCGGCGGAAGTTCGAGGGGTCGCTGAAGCCCAGCAGATAGGCGACCTCGAACAGCGGTAGATGGGTGGTGCCTAGGTACTCCAGGGCCAGGCGCTTGCGGACGTCGTCGAGCACCTGCTGGTAGCTGGTGCCCATCTGCCCGAGGTGGCGGCGCAAGGTACGGCTGCTGGTATGCAAGGCGTGGGCGGCGCTGGCCAGGTCGGGGAAGTCGCCGGGGCGCGCCAGCAGCAGGCGGCGAATGCGCGTGAGCAGGCCATCCTGCACATCCAGGGTGGCCAGCAGCGCCTCGCACTGTTGCTCGCACATCTGCACAGTGGCCGGGTTGGCCAGCGCCATAGGGCGGTCCAGATAGATCCGCGGCAGGCTCAGACGATGGAACGGCTGATCGAACAGCGGCAATACGCCGAACACCTCCTGGTAGCGCGCCACATAGGATGGCGGTGAATAGGCGAAACCGACCTGCATGTCGCCGAGATGCTCGCCCACCAGAAAACGCGCGATGGTGCACAGACTGGTCATCAAGCCTTCGGCGGCGAAGCGATTGAGGCTACCCAGCGGCATCGACTCGCTGGCGCGCAGCTCGACATGTTCACCGACCTCGACCATCTCCAGCTCGAACGCCAGGCCCAGGACCCGGTAATAACGCAAGGCGAACTGAATGGCCTTGCCCAGGTTGGCGCTGGACAGCACCGCATAGCCGAGGATGCCGTGGGTCGAGACGTTGAGCCGCTGACCGAGCAGCAAACCGAGCGCCGGCTCGTCACAGCGCAGCATCACCGCGCTGACCAGCAGATTGAAATCGATGAACGACAAGCGCCCGTTGGGATTGCCTAGCACTTCGGGGCGCAAGCGCGCGGCGGCGAGCAGTTCGTCGCGGGTAATGCCCCGCTCGCCAGCGAGGGTCAGCAACGCCTCGACATACGCCAGAGGCACCAGTTCGGCAGTGAAATTCAGTGGCTGTTTCATAGCGGCCGCTTATTGTTATGGGTGGCTGCAGATGGCCGGATAGGACCTGCTGATTGGCCGCTTTTGCCTTGTTGCTGCTCAGCAGCGCGCGCATAGTCGGGACCAGCGTTCCAGATTATCGAGGCAGTGTGTATGGCCAGTACCACACCTAAAGGTTTGGAAATTCACCCGCGCCAGCCGAAATTTGGCTTACCTGAGCCGATGCCGCGCCATTGGCATGGCGGCGATGCTTTCAAAACGCATTTGTTCGATGCCATGTCGGTGCTGTTTCCGGACGGCGAACGCTTCTTCATTGACTCGGTGCGCTTATTTCGCGAGCAGATCGACGACCCGCTGCTGAAAGAGCAGATTCGCGGCTTTATCGGTCAGGAAGCCCATCACAGCCGTGAGCATGCGCACTACAGCGAGCGCCTACGGGAGCTCGGTTACGACGTCGATTACCTGGAGCGTGGCCTGAAACGACGCCTGGCGTTCATCCAGAAACACCTGCCCGCCGAGCTGCAACTGGCCGCCACCTGCTCGGTCGAGCACCTCACCGCGATCATGGCCGACGCCGTGCTGCGCAACCCGCTCTGGCTGCAGGGCGCCGATCCGACGATGGCGCGCTTATGGCGCTGGCATGCGCTGGAAGAAACCGAACACAAGGCGGTGGCCTTCGACGTCTACCAGAGCGTGTGCGCCAGCCCCTGGTTGCGCCGCCGGGCGATGCTGCAAAGCACGGTGTTTTTCACCATCGACACTCTCAAAGGCCTGATCCACATGCTCAAGCGCGATGGCCTGCTGTGGAACTGGCGGGTCTGGCGCGATGGCCTGAGCTGGCTGTGGGGCAAGAACGGCATCTATCGCGAACTGGTGAAGGCCTATCTGGACTTCTATCGCGGCGGCTTCCATCCCTGGCAGCACGACAATCTCTATCTGGTCGAACAGTACCGGCGCGAGTTCGATGCGCCGACCAAAGTGGCCTGATCGCACCGCCCTGCCCTGACCTGCCGGCTGCCAGGCAGCAAAGAGCCCCGCATACAGCAGCTCGGCGTTTTCGTAGGGTGGGTTAGCCGCGCAGCGGCGTAACCCACCATCGATGCCACAGAGCGTGCCATTGCCGGCCAGGTGGCCGGTCGGTGGGTTACGCCTGCGGCTAACCCACCCTACACATAGCGAAAATCAAACCGCCGGCCGGTGGCCATAAATGACTCGCAGATTGGCTGGTCATAACCTTTGCCGCTCGCCGGCCCCGCCCCATAGTGCGGCCATGAACAACCACGACTCAGGAGAGTCCGCATGGCTAGCACCACCCCTGAAGGCCTGGTCATCCGTCCACGGCACATGGATTTCGATCTGCCCAACCCGTTTCCGCGCCACTGGCACAGCGGCGATGCCTTCAAGTCGCACCTGTTCGATGCCATGTCGGTGATGTTTCCCGATGGCGAGCGCTTTTTCATCGACTCGGTGCGCCAGTTCCGCGACCAGATCGACGACCCGGTGCTGAAAGAACAGATCCGCGGCTTCATCGGCCAGGAAGGCCATCACAGCCGCGAGCATCTGGAATACAGCGCCCGTCTGCGCGACCTGGGTTACGACATCACCAGCCTGGAGCGTCGTGCGCAAGTCCGCATCCGCTACACGCAGAAGAAGTTCTCCGCCAAACGCCAACTGGCGGCCACCGCGGCTTTGGAACACATCACCGCAATCATGGCCGACGGCCTGCTGAAGAACCCGGCCAATCTCGAGGGCGCGCACCCGACCCTGCAACGCCTGTGGCGCTGGCACGCGCTGGAGGAAACCGAGCACAAAGCGGTGGCCTTCGATGTCTACAACCAGGTCTGCGGCAATCGCAAACTGCTGCGCCGGGCGATGATCATGGGCACCTTCTTCTTCCTGCTCGACACCACCCGCGGGCTGATCCATATGCTCCAGCGCGATGGCCTGCTGTGGAACTGGCGGGTCTGGCGCGACGGGCTGAAATGGACCTGGGGCAAGGACGGTATCTTCCGCCAGTTGGTCCGCCCGTATCTGGACTTCTTCAAGGCCGACTTCCATCCCTGGCAGCACGACAATCTCGACCTGCTGTACCAGACCCGCGAAGAGTTCGAGCCACAGGCCCTGGCCCAAGCCAGCTGAGCGCCGCGCGGTCTCAGGACGCCAGCGCCAGCTCCTGACGAGCCTGGCGCAGTACCTGCAGCGCGGCGGAGATCGCCAAGCTGCCCATGATCCCGGCGACCAGCAAGTCCGGCCAGGCGCTGCCTGTGCCGAACACACCCAACGCGGCGAGCAGCACGGCGAGGTTGCCCAAGGCATCGTTTCGGGTGCACAACCACACGCTACGCATGTTGCTGTCGCCCTGCCGATAGGCATACAGCAGCGCCGCCACCGCCAGGTTGGCCATTAGCGCCAAGACACCGATTGCACCCATGGTCGGCGCACTCGGCACACTGCCAACCAGCACACTCCAAGCCGCCGCGCCGAGCACGCCGACGCCGAACAGCAACATGCACAGGGCCTTGAACAGCGAGGCCTTGGCGCGCAGCGCCACGCCCAAACCCAGCACCCATAAACTGATCGCGTAGTTGCCGGCATCGCCAGCGAAATCCAGCGCGTCGGCGAGCAACGACACCGAGCCGGCATGCACCCCGGCGCCAATCTCGACCAGGAACATGCCGAGATTGACCGCCAGGGCGATCCACAGAATCGTTCGATAGCGGCCGTGCTGGCCGCCGCCCTGTGCCGCGGTTTGCGGCCCCGCGGTGTCGTGATCGCAGCAATGTATGCCCATAATGGTTCTCTCCCAGAGGTGTAAGAACCTGTTTACGAGGCCATACCGCGTTAAAAACAGGCTCGGAATGCTCATTTACAGCTCGTAAACTCCGCTTCCTCGCCTGTTTTTGCCTTGTCTGGCTCTAGTCCAAAAGATCGTAAACAGGTTCTAGGGCGTACGCTAAACCCTGTAGTCACTACGGAGTCAAGCAATGAGCAAGCCGTTGACGATCAGCGTCCTCAGCCGCGCCAGTGGCGTCAATCTGGAAACCATCCGTTTCTATGAGCGCAGCGGATTGCTGCCCGAACCGCTGCGCAGTGCGTCTGGCTATCGGCATTACCAGGACGCCGATGTGCGCCGCCTGCGCTTCATCCGCCGCGGCCGGGAACTGGGTTTCAGCCTGAACGAGATCCAGACTCTGCTGAGCCTCGCCGATCATCCGCAAAGCCCCTGCGATGAAGCCGACCAGCTGGTCCAGCAACACCTCACTGCCATCGAGGCACGCATCCGCGATTTGCGCGCCATGCAGGCCGAGCTGCGCAAGGTCAGCGCCTGTCGCAGCGAACACGCCGAACATTGCCGGCTGCTCGAAGCGCTGGACAATCGAACCTGCTGCGCCGCGGACGACTCAACAGGCGCACCCTGAGCACCGCGTATCTCCATCTTCGATCCGCAGCTGCCGCCATGTGCTGATCGACGAAAGCAGCGAGCACTTCCCACGGCCGCATCGAGATAGGAGTCCATATCGATCCGGTCAACATGACTCAGATTCGTAGGGTGGGTTAGCCGTAGGCGTAACCCACCGACCAGGCTGGACGCCGATGGCCGGGACCGTGCCGCTGGCGGGTTACGCCGCTACGCGGCTAACCCGCCCTACAAAAGCTGGATTCAGCGCCTTGTTAGGAGCGAATTCATTCGCGATCCGCCGCGCCGGCTATCGCGGATAAATCCGCTCCTACAAAAAAATCTACGTCAGACCCGTAGATTTCGTAGGGTGGCGCGGTCGCACGATCAGCCGTGCAGGAAACGCATGGCGTCGGCGGCGCTCTGCTCGGGAATTTCTTCCATGGGCACATGCCCGACGCCTGGATAGGTCTTGATCTGGATGCCCGGCACATCACGCTGCCAGAGCGGCACATGCTTGGGCGAGATCCACCGGTCGCGCTCGCCCCACATCAGCAACGTCGGCATTTGCAGCGCCTTCACGCGGGCCGGCGTGCTGGGCAGGTCGTCGCGATTGGCGTCGAGCAGCACGCGGAAGATGTCCATCATCGCCCGCCGGTTACCCGGCCGCCGGCTCAGGTCGTAGTAGCGGTCGACCACCCCAGGCTTGATCCGCCCCGGCTCGCCATAGACTTCCTTGATGCCCTGGGCGATCAGCGCGCGCGGCATCCACAGCGGCATCAGTAGCGGCGCGCCGGGCAGCGCGGCGGAGGCGATCATCCACGGCACTTTCTTCATCGAGTAGCCGGCCGGATCGATGAGGATCAACTTCTCGACCCGCTGCGGCTGGGCCAGGGCGAAGTTCCAGGCGATATAGCCGCCCAGCGAACTACCGGCGACCACCGCCTTGTTGACGCCCAGATAGTCGAGCAGCAGCTCGAAGACCCGCCCCATGCGTTCGGCGCTGTACACCCCGTCGCGCGCCGGGCCGGTGAGGCCGAAGCCGGGCACATCGAAGCGGATGATCCGGTAATGCGGCGCGAAGGCCTGCACCCAGCCGTCCCAGGTGTGTAGCGAAGCGACCACCCCGTGAATCAGCACCAGTGCCGGCTTGTCGCGACTGCCTTCGTCACGGTAGTGGATATTGAAGCCATCCAGTTCGATGAAGCGCGAACCGCTGTCGACGCTGGCGTAGCGCGCCTTGAGCCGTTCGAGCGGCAAGGCGCCGAAGCCCAGGCGGGCGAAGCCGGCCGCCAGCGGTGGATTCAGAGAAAGGCTGGAAGCGGACATGCAGGCACCTCGGCAGTTGTTATGGTTTTGCCTAGCAAAGCACGCCAGGCCGCACTTGAGGCCCCAACCTAGGTTGAGCGTGAACGACGAACCAGGCGCACCCAACCAAGGCTCTGGGTGACGCCGATGCTTGCGCTGGTTACTCTTGAGCAGGTTATTTAAGGCTATGCCTCAAAAGGTGTTGGCGGTGTAGGGTGGGTAACCCACCAGCCCTGCTGGACACCGGGGTCCATGGCGGCACCGCCGGTGGGTTACGCCGCTGCGCGGCTAACCCACCCTACAAAAGCCCTTGACCGCTGGAATCCTCTTCGCGATGACGCTCCTACGCCGTCTGCTCTGGCCGCTGGCCATCCTCTTGCTGGTCGTGTTGCGACCGCTGGCCGCCGCCGAACTGTTCTATCTCGGGCAGAAGATTCCCGACCTCAACCAGCCGTGGGGCAGCGCGCAATACCATCAGTTGTTGGCGGCGTTGCAGAAGGTCGACACCAGCCAGATCAACGCCCTGCCGCGCCGCAGCGGCGAATTCACCGGGCCGATCTACCGACGCATGGTCAGCGAGGAGAATTTTCGTCCACAGCTGAACATCTATGCGCCACTGGAGCTGCGCCAGAACGAGGCGCGCGAGGTGTTGTTCCAGCTCAAGGAGCTGATGCGCCTGTACTTCGACTTCCGCGCCGCGCAGCAGCCTTACGGCACCGAAGCACTGGGCCTGATGACCTACTCGCTACGCCAGCAGGCGGTGCTATTCACCCTCACCACCGAGTTCTGGATGACCCTCTCGCAAAAGGAGCAGAGCAACCCGGTGCGTCTGCAAGGTCTGCAGGAAACCAAGGCGGCGGCGGCCATGCTCACCTCCAGCGCACTGGACTATCTGGGCCTGACCAAGCAGTTCAATCGCGAGGATCTGGTGCTGTATGCCGCCGAACTCGGCAAGCAGTTGCCGGAGCTGTTCGTGCACCTGAGCGCCGAGGTGCGCCCGCAGATTCTGGCCCGCGTCAGCCAGTTGGCCGAGCAACATGGCTACGCAGAAATCCGCGCCAGCATGGCCGAACTGCAACCGGTGTTAGTGGCGATTCAGGGCGATGTGCAGAGCCAGTTGGCCGCCGCGAAAAATGCCAAGCCCGCAGCGCCCGCGGCCAAACTCGATCTCAGCGTGCCCGCCGCGGCCACGCCGTAGCCAGGTAACCCGTAGGTTGGGCTGAGGAGCCAGCGACGATGCCCAACGCGCGGAGGACGCCCGTTGGGCATCGCTGCGCTCAGCACCAACCTACCCCCACCCGAGGGCTCAGCGCAGCAGGCCCAAGGCCTTGGCCCGCGCTACCGCCTGGGTGCGGCGCTCGACACCCAGTTTGCTGTTGATGTGCCGCGCGTGAGTCTTCACCGTGTGCAAGGAGATGAACAGGCGCTCGCTGATTTCCTGGTTCGAGCAGCCCTGGGCGATCAGCTTCAACACCGCCAACTCACGCGAGCTGAGGGATTCGGCGGCGTTGCCAGCCGCGGGCAGCGGCTCGTCGTCCGTCTGCGGCAGGTGTGCCAGGAGCATTTCACCGAGGGCACAGGCCGGGCGTCCCAACAGTTGCTCGCGCAGCCATTGCGGATGTTTTTGCAGCAGCTCATCGAACGGCAGCAACGCCCCGCCAGCCGCCGTCTCCAGGCACAAGCCCAGATGTTGCTGGGCATCGCGCAGCTGGCCGACCTGCAGGTATTGGACGATCAGCTGCACCTCGGCCAGCACGCTCATGGTCTGCCCTCCGCGGCTGCGCGCGCGCTGACTGAGTGCGCGCAGCCGCCGTTCGGCAGCCGGCAACAAACCCTGCACACGCTCCAGGGCGGCCTGTTGCAGTTCCAGATACAACGGCAACTGCGGGTGATATTCCGGCGCGCTGGCCGCCTGGAGGCCGCAGTAGGTTTTCGCCAACCGCCCCAACCATAAGCTGGCCAGCTCCAGCTGCCCCTGGGCCAGCCACAGCTCACACTTGGCCAAGGTCAGGATGGCCAGGTAATACACCGGTGGCACATCCCAGATATGCATCAGCCGCTCGGCCTCGGCGAGCTGGGCGAAGGCTTCGGCGTACCGCCCTTCGCGGCCGTAGAGGCCAGCCAGCAAGTAGTAGCCGGTCAACAGGCTGAGATCCCGACAGGCGCTCGCCTCGACGATGCCGGCCTGCAATTTGAGCCGCGCGGCGTCCGGTTGCAGACGCAGCGCCAGCAGCAGCCCTTCGTACAACGTCAGGCGCGCGCGCACCGCGTACAGGCGCTGCGCCGGCAGTTCGCGGAGGCGCTCCTGGCCATGGTGCACTTCGTCGAGGGCGCGCAGCACTTCGCCGCGGGCCTGTAGGACGCGCGCCCGGTCGTAATGGGCCAATGCCTCGAACAGCGGATTGCCGACCCGCTGGGCCAGCTCCAACGATTCGCGATTGAGGCCGCGGGCGCGCCACATGTCGCCGCGCACCACCGCCAGGTTGGAGAGGGTCGACAGGCACATCTGCCGCTGTCCGGTCCGTTCGCGCGGCAGACTGGCCAACGCCTCGTCGCAATACTCCTCGGCGCGCGCGCCCTCACCGCGGCCCCGGGCGATGATGCCGCTCAAGGCCAACCATTGGGCGAGCATCGAACGTTGCGCACTGGCCGAAGGGGCCGGCAGAAATTTCGCCAACTGACTGGCCAGCTCTTCGGCAGCATCCGACTGACAGGCCAGGGCCAACGCCCAGGCATACAGCACGATCAGCCGCGGAGTGCTGATCAGCAGGCTTTCCGGCAGGTCCATCTTCCAGCGCAACAGCATCGCCACGTTCTGCTCGCCGAGCAGCTGCGCCTCGGAAAGGTTCTGCACCAGGCTAGCCGCCACGTCCGGCTGACCGGCGCACAGCGCCTGGTCGATGGCTTCGTCGAGCAGCCCTTGGGCGCTGAACCAGCGGCAGGCGCGCAGATGCAGGCGCGCCGGCGATTGCCCGACCTCGGACGGCCGTGCCCGCAGCAGGTCGGTGAATAGATGGTGATAGCGAAACCACTGGCCCTGCTCATCGAGCGGCACTAGAAACACCTGATGCGCCTGCAGATGACGGAGGATCGCCGCGCTGTCGTGGCTCTCGCGCACGACATCGCAAAGCTGCGCGCAGAAGCGATCGAGACAGGCGGTGTCGTAGAGAAACGCCTGGACTTCGCTGCTCTGCCGCTCGATCACCTCTTCGAGCAGGTAATCGCGGATTAACCCATCGGCGCCATACAGGGCCGGCGCCGGGCCGCTGGTTTCCTGCTCGGCAGCCAGCAACCACAGGCGCAACCCGGCAACCCAGCCTTCGCTGCGCCGCACCAGCGTTTGCAGGGCTTCGCCATGCAGGTCGGCGCCCTGACTGGCGAGCAGCTCGGTGGATTCTTCAGGGGTCAGGCGCAGATCCTGTTCCTGCAACTCGAACAGTTGCTGGGAAAGTCGCAGGCGGGCCAGATGCCAGTCCGGACGCTGGCGGCTGGTGACCAGCAACAGCAGGCCGGCGGGTAAATGATTGAGAAGAAACTGCAGACAGCGATCGAGCACTGCACCCTGCGCCAGGTGGTAATCGTCGAGCACCAGGAGCAACGGCTGGGCCCGGTCGAGATGGCTGCTCAGTTCGTCAAGCAGGCCGTCCAGCCATTCTTCGAAGGCGAACGGTTGATGGCGCTGGCGCATGCGCAACAGGGCGAACGCGGCAGCGCCGAGATCGGGGAAAAACTGCTGCAAACCACTCAACAAGCGTTCGAGAAACCGGCTCGGATCGCTGTCGCGTGGGTTCAAACCCAGCCACAGGCTGCGCCAATGCGCCGGTAACTGCTGGCAGAACTCACTGGCCAGCGAGCTTTTGCCGAAGCCGGCCGGCGCGCAGACCAACAGCAGGCGGCCGGACAACCCATGCGCCAGGCGCTCGCAGAGCAGCGGACGCGAAACGTAGCCAGCCGGCAGCGGCGGACGAAAGAAACGTCCGTCGGCAATGCTGAGGGGCAGGGAAAAATTCGGGGAACGCGAAAGGTCTGTCATCACCGACTTTTGTTATGCCTGGCTAATGGGCCGCTCGCAGCCTAGACGCTTGGCTCCCGTAATAGAAGCCTTGGCCTACCTGTTTAGGTAACAGTGCGACTTGCGGTTCTCCCCTGCCCTCGCACGCGGCATAAAAAACTCATGTACCCGTTAAGTGTTGCGCACCGCTTTTGTAGGGTGGGTTAGCCGCGCAGCGGCGTAACCCACCAGCAGCACCGCGCAGAACACTGGCGTCCAGTCTGGTCGGTGGGTTACGCCTACGGCTAACCCACCCTACGAATCATCGCCGCAGGCATCACCTAGCGGGCCTGCACGTCTCGACACGTAGCTGGGCTATAGACATAAAAAAACCGGCCCTGAGGCCGGTTCAATTCACGCCGAATAGAGGCTTAGCGCACGCCCGACTGGCGCAGGGCCGCTGGGGTGAAGTCGCTTTCCGAGGCGCTGTAACCGAAGTCATAGGCCTGCTTCTCTTCGTTCTTCAGGCCCAGCACCAGGTAACGGCCGGACTGCAGGTCATACAGGGTTTCGGCGGTGTACCACGGTACTTGGTTGTTGTAGTAGAACTGGTTGTGCGCCTCGGCGACTCGCCACAGCTGGCCGCGGCCGTCGTAGTGATCGATTTCCACGGCTTGCCAGGTGTCCTCGTCAATGAACATGTCGCGCTTGGCGTAGATGTGCCGCTCGCCCGATTTCAGGGTCGCGGTCACGCGCCAGACGCGGTGCAGTTCGTAACGGGTCATGTCCGGATTGAGGTGGCCGGGCTTGATGATCTCGCTGTACTTGATCTTCGGATCATCCATCTTGTAGCTGTTGTACGGGATGTACAGCTCCTGCTTGCCGACCAATTTCCAGTCGTAGCGGTCCGGCGCACCGTTGTACATGTCCAGGTTGTCGGAGGTGCGCAGGCCGTCGGCGGCGGTACCCGGGCCGTCGTAGGAAACCTGCGGGGCGCGGCGTACACGGCGCTGGCCGGCGTTGTACAGCCAGGCCAGACGTGGCTCTTTCACCTGGTCGAGGGTTTCGTGCACCAGCAGGACGTTACCGGCCAGACGCGCTGGCGCGGTGACCCGCTGCTTGAAGTAGAACAGCACGTTGCTCGGCTTGCTGGCGTCGTAGCCCTTCAGCTTGTCGCTGAACACGAACTCGTCCTGGAAGTACACCAGCGAGTAGGAACCGTTCGGCTGCGGCGTGGCCTGGGTGACCAGACGGCGCACGCTGCCGCCGCGGTAGCGGGTGATGTGGTTCCACACCGCTTCCAGACCGTTCTGCGGAATCGGGAACGGGTTGGCGGACTTGAAGTCTTCCAGGCCGTTACCGCCCTCCACCAGCTTGGTGTGCGTGGCGTTGTACTGGGTGGCGGCCAACACTTCCGCCGGCAGGGTGGAGGTGCGATGGCTGGTGTAGACCGGCAACTTGTAGGTTTCCGGGTAGCGCTTGAGCATCGCCAGCTGACCGGGAGTCAGCTTGTCTTTGTACTGGTCGGCGTTCTGCGCGGTGATGGTGAACAGTGGCTTCTCACCCGCGAACGGATCAGACAGGAAGCCCTTGGCGTCGACCGTACCGGCATTCTTCGGCAGACCGCCGGTCCAGGCCGGAATGCTGCCATCGGCATTGGCGGCTTTTTCCGCACCAACTGGCGTCAGGGTCGAACCGAGCTTGCTGGCCTGGTCGGCGGAAACCGCCGCCATCACGCTGGTCGCCAGCAGAGACAAGGCCACGGCGCCGGTTTGCAATAGGCGTTTTGTCGTTTTCATCGTCATGGTTTTCCTTGATTCAGTCCGCTTAGAAGTTCACGCCGAGGCTCATCGCGACGAAGTCGCGATCATCAACGGTGGTGTACTTGCCATCGAAGAAGTTGGTGTACGACAGGCTAGCGGTGTAGGTGTTCTGGTATTCGGCATCCACCCCCAGGCTGACGGCCTTGCGGCCTTCCTCGAAGTTGCCGCCCGGGCCCGGCGAATAGCCGTCGACGTCGTGCGACCAAGCCACGTTCGGCTTGAGGTTCACCCCGGCGAACACGTCGTTGTAATCCCAGATGGCGCGGGCGCGGTAACCCCAGGAATCGGAGGTGGTGTAGCCCTCGCTCTCGCAGTAGCGGCTGACGTTGTTGGCGTTGGCGGTGCCCAGCGTAGAGATGTTCAGCGCCTGGCAGGACGGCTGGCCGGAGATAGTGCCCGGCAGCGGCCCCGGGCCGAATACCGGGTCGCGGCCGTAGCGCGCCTTCGAGGTGCTTTCCAGGCCACCGACGTGGGTCCAGCCAACCTCGCCCACCAGGGTCAGTCGTTCGGCACCCATCACCTGATCGAAGAAGTGGGTGAAGGTGGTCTGCAGCTGGCTAATCTCCTTGCGCCGATAGCCGGGCTGGTCCTGGCCGGCGGTGCCGGTGAGCACCGAGGCGTTGTTGAATGGACGCACCACGCCAAGCGGGGTGGTAATGGCGATCGGGTCCAGGCCGGAGAACAGGATATCGGTGGTATTCAGCTGCACAGGGGCATTCGGCCGGTAACTGAACTCGCCCTGCCAGGCGGTGCCAGTGGGCAGCGTGGTGGAGAAGCTCAGGCCATACAGGCGGATGTCCTCCGGATACTCCACGAAGTAGCTTGAGTTTCCGGCCATGCCGGCTGCAGCGACCTGTCCGGCCAGAGCGACAGAGCCCGGTGCAAAGCTGCCAGCGGCAGCGATGTTGCTAGCCAGGCCATTGATGCGCGCGGCCGCGCTAGTGGAAGCACCGGCACCGCTGAAGATCGGTGCACGACTGTGGTAGTTCATGGCGTAGGCGCCGAACTCGGTGTCCAGCGGTTCGAACATATAGCGGAACGCCACGCCGAACTGGCCGCTGTCACGCGCATCGCGGTCCGGGCCGCGCTGGACCACCAGGCCCTCGCCCCACTGCGACGGAGTAACACCCAGGCCAACGTTGCGCAGTAATCCGTTGACTGCAGCGATCTGCGTCGGGTTGTTGGTCAGCACCGCGAGGTTCTGGTCGCAGCCGTCGGCGACCACGTCCGGCTGGGAGAAGAAGGTGCCGCAGTTGTCCACCACGGTCTGGTCCCACTCCAGCTGATAGAAGGCCTCGGCGGACAGGGTTTCGGTCAGGCTCTGCTGGACGAAGAACATGTTGACCGGAATCAGGCCTTCCTTGACTTCCGCGCCGGGGCGGCGGAACGCGGACACGTCGACCGGGTTGATGCTGTTGATGCCGCCCTGGATAAAGGTGCTCTCACCCCAGCTCACCACCTGCTTGCCCAGGCGTGCCGAGCCCGGCTGGTCGGCCACCGCATAGTTGTAGTAGGCGAAGGCATCGAGCAGTTGCGCGCCGGAAGACTGGGCGCCTTCCTTGCGGTTGTGATCGTCGATGTCTTTGAACAGGCGGCTTTCGTCCTTCAGCTCGAAGTCGTACCAGTACTTGCCGCGGGTGAACACGCCGAAGTCGCCGTATTTCAGTTCGAGGTCATGGATGCCCTTGAAGATCTTCGAGAAGGTTTCGCCCTTCTTGAAGTTCAGGTGGCCGTCATCGGAGGTCTGCGACAGGCCTTTGCCGCCGTTGTTGACGCCGATCAGGTTGCGGTTCGGGTCGGTGGTCGACCAGCTGGCGCCGACGGAGAGCGCGGAGTCGAACTGACCTTCGATTTCACCGATGTTGAAATTGACGGCAAAGGCCGGGGAAGCGAGGGAGGAAGCCAGGCTGACTGCCAGCGGCAGTTTCGCCAGGCGCCAGAATGCTCTTGTTGTGGTCATCGACGCTACTCCATGTGTTTTTTTGTTATGGATGGCCGAACTATAGCCAGTAGGTATTAGTACCTTGATCAGCCTAAAGTGTGATTTGAACTGCCAAACACTATAGACCAAGGCGCTCAATACTGGCCTTTGCGGCCATCCTCACCCGAAAGAGGTGAAAAGCGCGGTATCCCAGCGGAAAAGACGGGTTGCCGGTGCAGGCCGGCAACCCAAAAGGCTTACAACGTGGAGAGAAACGCGCTGCCGCTGGCCTGCCATTGGGCGATATCGCCCCGAATGCGTTTCTTGTCGAGCTTACCGACACTGGTCTTGGGGATTTCCGTAACAAAAGCGATTTGGCTGGGGATCGCCCACTTGTTGATCAGCCCTTGTTCCACGAACGGCTTGAGGTGCTCCTTCAGCGCTTTGGCATCCAGACTGGCCCCCTCGCGCAATACCAGCAGGGCAAACGGCCGCTCACCCCACTGCGGATCGGGCACGCCAACCACCGCCACTTCGCGCACCGCCGCGTGACGACTGATCAGGTCCTCCAACTCCAGCGATGACAACCACTCGCCGCCGGTCTTGATCACATCCTTGATGCGGTCGCGGATGTCGATGAAGCCCATGCTGTCGATGGTGGCGACGTCGCCGGTATGCAGCCAGCCGCCCTGCCACAGTTCGACGCCCTTCTCCGGTTCGCGGAAATAGCCCTGGGTCAGCCAAGGCGCGCGCAGCACCAGTTCGCCCTGGGACTCGCCGTCGGCCGGCAGCAGGTGGCCATGCTCGTCCATGATCGCCGCGTCGACCAGCGGCACGGGAATCCCGGCCTTGATCCGGTAAGTGGTGCGCTCGTCTTCGTTACCTGCTTGCAGCTGTTCGTTGAGGTAGCCGCAGGAAATCAGCGGGCAGGTCTCGGACATGCCATAGGCGGCGGTCAGCTGGATGCCACGCGACTTGGCCAGTTCGTACAGCGAGCGGTTCAGCGCGCTGCCGCCGATGATCATCTTCAGCCCGCCGAAGTCGTAACCCTGGGCGGTCGGCGCATTGAGGACCATCTGCAGGATGGTCGGCACGCAATGCGAGAAGGTCACTTTCTCTTCGCGAATCAGGCGGCACAGCATGTCCGGCTCGTAACGTCCGGGGTAGACCTGTTTGACCCCGAGCAGGGTGGCCACGTACGGCACGCCCCAGGCATGTACGTGAAACATCGGCGTGATCGGCATGTACACGTCGTCGCTGCCCATCAGGCGGATGCTGTCCAGGCTGCCGACCGTCGCGGCCATCGACAAGGTATGCAGGACCAGCTGGCGATGGCTGAAGTACACGCCTTTCGGGTTGCCGGTGGTGCCGGTGGTATAGAAGGTGGTGGCCACCGAGTTCTCGTCGAAATCGGGGAAGGCGTACTGCGGGCTGGCCGCGGCCAGCAGGGTTTCGTATTCACCGAGCAGATTGGGTAGCTCGGCGTGCCGGCCCGCTGTATCGGTGAGTAACAACGTCTTCTCGACCGTGGTCAGTTGCGCGGCAATGCCCTGGTAGAGCGCCACGAACTCGCTGTTGACCAGCACATAGCGGTCTTCGGCGTGGTTCATGGTGTAGAGGATCTGGTCCGGCGACAGGCGGATGTTGATGGTGTGCAGCACCGCGCCGATCATCGGGATGGCGAACATGCATTCCAGATAGCGATGGCTGTCCCAATCCATCACCGCCACAGTATCGCCCGCCTTCACGCCGGCCTCGGTCAGCACATTGGCCAGCCGCGCGACCCGCTCGTTAAAGGTCGCATAGCTGTAACGCACGCTGTCGCGATAGACGATTTCGCGGTTCTTCTCGTAACGCTTGCCAGACAGCAGCAGGCTCTTGATCAGCAGCGGATAGGCATGGGCATTGTCGGCCGGGGCGATGAGACGGGTCTGGAGCATGGCAAGTACCTGGGAACGTGACGATTATTGGACATTTCGTCAGACTGTAGGACGCTCGCGAGGCGGAAGAATCAGCCCTAAGAATGATTTCCGCTAGAATCCGCAGCCCGAATTCGTTAGAGCCTAGTTAAGTAGAGGTGACACCATGACCGATATCGTTATTGTCAGCGGAGCCCGTACCCCGATGGGTGGCTTTCAAGGCAGCCTGTCCGGCGTCAGCGCCGTCGACCTGGGCGCCATCGCCATTCGCGAAGCCGTCAGCCGTGCCGGCATCGCTCCTGCCGACGTGCAGGAAGTGATCATGGGTTGCGTGCTGCCCGCCGGCCTCAAGCAAGGCCCGGCCCGCCAGGCCGCCCTCAACGCCGGCCTGCCGAGCGCCGCCGGTTGCACCACCATCAACAAGCTCTGCGGCTCGGGCATGAAAGCGGTGATGCTGGCCCATGACCTGCTCAAGGCCGGCACCAATAACGTGATGGTCGCCGGCGGCATGGAAAGCATGTCCAACGCGCCTTACGTGCTGGAAAAAGCCCGCAGCGGCCTGCGCATGGGTCACGGCGAGATCAAGGACCACATGTTCCTCGACGGTCTGGAAGACGCGCGCACCGGCCGCCTGATGGGCTCCTTCGCCCAGGAAACCGCCGACAAGTACGGCATTGGCCGTGAAGACATGGACGCCTATGCGATCGAGTCGCTGAAGCGCGCCCAGAACGCGATCAAGGCCGGCGCGTTGGATGCCGAAATCGTCCCGGTCACCGTGACCAGCCGCAAAGGCGAAGTCGTGGTCAAGGACGACGAGCAGCCGCTGAATGCCAACCTGGACAAGATTCCTGGCCTCAAGCCGGCCTTCCGCAAAGACGGCACCATCACCGCGGCCAACGCCAGCTCGATCTCCGACGGTGCCAGCGCGCTGGTCCTGATGACCGCTGAAGAAGCCGCCAAACGCGGCCTCAAGCCGTTGGCCAAGATCGTCGGCCATGCCACCCAGAGCCAGGACCCGAGCGAGTTCACCATCGCCCCGATCGGCGCCATGACCAACCTGTTCAAGAAGACCGGCTGGAGCAAGGACGACGTCGACCTGTTCGAAATCAACGAAGCCTTCGCCATGGTGACCATGCTGGCGATGCGCGAACACGGCCTGGATCACGCCAAGGTCAACGTCTACGGTGGCGCCTGCGCCCAGGGCCACCCGGTCGGCTCGACGGGTTCGCGGATCATCATCACCCTGATCAACGCCCTGAAGAACACCGGCGGCAAGCGCGGCGTGGCCTCGCTGTGCATCGGCGGCGGCGAAGCGACGGCGGTGGCGATCGAGCTGATCTGATCGGCTTTACCGCTAATAAAAAGCCCCGCTAATGCGGGGCTTTTGCTTTTTATCCCCTCGCCCCTCCGGGGAGAGGGTTAGGGAGAGGGGGGGCAGATCACACCGCTCCTACCTGAGCCCTCTCCCCCGCCCCTCTCCCATAAATGGGCAGAGGGGAGCCAGACCGTAGGTTGGGCTGAGCGCAGCGATGCCCAACGACCACGACCGATGTCGATGGGTATCGCTTCGCTCAACCTGCGCGGCCCGACCCATCCTCCAAAGCTGTTCAACGTCTCGCGATCCGAGATCTGGTGGAAAATGCTTCGCAGTTTTCCACCCTACGCGAACGGGCAGGCTGCAAATCCCTCAACGCCGCCGAAACAACGGCCGCGGTTCGATCACCGAGCGGCCGTACTGCACGCTCATGCCGGCCAGACCGAGCAGTGCATCGTCCACCGACTTGTCGGCACGCACCGCGAAGGCATCGAAACCGCACTGGCGCATATGGCTGAGCTGATCGCGCAGCACCTCGCCGACCGCGCGCAACTCGCCGCTCCAGCCGAGGCGCGAGCGCAGCAGATACGCTTGGCTGTAACCGCGACCATCGCGAAAACTGGGAAAGTCGACGGCCAGCAGCGGCAACGCCGACAGGCAGGCGACCAGGCTTTCCACCTCATCGTCAGGTGCCAACCACAGGCCATCCGCGCTGGGCTCGCGACCGGCCAGTACTGCATCGCTCTGCCGTTCGCGCCACACGGCCAGGGGTAGAATCAGCGGTCCCGACGCGTCCAGCTCTTCCGCCTCGCGCACCAGCTGCCAAGGATCGTCCTGCACCACCTGCGCCGCGCCATCCAGCAACTTGATCAGGTTGTTCATGCCGGTTGCTCCTGCGCCCGATAGATCTGCGCCTTGAACGGCTCCAGGCCGACGCGCGCACAGGTGTCGACGAATGCTTCGCCCTCCTCGCGGCGCTGCAGATAGACCCGGATGATCCGCTCGATCACCTCCGGCACCTGTTCGGCGCTGAACGCCGGGCCGATCACCTTGCCCAGCGCGCTGGCGTTGCCCTGGGCGCCGCCGAGGGTGATCTGGTACCACTCGCTGCCGTTCTTATCCACGCCGAGGATGCCGATATTGCCGATGTGGTGGTGCCCGCAGGCGTTCATGCAGCCGGAGATATTCAGGCTCAGCGCGCCGATGTCATGCAGGTAGTCGAGATCCTCGAAACGCTGCTGGATCGCCTGGGCGATAGGGATCGATTTGGCGTTGGCCAGCGCGCAGTAATCACCGCCGGGGCAGGCGATGATGTCGCTGAGCAAACCGATATTCTCCGTCGCCAGCCCGGCTGCCGTGGCCGCCTGCCAGAGCGCGAACAACTGGTTTCGCGGCACGTCCGGCAGGACCAGGTTCTGTTCGTGGCTGACGCGGATTTCGCCGCAGCCGAAGCGCTCGGCCCAATCGGCGACCGCCTCCATCTGGGCCGCGGTGATGTCCCCCGGCGGTGCGCTGGCTCCCGGCTTGGTCGACAGCACCACGCTGGCGTAGCCGGCGACCTTGTGCGGCTGCACGTTGCGCGTAAACCAGCGGGCGAAGGCCGGTTCGCGCTGTAACTGGCTGCCGAAATCGAGGTCGACAGCGGGCTGTGCCAGATAACCCGGCGGCAAGAAGTGCGCGGCGACCCGCGCGTATTCCTCAATCGTCAGCTCGGCCGGACCGTCCTTGATCTGCGCCCACTCCTCCTCCACCTCACGCGCGAAGGCCTCGGCGCCCAGCGCCTTGAGGAGAATCTTGATTCGCGCCTTGTACTTGTTGTCGCGCCGGCCGTGGCGGTTGTAGACACGCAGGACGGCCTCGACATAGCTGAGCAGGTGACGCCACGACAGACCGTCACGGATCGCCACGCCGATGATCGGCGTGCGCCCCAGGCCGCCGCCGACCAGCACGCGCAGGAGCAGTTCGCCGTCGCCATCGCGGTACAGCTGCAGGCCGATGTCATGCACCTGCACCGCGGCGCGCTCCTCACGGGCGGAGCTCAGCGCGATCTTGAACTTGCGCGGCAGGAACAGGAACTCCGGGTTGACCGTCGACCATTGGCGCAGCAGTTCCGCCAGCGGTCGCGGGTCGAGCAACTCGTCGGCTGCCACGCCGGCGAACGCCTCGGTGGTGACGTTGCGCACACAGTTGCCGGAGGTCTGGATCGCATGCATTTCCACCTCGGCCAGCCACTCGAGGATGTCCGGCACCTGTTCCAGCTCGATCCAGTTGAACTGAATGTTCTGCCGCGTGGTGAGGTGGCCGTAACCCCGGTCATATTCACGAGCGATGTGCGCCAAAGTGCGCAGCTGCACGGACGACAAGGTGCCGTAAGGGATCGCCACGCGCAGCATGTAGGCGTGTTTCTGCAGATACAGGCCGTTCTGCAACCGCAGCGGCAGGAATTCTTCTTCGCTCAGCTCATCGCTGAGGCGGCGGCGCACCTGATCGCGGAACTGCGCGACGCGCTCGCGTACCAGCGCGTGGTCGTAATCGTCGTATTGATACATGCCAATGGCCTCATCAGCGGCCCTCTGTGCGGGGCTCAGCGTGAGGCGACTATGGCGTGGTGGCGTGGTGGCGGGGATACGTAACAGACTCAGATCCAAAGAGAAAAAGCAGATCAGATGGCGTTCAGGCGGCGCACCCCTGCAGCTACGCCCGCCCTGACCGAGATCAGCGCAGATGCACCGGCGGGATCGCGTAGGTCCCCACCACGTGGGCGACGGGCTCTTCGCCACCTTCCGAATACAGCGACACCTCGCCAATGGCCAGCGTCTTGCCAACCTTCATCAGCCGGCACTCGCCGATGATGCGCTTGCCCGCCTCCGGCCTTCTCAGGAAGTTGATGGTCAGGTTGGTGGTAACCGCCAACGGCACGATGCCGATCTCGCCGAGCACCGCGACATACAGCGCCACATCCGCCACCGCCATCAGCGTCGGCCCAGACACCGTACCGCCGGGACGCAGTTCAGACTCGCCGATTTCCTGCGAGACCGTGGCGCACTTATCGCCGACGGCTTCGATGGCGATTCTGGAGTGGGGGAATTCGGTTTTGATGAAGTCGGCAATTTGTTGTTTGGTTGACATGGTCGGGTCCAAGGAATGGCTAATAATTAGGTTTGTGGCTGTCTAGCGAACGAAGGGGTGCGAGGTTGAATTCTGTAATGACCACTCTCCGCGCCACACTCTATGCCAAGTAAGGCGCGGCGGTAATTGGACATGACGGCTCACCCTTGAGCGTTGCGTTGCGGGATACATTGATGGTGGACAAGTAAACGTTGTCCACCCTACCTCTCGATCCCGTAGGGTGGAAAACCGCGAAGCGTTTTCCACCGCAAGTTATCCACGCTACCTCGCTAACGATTAAGCTAAGGGGCGGGCTTTAGCCCGTCCCAGCGAACGAAGTGAGCGATTTGTTAGGCGCTCCCAATTCGTTTCACTACTTGATTCATAGTGTAATGTACGAATTGCGACCCAAGCTCGGTTAGCTGATAGGGTTTTGTATTTTCAAAAGCAGACTCCATTGTGCTAGATGAACTGCCTTTGAAACTGCTCTTTGCGGGCGTTTTCTTTACAAACTCACCGTGGTAATTTGTTTCCCTATACTGCCTTATAACGCCGCCAGTGCTTAAATCTCTAATTAGTAGCTTGAATAAATCCGCTTCTGCGCCATCTTCGCGCGGTATTACGCTACTTACAGACTTCCATATGCCCAAACGAGTGATGCCATTGCTTTGATAAATGGCACGAATGACTTTGAAATGAATTTCATGGTATTGATCAAGCCAGTCATTAAAAAGCCGAATTAGGTCATCCGGACACATGTTTGTGGAGGCTGAGTTGGAGATAAGATTAACAATGTATTCTTTTTTCTCTTTAGTTTCAGCATTATCCCAGCTTTTGAACGCGCGCCGCACTAGCGAGAGGTACTCTTCTGAATTTATTCTACTTTCTAGCTGGTCAGGTACTGTCTCTAATCGCTCAGTAACCTCATCTAGAGAAATCATGAGTCCTTCTATTTTGTGCTTGTGTACTTTTAGCCATTCCTGATACAGCTCATTTACTTCGTCTTGCTCTGGGTCTCCAGAAAACTCTTTCTGCGCCGAAATTATTGGCCCTACCCAAGGAATTGAGCTCATGGCATTTGCAATTACTCTGTAGTATCTCTTCCACTTGCTTCTATTTTTAATAATAGCAAGATCATAGACAATAAATTCTTCTGTTCGAATATGTTTATCTTCATTGTCCATGGCTAATCTCCGGTTGTGTCTAACTGGGCTTATAAACCAATTGGTGCATATCACGCCAAACGGGGTTGGTGGGTACATGCCACGCACAACACAGGCCGCAGCAAACGGAAAGGCAACAGTGGCATATGGCGGTTATGCCCCATAACGAAAAATCCGTATTCGCAATGTTTTGCCGAGCCCGAGGTTAGCGTGGCCGATTGAGCAAACACAATCGCCCAATTCCACTACTTCCCTACCACCCCAAAACGACTGTCCGTCGTTAACCCGCGACAACTAATCCTCCCTTCCTTTGATAGCTCCCACGCTCCAGCGTGGGAGCACCGACCCGCGGCGCTCTGCGCCGCAGGCCCGAGCCGGACGCTGAGCGTCCTGGGAGGCATTCCCACGCGGAGCGTGGGAACCATCAGGATTCTCCCTTCCTGCACCAGCCGGATCGGCCACACCCCATCTGATCCGTTTTTTATTCGCCGATCTGAATCTGTTACTCAATCAGCCTTGCGCGGACCATTCGCCTCATTCCTAGAAAGCTCTGATGAGGCTTAATGCCATGACCGAACGCATCCCCGCCCGGATCGTCGAATCCATCGATCCCCAGCCAATCCGCCTGACCCCGTCCCTGGCCGGCGGGCCGATCCACACCCGCAGTTTCAGCGGCCAGTTTCGCAATCTGCGGCGCTACGGCGCCGGCCTGCTGTGCCTGTTGTTCTTCGGCACGGCCTGGCTGGACTGGGACGGGCGCCAAGCGGTGCTGTGGAATCTCGCCGAACACCGCTACTACATCTTCGGCGCGACCTTCTGGCCGCAGGATTTCATTCTCCTGTCGGCGTTGCTGATCATCTGCGCATTCGGCTTGTTCGCCATCACCGTGGTCGCCGGGCGGGTCTGGTGCGGCTACAGCTGCCCGCAGAGCGTGTGGACCTGGATGTTCATGTGGGCGGAAAACCTCACCGAGGGTGAGCGCCACCAGCGTATTCGCCTGGATGCCGCGCCTTGGTCGCCGAGCAAGTTGCTGCGCCGTAGCGCCAAACACGGTCTGTGGCTGGCACTCAGCCTGGCCACCGCACTGACCTTCATCGGCTACTTCACGCCGATCCGGCCGCTGGCGCTGGAGCTGTTCAGCCTGCAACTGGAAGGCGCCGAGCTGTTCTGGATTTTGTTCTTCACCGGCGCGACCTACCTCAACGCCGGCTGGCTGCGCGAGAAAGTCTGCGTGTACATGTGCCCCTACGCACGCTTCCAGAGCGTGATGTTCGATCAGGACACCCTCACCGTGGCCTACGACGCGGCGCGCGGCGAAGGCCGCGGACCGCGCAAGAAAGGCAGCGACCATCGCGCCGCCGGCCTCGGCGATTGCATCGACTGTCAGCTGTGCGTGCAGGTTTGCCCGACCGGCATCGACATCCGCGACGGCTTGCAGGTCGACTGCATCGGCTGCGCAGCGTGTGTCGACGCCTGCGATTCGATCATGGACAAGATGGGCTACGAGCGCGGCCTGGTGCGTTACGCCTCGGAACGCGAGCTGCAGGGCGGCAGCACGCATTGGCTGCGCCCTCGCCTGCTCGGCTATGCCGGCGCCCTGCTGCTGATGCTTGGCGCGTTCGTCTGGGCGCTGGATGTGCGTCCGCTGGTATCGCTCGAAGTAGCCCGCGACCGCAGCCTGTTCCGCGAGAACGCCGCTGGGCAGATCGAGAACGTCTATCGCCTCAAGCTGATCAACAAGACCCAGGAACCGCAGCGCTATGCCCTGGGCCTGCTGAATGAAGGGCCGTTCCGCCTGGAGGGCGCGCACCAGCAATTGCAGCTGGCGGCCGGGGAGATTCTTGAGTTACCGGTAAGCGTCACCCTGACCGCCGCTCAAGCGCCGGCCAGCACCACGCCCGTGCAGTTTCAGGTGCGCAACCTGGCCGCTGCCGGCGAGCGGGCCCAGGCCGGCAGCATCTTCATCGCCCCCGCGCTGCGCTGAGCGTCGCATGGCCGCACAACTCCCCGTAAAGTGGCGGCACCTGCAGGCAGCTCGCGCGGACTCGATGAAACGCTACGAACAATTCGCCGACCAGATCGCTCACCTGATCCGCTCCGGGGTGCTCGCCGCCGGCGACAAGGTGCCGTCGGTGCGGCATGCCAGCCGCACCTACCGGGTTAGCCCATCGACCGTGTTCCAGGCTTATTACCTGCTCGAAGATCGCGGTCTGATCAGCGCCCGGCCGCGCTCCGGCTACTTCGTCCGCGAACTGGCCGAGCACCCGCTGGCCGAACCGCAGGCCACTGCCCAAGCCGCGCGCACCACCTCGGTGGACGTCAGCGAGCTGGTGTTCTCGGTGCTCGGCTCGCTGAAAGACCCGCACACCGTGCCATTCGGTTCGGCCTTTCCGAGCCCTGAACTGTTTCCCCTCGCGCGCCTGGCGCGCTCGATGGCTCATGCCCTGCGCGACATGCCGGCGCACGCGGTGATCGCCGACATGACCGCCGGCAATCCCGACCTGCGCCGGCAGATCGCCCTGCGTTACATGGCCAGCGGCGTGCGCCTGCCGTTGGAGGAGCTGGTGATCAGCAACGGTGCCATGGAGGCGCTGAACCTGTGTTTGCAATGCGTGACCAGCCCAGGCGATCTGGTCGCCATCGAGTCGCCGGCCTTCTACGCCACCCTGCAGGTGCTCGAACGCCTGCAGCTCAAGGCGGTGGAAATTCCCGTGCACCCGCGCGAAGGCATCGACCTGGCGACCCTCGCCGATAGCCTGGCGCGCCTGCCGATCAAGGCCTGCTGGTTCATGAGCAGCCTGCAAAATCCACTCGGCGCGAGCATCAGCGAAGACAACAAGCGCGCGCTGTACGAGCTGCTGCACCAGCATCAGGTGCCGCTGATCGAGGACGACGTGTACGCCGAGTTGTATTACGGCAGCCAGCCGCCGAAGCCGGTGAAGAGCTTCGACCGCGACGGCTTGGTGATGCACTGCGGCTCGTTCTCCAAGAGCCTGGCGCCGGGCTATCGGGTCGGCTGGGTGGCTGGCGGGCGGTATGCCGAGCAGATCAGCCGGCTCAAGCTGATGACTACTATCTCGCCCTCGGTGCCGGCCCAAGCGGCGATCGCCGATTACCTGCAGCACGGCGGCTACGATCGCCACCTGCGCAAGCTGCGGCATGCCCTGGAAAGCCAGCAAGACGCCATGCTCGCCTCCGCCGCCCGACACTTTCCGCCGGGCACGCGAGTCAGCCGACCGAGCGGCGGTTACTTTCTGTGGTTCGAGTTCCCCGCGGCGGTGGATTCGCTGCAGCTGTTCCAGCTGGCCCTGGCCCAAGGCATCAGCCTCGCCCCCGGGCCGATCTTTTCCGCCACCCGCGGCTTTCGCAACTGCGCCCGCCTCAACCACGGCCATCCGTGGACGGCGCAGAGCGAGCGGGCCATGGAAGTGCTGGGGCGGATTCTCGCGACGTTTTGAAGCCGTGCAAACGGTGGAAAATGCTGCGCAGTTTTCCACCCTACGCGGGCAGCGATACGAACCGGCCAGCGCTGGCCTGACAGGGGTGGATAACGCTGTGCTTATCCACCACTCCGCCGGCCGATAATTCTCACAGGCGAGAACCGTAGGATGGGGCGGGCCGCGCAGGTTGAGCGCAGCGATACCCATCCTACGATCCGGGTATGAATAGACGGCGGGGATTTCATGTTTCGTATCCCCTCGCCCCGCCGGGGAGAGGGTTAGGGAGAGGGGTCGTGCAGACGCTACACCTCAGCCCTCTCCCCCCGCCCCTCTCCCATAAATGGGCAGAGGGGAGTCAGCGCACCGTATCGCCACAGACCGTAGGTTGGGCTGAGCACAGCGATGCCCAAAAAACCGATAGCGATGGGTATCGCTACGCTCGACCCACCCAAGCAGCAACTAGCGCAGCTGGGTGAACGCCAGCTTCACGCCCAAGGCAATCAACACCGCACCCATCGCCCGGTCGAACCAATGGCCCATGCGCGCGAAACCGGCGCGCACGCGCTGCTGGCTGAACAACCGCGCCACCAGGCAGAACCACAGCGCAGTGGCCAGCGCCAGGTAAACGCCATAGCCGGCCTGCACCCAATGTGGGGTGTGCGGGTCGATGACCACGGTGAACAGCGAGAGAAAGAACAACGTCGCCTTGGGGTTCAGACCGTTGGTGACGAAGCCGGTGACGAAAGCGCCGCGAGAGCTGCGCGCCAGTGGCTCGACGCTGGACGACTCGAGGCTGGCCGGCGCCGCCGGCTTGGCGCGCAGGGCCTTGATGCCGATGTACAGCAAGTAAGCCGCGGCCAGCCATTTCAGCGCGTTGAACAGCAGAATCGACTGCGAGACGATCAAGCCGATGCCGAGCAGCGAATAGCCGACATGCACGAAAATCCCGGTGCCGACGCCCAGCGCAGTCCAGGTACCGGCGCGGCGACCGTTGGCCACGCTTTCACGCACCACGATGGCGAAATCCGGACCGGGGCTGGCGACAGCCAGTAGGTGAATGAGGACAACGGTAAGGAATTCCGCCCAGTACATAGCACTCTCCAAAAGCTCGCGGCTCACCTTACGCCGCCTTGGCAGCCGTCGACAGATACAGTTGGAAGCGATCGACCAGGATCAGCAGGCAAATCTCGCCAAACCACCTGACTTAGAACCTGTTTACGATCTCGCGAGCTAGAGCCATGCAAGACAAAACAGGCGAGGAAGCGGAGTTTACGGGCTGTAAATGAGCATTACTCGTTTCACTCGCCCTTCGGGTCGCGCTGCAGCGCGTTAGCCACAAGCGGCTTTCCGAGCCTGTTTTTAACGCAGCAGGGCCGACGCGCAGCAGATCGTAAACAGGTTCTTAGAGCTTTTCCTTGAACAGGCTGAGATCGAACCGCCGCACCCGATTGCGCCCAGCAGCCTTGGCCTGATACAGCGCCCGGTCGGCACAATGCAGCAAAGCAGCCGCACTTTCGCCCTCGCCAGACGGCACCAGCACGTGCAGCCCGGCGCTGATAGTCACCACGCCGAACGAGCTGCCGGCATGCACGATGTGCTGGGCTTGCAGGGTATGCCGAATCAATTCGGCGACGCTCTCAGCGCCCGCCGCATCGGTTTCCGGCAGCAGCACGCAGAACTCCTCGCCACCGTAACGCGCCGCCAGATCGCCCGGGCGCTTCTGGCCACAGCGTAGCGCCTGCGCCACGTTGCGCAGACACTCGTCGCCGGCGTTATGGCCATACAGGTCGTTGAACTGCTTGAAGTGATCGACGTCCAGCAGCACCAAGGCCAGCGGCCGTTGATGACGCGTGGCTCGCAGGACCTCCTCGTCCAGCCGGGCCATCAAGCAGCGGCGGTTGGCCAAGCCAGTCAGCTCGTCCTCCAGGGCCAGCTTTTCCAGGCGCTGATTCAGCGTTTCCAGGCTGTCGCGAGCGCTGCGCAGCTGCTCTGCGGCAAGCATCCCGGACTTGATCAAACGAATCAGGTAGAAGCCGAACAAACCCAGCAGCACGACCACGAAAAGTGTCGCAGCCGCCTGTCGATACGACTCGCTGCGCCAGCTGGCCAGCGCTTCATCCCGCGACAGCGCCGCGGTGACCACCAGCGGGTAGCCTTCCAGATGCCGGTAGCTGTACAGCCGCTCGACACCATCCATGACAGAGACGAAGCGCGCGTTACCGACCGGTTGCTGACGCAGGTAGGTGCTGAAAATCGGGCTGGAAGACAGCTTCTTGCCGATCATGCTCTCCAGGTACGGCTGACGCACCAGCAGCGTGCCGTCATCGCGAGCCAGAGTAATGGCACCGTGATCCTTCAGATCGAAGGTGTCGTAGAACTGCTGGAAGTAGCTCATGTTGATCGCCGCCAGCACCACGCCGGCGAACTGGCCTTGCGCATCGTCGACCCGCCGCGAGACCGGAATGATCCAGTCGCCGGTGGTGCGGCTGCGCACAGGCAGGCCGACATGCGGACCACTGCCGGGGTTATCGCGATGAAACTGGAAATACTCGCGGTCGCTGTTATTGACGCCGGATGGAAGATGGTTGAACGAATTGGCCAGCCAGTTACCGTCGCGATCGAAGGCGAACAGACCGAGCAACTGCGACAGCCCGCCAGTCTGCAGCTTCATAAAGCGTTCCAAGCGGGGCATGGCCGCCGGTCCCTGGCCATCGGTCTGCAGCCGCTCGACCAGCCCGACCAATACGGTGTCGGCCTTGATCAGGGTGTCCTGCGCATGGCGCGCCAGAGCGTAGGCGAGGTTGGAGGTCGAACTTTGCGCTTCCTGCAGCCGGGCGTCGCGGGCCGCATCGATCATCCAGGCCACGCCGAGAATCAGCGACAGCGCCACCGACACCACGAACAGCCGTGCCATCGGCAGCAGCCTGTGAGGTTTGAGCAAGCGCGTCGAAAGCGGTTGGCGTGGCGACAGATCGGTCATGGACCACTACTGGAGTCGCGGATGGATAGCACGCATATAAGCACCTTTGCCGCCGAGCCGACAGCCAAAGGTGCAATGGTTTACTCCAATAAGTCGATTATCGTGCTCTGCTCATCTCGTCAGCTAAAGCGGAATCCCCCATGACTAACCGTGCCGTTTTTCTCGATCTTGCTTCCCTCGACCTAGGTGATCTTGATCTGATCCCGCTGCGCCAGTCGTTCGACGAACTGGTCGTGCATGACGCCAGCCGCCCGGAAGAAATTGCCGAACGCCTGCGCGGCGCGCAGGTGGTGATCAGCAACAAGGCGCCGATCGACGCCACCACCCTGGCCTCCTGCCCGGACCTCAAGCTGGTGCTGCTGTCGGCCACCGGTACCAACAATGTCGACCTGGACGCCGCGCGCGCCCAGGGCGTGCGTGTCTGCAACTGCCAGGGCTACGGCACCCCATCGGTCGCCCAGCACACCTTGATGCTGCTGCTCGCCCTCGCCACCCGCCTGCCCGACTACCACGACGCGGTACGGGCCGGGCGCTGGCAGCAGGCGAGCCAGTTCTGCCTGCTGGATTTCCCGATCATCGAGTTGCAAGGCAAGACCCTCGGCCTGCTCGGACATGGCGAACTGGGCGGCGCGGTGGCCAAGCTCGCCGAAGCGCTGGGCATGCGCGTGTTGCTCGGTCAGCTGCCCGGCCGCCCGGCGCGCGACGGGCGCCTGCCGTTGAGCGAATTGCTGCCGCAGGTGGATGCCCTGACCCTGCACTGCCCACTCAACGAACAAACCCGCAACCTGATCGGCGCCGCCGAGCTACGGCTGATGAAACCCAGCGCCTTGCTGATCAATACCGCACGGGGCGGCTTGATCGACGAACAGGCGCTGGCCGATGCCTTGCGCGCCGGTCACCTGGGCGGTGCGGCCACCGATGTGTTGACCGAAGAGCCGCCGCGCCAGGGCAATCCACTGCTGGCCGGCGACATCCCGCGACTGATCATCACCCCGCACAACGCCTGGGGCAGCCGCGAGGCGCGCCAACGCATCGTTGGTCAGTTGAGCGAAAATGCCCAGGCCTTCTTCGCCGGTGCACCGATCCGCGTGGTCGGCTAAGCTGCGCGGCTTTATTTTCTAGCTGCGGTTTTAATCGGAGAACGCCTATGGACCCGCGAAGCGAAGTGCTGCTGCGCCAAGCCGAACTGTTCGGCGGCAACCTGCTGCTGGCCGGCTTACCAGCTGACGATTTGCTCGCCGAGTTGCCGCACGCCCAGGGCTGGAGCTGGCACGCCGGCGATCAGGCGCGACTCGAGCAACGCTTCACCGGTCGCAGCCAGTTCGGCGTCGCACCACCGGCAACCGCATTCAGCGCCGCCGTACTGTTCCTGCCGAAATCCCGCGAACTCACCGATTACCTGCTCACCGCCCTGGCCGCGCGCCTGCCCGGCGCCGAACTGTTCCTGGTCGGCGAGAAACGCGCCGGTATCGAGCGCGCGGCCAAGCAACTGCAACCCTTCGGCCAGCCGTACAAGCTCGATAGCGCGCGGCACTGCCAATTGTGGAAGGTGCAGGTCGAGCAGACGCCCGCCGCGCCCGATCTCGAAGGGTTGGCGCGCCGTTATGAATTGCCGCTGGAGGATGGCCCACTGCAGGTGGTCAGCCTGCCCGGGGTGTTCAGCCATGGCCGCCTGGATCGCGGCACCGCGCTATTGCTCGGTCAGCTCGACAATCTGCCAGCCGGACATTTGCTCGATTTCGGTTGCGGCGCAGGAGTCCTGGGTGCGGTGCTCAAGCGCCGCTACCCACACAACCGGGTGACCATGCTGGACGTCGATGCCTTCGCCGCCGCCAGCAGCCGTCTGACCCTGGCCGCCAATGCGCTGGACGCCGAGGTACTGTGCGGTGACGGCATCGCCGCCGCGCCGCTAGAGCTCAGCGCGATTCTCAGTAATCCGCCGTTCCACGAGGGCGTGCATACCCATTACCAGGCCAGCGAAGATCTGCTGCGCGAGGCCGCCCGCCATTTGCAGCCCGGAGGCGAGTTGCGCCTGGTGGCCAACAGTTTTCTCAAATACCCGCCATTGATCGAGCAGTACCTCGGCGCCTGCCAGACCCTCGCCAGCGGCGACGGCTTCCGCATCTACCGCGCGCGGCGCAAAGCGTAGGGTGGGTTAGCAGCGCCATACCGAGAGGCCTAAATTCATCACGGCCTCCGAGCGCGGCGTAACCCACCAGCGCTGTCTGCCCGGACACCAAGCGGCGGGTTACGGCGCGCTCATATCGGCGCTCAATCAATACTCCGTGGCGCGCCTAACCCGCCCTACGGTTTACCTTCGCCTGCATCTTCCCATCAAGCCCGCCCACTTGCTTTTGTACAATCAGCACGCACACTCCATGAAGCCAACGGATCGGCGCACTGCCGCATGCCCCCTGTTATCGAGGTTGTCTTGAAGACCGTCACCCGTGAAGCCGCGCTAATCTTCGCCAAATCGCCGGAAAAGACCCCACCGCAACTCAAGCGTTCGCTGAAACCACGCCACCTGAACATGATCGCCATCGGCGGCTCGATCGGCACCGGGCTGTTCGTTGCTTCCGGCAGCACGGTGGCCACCGCCGGCCCCGGCGGCGCACTGCTGGCCTACGCGCTGATCGGCCTGATGGTGTTCTTCCTGATGACCAGCCTGGGCGAATTGGCCGCCTACATTCCGGACTCCGGCTCGTTCTGCACTTATGGCAGTCGCTTCATCGACGAGGGTTTCGGCTTCGCCATGGGCTGGAACTATTGGTACAACTGGGCGGTGACCATCGCCGCCGAGCTGGTCGCGGCGCAATTGGTGATGAGCTTCTGGTTCCCCGACGTGCCCGGCCTGTACTGGAGCGCGATATTTCTCGCCTTGATGTTCTTGCTCAACTTCTTCTCGGTGAAGGGTTTCGGTGAGAGCGAGTTCTGGTTCGCGCTGATCAAGGTGATCGCCGTGGTGATCTTCATCGGCGTCGGCCTGGCGAGCATCATCGGCATCATGCATGGCATCGACTCGCCCGGATTCAGCAACTTCACCAGTGGCGACGCGCCCTTCGTCGGCGGCCTGCAGGCGATGGTCGGGGTGGCGATGATTGCCGGCTTCTCGTTCCAGGGCACCGAGCTGATCGGGGTCGCCGCCGGCGAGTCGGAGAACCCGCAGAAGACCATTCCGGTGGCGATCCGCCAGGTGTTCTGGCGCATCCTGATGTTCTACATCCTGTCGATCTTCGTCATCGGCATGCTGATTCCGTATACCGACCCCAACCTGCTGAAGACCGGCGATGCGAGCATCAGCACTTCGCCATTCACCCTGCTGTTCGAGCGCGCCGGGCTGGCTGCGGCGGCCGGGGTAATGAACGCGGTGATCCTCTCGGCGATCCTCTCGGCCGGTAACTCCGGCATGTATGCTTCGGCGCGCATGCTTTACACCATGGCCGTGCAGCACAAGGCGCCCAAGCTGTTCAGCCGCCTGTCGCAGAACGGCGTGCCACGCAACGCGCTGTACGCGACCACGCTGATCGGTGCGCTGTGCTTCCTCACCAGCTTCGTCGGCGACAAGACAGTGTACACCTGGCTGCTGAATACCTCGGGAATGTGCGGCTTCATCGTTTGGCTGGGTATTGCCATCTCCCACTACCGCTTCCGCAAGGGCTTCGTGCTGCAAGGCGGCGATCTCAACGAGCTGCCCTATCGCGCCAAGTGGTTTCCATTCGGCCCGCTGTTCGCCTTCTGCCTGTGTCTGGCGATTACCCTCGGGCAGAACTATCAGGCCTTCTTTGGCGAGCAGATCGACTGGGCCGGGCTGGTCGCCACGTACATCAGCTTGCCGCTGTTCCTCGCCATCTGGTGGGGCTATCGGCTGAAAAATCACTCGCAATTCGTGCGCTACGAGGAAATGAACGTACGCTCGGCCCACGAGCAAGAGTGAGCAAAAAGTTGCTCACCCCCCACGTCTTGGGCACAATGCACCCCGTCCTAGGGGAGTAGTCTCCCACGAGCGCCCTGCTCGTATGGTACGCGTCAACATACTTGGTCCACAGACCATGGCGCGTACGACCCAAGCCTGCTCAGACAGGCTCGCGGTTTGACAAGACCTATGACACGAATGACCTGACCCGGGGTGGGCAGGCGTACGTGTCATATGTGATTAGTCGACCCGCCCCTTAGGAAGTCTGATGCTGGAATCCCTACTGGTCCCTACCGGAATCGTTGCCATCGCCGAAATCGGTGATAAGACGCAGCTGCTCGCCCTGCTGCTGGCCGCACGCTTTCGCAAGCCCTGGCCGATCATCGCCGGGATCGTCGCCGCGACCCTGGCCAACCATTTCGCCGCCGGCGCCATCGGCAACTGGGTCGCCAGTTTCTTCTCCGCCGTGACCCTCAGCTGGATTCTGGCTGCCTCGTTCGCCGCCGTGGCGCTATGGACGCTGGTGCCGGACAAAATGGATGACGACGAAGCCTCGAAATTCAAACGCTATGGCCCGTTCCTCACCACCCTGATCGCTTTCTTCCTGGCCGAGATGGGCGATAAGACGCAGATCGCCACGGTGATGCTCGCCGCGCAATACCCGCACCTGCTGATGGTAGTGATCGGCACCACGGTGGGCATGCTGCTGGCTAACGTACCGGTGGTACTAGCGGGCAACTTTGCCGCCGAGCGCTTACCGCTGGATCTGATTCGCAAGATTGCTGCCATCGCCTTCGCCATTCTGGCGGCAGCTGCCGGCTACCACGCCTTGCAACTGAGCGGCTTCATCTGACCTGACCCTGACGCCGGCAGAGCGGCGTTTCGGCCAATGCCGCTCCGATCCGCACTGCTAGAGTGCGTCGAAGCCTCTTCCTCGACGCACTCTGGAGTAACGGATGACCCTGGACGACATGAAACGGCTGATTCGCCAGCACATCGATCTATCTTGGAATCGTGGGCGGCTGGCTCTCGCCGAGCACCTACACAGCAAGACCTTTCTGTACAAAAGCTCGTTTGCCGGTCACCCCATAAATAGCGCCGCTTTCGTCGCTCTGGTTCAGGAAATCCGCGGTGCCATGCCGGATCTGGAGGTGGTGGTCGAGGAGTGCCTGGCCGAGGGCAACAAGGTGTTCAGCTGGAGCACGCTGATCGGCACTATCAGCAAACCGGCGTTTGGCTATCCGGTCAGCGACAAGGTGTTGAGTATTTCCGCCATGGCCTGCTGGACCATCGGCAGCAACGGCTTGATCGAAGAAATCTGCACCATGTTCGACATGGAAAGCTTCCGCGCTCAGCTGGGGCTGCAGTCTCGCCCGCTGGCGGAAACCGCCCTGCCGTAAAGCAGCGTCCGCCGATTAGTTCAGATAGCCGTTGGCCCGAAACCACTGGATGGTGCGGGTCAGCGTCTCTTCCACCGACGTTTCGGCGACAAAGCCGAGTTCGTCACGGGCTTTCTGGCCATCCAGATACTGCCCGCCCGCCATCACCGCAATCGTCGTGTCGTCCAGCAACGGCAGCTTGCCGGTCAGTCGATAACGCACTCGACCGAGCCCGGCGAGTAGCTTGGCGGCCGGCAATGGCAACGGGGTCGGCGCCGGCACACCCAGTAACGCCGCGACCCGCCCAGTCAGTTCGCGCATATCGATGTTGTGCCCGGTGAGCAGATAGCGCTCGCCAATGCGCCCTTTCTCCAATGCCAACAGCAAACCGCGCCCGGCATCGCTGGCATCGATCAGGTTGCGCTGGCCCGATACGTAACGGCTCATCAGGCCGTTGCTCATGGCGGTAATCAAACGCCCGGTGCTCGGTCCGACATCGAATTCGCCGAGGCTCATACCAGGAATGCCGATCACCACTGGTAAACCGCTACGCGCCTGCTCGCGGGCCTGCTCGTCGAGCGCCCACTTGCTCAGCAGATAGGCATTGCGCCAGCTCGGCATGGCTTCGTGGAACAACCCTTCATGCCCTGGCAGGCCCCGTGGATGGCGTGGCAAGGCGATGGCCGCGCCGACATAGAGAATCCGCGGTACCCGTGCGGCCTGACAGGCCGCGTAGAAGTGCTTGCTGCGGCTCAACGCGTTGGACACATCGTCCTGCCAGCGCCGCGGCTTGGTGGGGTAGTAACCGGCGCAGAACATCACCCCGTCCAGCCCCTGCAAGGCGCGGCTCAGGGCCTGGTGATCGAGCAACTCGGCGGAGCGGTATTCCGGCTCGAGATAGGCCAACCGCTCGATGCGTGAGGATGGCCGGTGGATCAGCACCAATTGGTGGCCGGCCGCCCGCACCGCGCGGGCGCAATGATGACCGAGCAAACCGGTCGCCCCCAGAACGCCAATCTTCACGACAGCTCCTTGCCTTCAACCCGAAGCGAGCAGTCTAGGACGGCATTTTTCGATACACCAGCAGTCATTGACGGCCTTTGGCCTGCTCATACAGCGGCATCACTTTGGGGATCGCCGCCTGCAACGCGGAGATGCGGCTGCCGGACGATGGGTGGGTGCTCATGAACTCCGGCGGCGCGCCTTCGCTGGCCTGGGCCATCTTGTTCCACAGGGTGACCGCGGCGTTGGGGTTGTAGCCGGCGCGGGCCGCCAGCTCCAGGCCGATCAAGTCAGCCTCGTTCTCATTGCTGCGGCTGTTGGGCAGAGTCATCAGGTACTCCACGCCCATGTTGGCCATCTGCATGCTGCCCGCGCCAACGCCCATCGCGGCGCCGATCTGGCTGGCCATCTGCACGCCGTAGGCTTTGGACATGGCCTCGCGGCCATGCTCGCGCAGGGCGTGGGCGATTTCGTGGCCCATCACCGCGGCCAATTCGTCATCGCTAAGTTTGAGCTGATCGATCAGGCCGCTGTAGACGATGATCTTGCCGCCCGGCCCGCAGTTGGCGTTGAGCTCTTGGCTATCGATCAGATTGACCTGCCAGTCCCACTGCGCGGCGTCCGGGCGGAACACCGGCGCCTGGGCGATCAAGCGGCGCGCGACGTTATCGACCTGGCGGGACTGCGCGCTGTTTTTGTCCAGCACGCCCTTGCCCGAGGCTTCGCTCAGGGTTTGCTGATAGGACTGGGCATACATCTGATTGACCTGGTCGGTCGACAGCATGCTGAACATGTACTGTTTGCGCTCGACGCCAACGGCGCCGCCGCTGGTGGTATTCACCGCCTGACAACCTGCCAGCAGCAACGCTGCGCTCAACCCGCCAAGACGAAACAAGGAAACCATGGTGACTCTCCAGTGAACGAGGACGACATGCTAGGCGCCGTCAATTGCCCGGGCAACCGCCGGCGTATTGAGCGAATAGACCAACGGTATTCATTTTTCTCACCGCTGTACTCATGACTTATTTGCCACCTGCCGATAACCGGCCACCGATTGCAATCGACTTGTGGTGCCGCATGAAATTCAGATCCATTCAGTTTTCCGTTGCCGCGTTGGCTGGCGCGAGTGTCCTGGCCGTCGTGATCGCCCTGGTGCTGTATGCACTGTTCGCCAGCGGTCGTACCCAGGCCCTGGTCGAGGAGCGTACGCAGAAGCAGCTTCAGCAGCTGATTGAAGGTCGCCTGACCGCCCTGGCCCGTGCCCAGGCCAGTCAAATCCAGCGTGAGCTGGACCTGCCGATGACCATCGCCAGCAGCCTGGCGCAAAGCAATGTGCTGATGGGTAAAACCGACGCCAACGGCGATGCGCAGCTGGGTATCAGCCGCGAGGAACTGTCCCGGCTAGTGCAGCAGACTCTGCACGGCAATCCCAAGCTGCTGGATGCCTATGTGGGTTGGGAGCCAAATGCCATCGATGCCAGCGACGCCCTTTACGCCAACCAACCAGGCCATGACGCGAGTGGACGTTTCATGCCCTGGTGGTTCCGCGACAGCGATGGCAGCCTGAAGCTGGAAACCCTCGGTGCCAGCATGGACAGCGAAAAGGTACTGTCCACCGGCGTACGCGAAGGCGAGTACTACCTGTGTCCAAAGCAGAGCAAGCGTAACTGCGCCATCGACCCGACCCCCGACGAATTGAACGGCAAAAAGATCATGCTCACCTCGTTCAACGCGCCGATTCTGGTCAACGGCGAGTTCAAGGGTGTTGCCGGCGCCGACCTGTCACTGGAGTTCATCCAGCAACTGCTGGTCAAGGCCGACCAGCAGCTGTACGACGGTGCTGGGGAAATGGCCCTGATCTCCAGCAACGATCGACTGGTCGCCTACACCAAGGACCCGAGCAAACTCGGGGCCACGGCAACCAATGCGCTGGATGCCAACGAGCTGAAGAACCTCAAGAACCTGCAAATCGATGAGGCCAAATTCGATTTAGACCCAGAACATGGTCACCTCGAGCTGTATCTGCCATTCAGCGTGGCGGGCACCGATACCCGCTGGACGCTGATGCTGCAAATTCCCCAGCAGGCGGTTTTCGCCGAGCTGACCGCGATGCAGAAGGATCTGGCCGAGCAGCGCGAAGAAGACACCCTGGGCATGATTCTGATCGGCCTGCTGGTCGCCGGACTGGGCCTGCTGGTGGTCTGGATGGTCGGCCACGGCATCGCGCGACCGCTCAAGCAGATGGTCGCCATGCTCGACGATATCGCCCAGGGCGAAGGCGACCTGACCCGCCGCCTGCACAGCGATCGCGTCGATGAGCTGGGCCTGATCGCCAGCGGCTTCAATACCTTTCTGAGCAAACTGCAAACCATGATCGGCCAGGTGGTCGGCTCGGTGCAGAAGGTCAGCGACTCCTCGGAGTACACCGCCGACATCGCCATCCGCACCAACCAGGGCGTGCAGAAACAGCTCTCGGAGATCGAACTGGTCGCCACCGCGGTGCACGAGATGACTGCCACCGCGCAGGATGTCGCGCGCAATGCCAGCCAGGCGGCCGAAGCAGCCAATCATGCCGACCAGGCGGCCAGTCACGGCAAGCTCACGGTGCAAGGCACCGCCCACTCGATCAGCGCGCTGGCCAACGAAATCGGCCGTGCAGTCGGCGTGGTGCAGACCCTGGCCAAGGACAGCGAGAACATCAACGCGATCCTCGTCGCCATTCGCGGCATCGCCGAGCAGACCAACTTGCTGGCCTTGAACGCCGCCATCGAAGCGGCGCGCGCGGGCGAGCAAGGACGTGGCTTCGCGGTGGTCGCCGATGAAGTCCGCAACCTGGCGCAAAAGACCCAGCAAGCCACCGAAGAAATCCAGAGCATGATCCAGCAGCTGCAGCACGGTACCCGTGAGGTGGTGAAGGTCATGGAAGACAGTCAGGCGAAGACCGAGAACAGCGTGCAACAGGCCAGTGAAGCAGCGCACGCGCTGGAATCGATCACCCAGGCGGTGTCGGTGATCAATGACATGAACATTCAGATCGCCAGCGCCGCCGAACAGCAAAGCGCGGTGGCCGAGGATCTCAACCGTAACGTCACCACCATCGGCCAAGTTGCCAACCAGGTCGCCAGCGGCGCCGACGAGTCGAGCCAGGCCAGCGCCGAACTGACCAAACTGGCCGAACAGCAGCGCCGCCTGATCAATCAGTTCAAGGTGTAGGGGAACGGAGGTCTTCGCGGCCATGGGCCGCTCCTACGGCTCCGTACCTGAATCGTAGGAGCGAATTCATTCGCGATGGCCACCCCACCTTTAGGCCGGCGTCAGGCACTCCGGCCCATTGAGCTTGGGATCATTGACCAGGGTGGCCAGCGGCCGTTCGCGCAGTTGCGGCTGTGCTTGGCAGAGCAGCCCATGCAGCTCGGGCAACGCTGTTTCCGCCGCTAGCCAGGCGGCCTGACCGGCCTCATCGAGGATCAGCGGTCGGCGTTGATTGGCCGCCGCTAACGTCACCACGGCCGCGCTCAGGTAGGTATGACCGCTGACCGGGTAGGCTTCCCAAAGCGCCGCGAAGTACAGCGTCGGTGCTTCGCCAGTCAGCCAGTACGGGCGCTTGCGCACGCTCCCCCGCCACTCATAGAAACCGTTGGCCGGCAGCAGACCGCGACGCGCGACGAACGCCTCACGGAACATCGGCTGCTCGGCGAGGGTTTCCGCGCGCGCCTGCGCCGGGGTCTTGGTCAAGTCGGTCAGCCAAGCCGGCGTCAACCCCCAGCGCACCCGCTCGAGCTGACGTTGCCCACCCACGCTGCGCACCAGCAGCACCTGGCTGTTCGGAGCAATGCTCCAGGCCGGCTGCTGGTCCGCCGGGAAACCGGGTAACGCCGCAAATGCGGGCGACCAGCGGAACAGGGCATAACGTCCACACATGGGCGGAACAACTCTTCAAAAGGAAAATGGAAGACTGCAACGGCCGAAGCGCACTAGCGGCAAGCTGCGTTCTGAGGCTAGCTCTAACGCCGTATCGCCGACACACCGCAGATCGAGGCAGGTTCTCAGCAGAGCAACACGCCGGGAAAGCTATCGGGCTCATCGCCCGGCAGAGGCTGCGCGGTATTGTACGCAGCGATCAGGTTGCGCGCGCGCTCGGCCTGCTCGTTGACCACCAGCAGACCCAGCAAGCCGCACGCCGGCAGCTCGCCAATCGCACCGAGCAGGTGGCCACCGACCACATGCGCATCGACGCCCTCGCTGGCCAACATGCCGACCAGTAGTTCGGCCTCGATCAAATCCTGCGGATCATAGATTCGCTGCATCAATCGTTCTCCGTACGCACGTCCAGGGACCATTCCATACCGTCGCTGCGCAAGTCGAAGACGATCGGCCGACAGCACACCGGGCAATCCTCGATGTATTGCTGATCGCCGCCCGACAAATCCAGCAACGCCTCGACCGGCTCGCCGCAGTAAGGGCACTGATACGCCTGCGTTTCCAGCATCGCGGCCTCCGGTTGTGACTTGCCGTATACTCGGCCGGTCTATTTTCGACCTCCGCTTAGCAGGCCGTTGAAAAACTACTGCGCTCGGCTATACCGCGTTGAAATCAGGCTCAAAATGCTCATTTACCACTCGTAAACTGCGCTTTTTCGCCTGATTTCGCCTTGTCTAGCCTTCGCTCGCTACGTTTTTCAACGGCCTGCTAGAGCCTGTTGCTTTTTCATCACCGCACGCACAAACAAGAGAACATGATGGGCGAATTCGATGCCATCCGACCTTACGCCGACGCCGAAGTCCCCGCGGTGCTGGCGCGCCTGCTGACCGATCAGGCATTCTTGGAAATCATCACGCGCTTCCGCTTTCCGCGGCTGGCCAAATCGTTTGGCTGGCTGCTTAAACCTCTTATAGCTCATCGGTTGAAACGCGAGTTCAACGGCATCGATTCGGTGGCCCGCCTGCAGGATAAAGTCGAACCCTACGTCGACCACACCATCGAGCGCGCCACCGATGGCATCAGCTATTCCGGCGTCGAACAGCTGCAGGCCGGCAGCGCCTATCTGTTCCTCGCCAACCACCGCGACATTGTCATGGACCCGGCGTTCGTCAACTACGCGGTGTACCACGCCGGTTTGCCAACCCCGCGCATCGCCATTGGCGACAACCTGCTGCAGAAGCCGTATGTCAGCGACCTGATGCGTCTGAACAAGAGCTTTATCGTGCACCGCTCACTGAGCAATCGCCGCGAGAAGCTGGCGGCGTTCCAGCTGCTGTCGGCCTACATCAATCATTCAATCCGCGCGGACGGCGAATCGGTGTGGATCGCCCAAGCCGAGGGGCGTGCCAAAGACGGCGACGACCGTACCGACTCGGCGATCCTCAAGATGTTCCACATGAGCCGCAAAAACGAGGCGTTTGCCGACGTGGTGCGCGAGCTGCGCGTGACGCCGGTGGCGATCAGCTACGAATACGATCCCTGCGACCAAGCCAAGGCCCGCGAGCTGTATATCCGCGCCAGCACCGGGGATTACACCAAGGTACCGGGCGAGGATGACCAGAGCATCGGCCTGGGCATCACCGGCTACAAAGGCCGCGTGCACTTGAGCTTCTGCGCGCCAATCAGCGCGCCGCCCGCCGACGCCAAGCTGCTGGCCAGCGAAATCGACCGGCAGATTCTCAGCAGTTATCGCCTGTTTCCCGTGCATTACCTGGCCTACGCCCAGTGGGATCAGCGCGATCCGGCACTCGCGGTACCGAGCGCTGCGGAACTGTTCCCCGCCGCCGAGCTGGCCGCTGCCCAGGCCGAATGGCAAAAGCGCCTGGCCGTCTGCCCTGCCGAGCAGCGTCCGTACCTGATCCTGCAATACGCCAATCCGGTGCGAAATCACTACCGGATCACCGCTGGGCTGGAGCTGTAACGCAAAACGGCGACCTCAGGGTCGCCGTTTTTGTATGCGTAATTGCCGTTACAACTGAGTGCTCGCCCAGGACAGCAACAGCGCAGCAACCAGACATAGCCCGCCGAAACGCGTGAAGAAGCGATTGATGCGCAGGGTGCGTCCGTCCACCAGCAGGTTGGTCTCATCGTCCAGCGTCTGCAGCTCGCTATCGATGGCCAGGCGCGCCAGGGCGCGATGCTCGCGAAGACGGGTGGCGAGCAGCAGCCAACTACCGGCGACCGCAAAAAACAGCGCCAGACCATTGATCACGTGGGCGGGATAGGCCTGCAAAAGGCTCCAGAGCACCTGCAACGACATCGAGAAAACTCCGCTTAGGTAAACGGTGGCGAGCACACTACCGGAAAGGCAACCGCGCCAAATTGATCTGGCGGTCAGGATATGGCGGCGCAGTCTACCCGAGCGATTCTGCGCCGCGCGTCGTTTCCGACGGACTGCCAGGCGTCTGTCATGGCCTTGTCATCACGGATCGGCAGCCTTGCTGCTCCCTCGCCAGCCGGAGCTCGGCCATGCTGCATGCGCACAATCAGGACCCGCTGTACCGGATCGCCCACAGCGACGAACAACAGGCGCTGATCGACGCGTTCGCCATTAATGTCCAGGACTGCAATTGGCTGACCTATTGCGCCCTCGGCGGCCATCTGCACCCCGAATTGCCCGAGGCCGACCTGCTTACCGGCATCTCGCAACTGGCCTTGTACGAACAACCAGACTGAGCGCCGAAGAATCCGTCAGGCACAAAAAAGCCCGGTCGAGCCGGGCTTTTCCGTTAATTCGCGATGAGTTATCCGCGCGGCCTCACTGACCGAGCATCTGGCCAATAGTCGGGTCTTTGAACGCCCGAGTCATGGCATCGCTGAGCACATCGCCGACCAGCTTGGTGTTGGTCTGCTCATTCGGCGCGGTACCGAAGCGCTGATTCAGCGAAGCGCCGTAACGGCCACTGTAGCGACGGCTAGCGTTCTGCACATCGGCGCGGAACGAGGCACTGATGTTCGCCTCGGTGACGTACATGCCTTCTTTCGGCGACTGATACTTCAGCTCGGCCAAGGTCAGGGTCAGCTGCGGCGCGTTATAAGCGTTCGGCGTCGGCGTGTAGCCGAGCAAACGCACCGCGGCCTCGGCCTGGGCCTGCAGCTTGGGGACGATATCGGCGCTGGTGACGGTGATCGCGCTGGTTTCCGCATACAAACCACCGCGGGTACCCAGCGACGGCGAAGGACGACCATCAACCACCCGCACCACCACTGGCTGACCTTGACCGACCGCGGTCAGGGAGCTGGTCAGCTTGGGCTGCGGGCTGAGTTGTTGCGGGCTGAGGGCACAACCGCCCAGGGTCAGGCCGGTGACAGCGATCAAACCAAACAACAAACGATGCAACATGCTCATCTCTCCAAAAGGAAATCGGGCTAAAAAACCGGCGGGCAGTATACCCAGCGCTGCAAACGTCTAACAGCGCCGAACATTTCGACCCGGCGGCGACGTAGCGGTTCCTGTCATACGGGCGTCACGCGGCCATGGGATAAAGCCGGCATCGCCACTACCAGAGACCGCGCCATGAATCTGCTCAGCCTGTTGTCTTTCTGGCCAAGCCCATGGCGCCATTACGCCTTGCTCGATGCACAAGGCATCTGCCGCGCGCTGCGCCACGCGCGCATGGCCCCGCAAGGCGCTGGCTGGGTTGAAGTCAATGAATCACGCCTCTCCTGGCTGCACCAGCCCCTGCCCGCCAGCGCCCACCGCCGCCCGCAAATCGCCCAGAGCCCGCGCCGTTTGCCGCGGGCAGCCTGAGCCGCGGCAAAGAAAAGTCAGCGTAAACGCCCAACTTTGCCGATTTCACCGTTATAATCGCGCCCCGATTATAAGGACGTCTCCTGATCGGGCCCCGCACTTATTCTGACGCGTTCAGCATCAGCCGCTTCGCCCACAGTAGAGCCGCCCACTTCGTGCTGCCCCACACGGTTGCCGACTGCCTTCACCCCTTGGCGCACAACGCCGCACGGGTGCCGACAGCGCACCGCACGCGCACGATCTTTGAGGTTCACGACTCCAAAAGAGCGTGAAAAAACGGGTTATCAACTTCACAAGAGTGTGGCGACAGATGAATAGTTTTGCGGCTGACCAGTGCACCCTTAACGATCCCCCTTCCTGCTCTCGACACTTCCGGCCTTCACATACCCTGCGCTGAACATCGCGCGCAGGCATATGTCGTCAATCTAGTGCTGTAGATCTTGGAGAAGCGTTAATGGCGCAGAACGAAATTGAAACCGTGGACGCGTTGCTGGTAGGCGCTGGCATCATGAGTGCCACCCTGGCCGTGCTGCTGAAAGAGCTCGACCCCGGCATCAAACTTGAAATCGTCGAGTTGCAGGAGTCCGGAGCGATCGAAAGCTCCAACCCCTGGAACAACGCCGGCACCGGCCACGCCGGCCTGTGCGAGCTGAACTACACGGCGGAAGCGGCTGACGGCTCGGTCGACATCAAGAAAGCCGTGAACATCAACACCCAGTTCGAGGTGTCGAAACAGTTCTGGGCCTATCTGATCGCCAAAGGTGCCTTCACCTCGCCGCGCGAATTCATCAACCCGATCCCGCACCTGAGCTTCGTGCGTGGCGCCAAGGGTGTGAACTTCCTCAAGAACCGTTTCGCCGCGATGAGCAAGCACCATGCTTTCGCCGAGATGGAATACAGCGAAGACCGCGCCACCATGACCGAGTGGATGCCGCTGATGATGGCCAACCGGCCGGCCGACGAGCCCATCGCCGCGACTCGCGTGCTGGGCGGCACCGACGTCAACTTCGGCGCACTGACCAGCCAACTGCTCGGTTACCTGAACAAGCAGACCGCTTCCGAGGTCAAGTGCAACCAGAAAGTAACCGGCCTGCAACGCACCGCTAACGGCTGGCGCGTCGAAATCAAAGACACCCAGAGCGGCCAGGCTCGCGAAGTCAACGCGCGCTTCGTGTTCCTCGGCGCTGGCGGTGGTGCTCTGCCGTTGCTGCAGATGTCCGGCATCCCGGAAAGCAAAGGCTTCGGTGGTTTCCCAGTGAGCGGCCAATGGCTGCGCTGCGACAACCAGGAAGTGGTCAAACAGCATCAGGCCAAGGTCTACAGCCAGGCCGAAGTCGGCGCCCCGCCGATGTCGGTTCCGCACCTCGACACGCGCGTCGTCGACGGCAAGACCTCCCTGCTGTTCGGCCCGTATGCCGGGTTCAGCACCAAGTTCCTCAAACACGGCTCGTTCCTCGACCTGCCGCTGTCGGTGCGGCCGAGCAACCTCGGCCCGATGCTGGCCGTGGCGCGCGACAACATGGACCTGACCCGCTACCTGATCAAGGAAGTGATGCAGTCCCAGGAACAGCGTCTGGACGCCCTGCGCAAGTTCTACCCGGATGCCAAGACCGAGGACTGGCGCCTGGAGATTGCTGGCCAGCGCGTGCAGATCATCAAGAAAGACCCGAAAAAAGGCGGCATCCTGCAGTTCGGTACCGAGTTGGTCGCGGCTGAAGACGGCTCCATCGCCGCCCTGCTCGGCGCCTCGCCGGGCGCGTCGGTGACCGTGTCGATCATGCTCGAGCTGATCGAGCGCTGCTTCGCCGGCAAGGCCCGTGACGAGTGGGTCGGCAAACTGGCGGAAATCTTCCCGGCGCGGGAAAAAACCCTGGAAAGCGATGCCGAGCTGTACCGCAAGGTCAGCGAGCACAGCGATCAACTGCTGCAGTTGGCCAACAAGAGCTCGGTTGCTGCAGCCAGCGTCTGACGCCTGCTGCGCCCTAAAAAAACCGCCCCTCTCGGGCGGTTTTTTTATGCCCACTGGGATGGTGAGCCAACCGACTGTCACTGCTCGCAGTTAATCATCCATGGCACGCCGAAGCGGTCGACCAGCATGCCGAAGCTTTTCGCCCAGAAGGTTTGCTGCAGCGGCATGGTTACCTGACCACCGTCCGCCAGCGCATCGAACAACTGTTTCGCCTGTTCCGGGCTGGTAACGGCAATCGACAAGCTAAAACCGGCGAAATTGGTCGGGCCCTCATTCATGCCGTCCGAACACATGATCTGGTTGGCGCCGATCTGCAGATTGGCATGCATGATTTTTTCCGGATCGTTAGAGCCGTTGCTCTCGGCCTCCGGAGCCTCTTTGAAGCGCATCAGGTAGGAGGTTTTCGCGCCGATGGCTTTGCCGTAGAACGCCATCGCCTCTTCGCAGCGACCATTGAAGAATAGATACGGTTCGACTTGCATAACGAAGCTCCCAAAGTTGACGGGCACACCCGGTTTAGGAGCTGACAGCAAAAGCCCGCGATGTTCGCGGGCTTTTTTACATCGATTCTGACTTAACCGCGGGCGGCTTCGATCACTTCAATATAGGGCTCAGCCTGACGCTGGTCGCGGATCAGGGCGATGAAGTCATTGCCCTGGTCATCCTTGGCGCTCAGGTCGTAGCCAGCGGCCACGAAGAAGCCTACGAAACGCTCGAAGTCATCAACGCGCAGACCGCGATAGGCCTTGACCAGCTTGTGCAGCGACGGCGGCGTGGCATCGCCCGGCTCCACCGCGAGGAACAGCTTGATCTGCTCGTCGCCGACCTCTTCGCCAATCACCTGTTTCTTGTCTTTGCGCATCGCTCACTCCCACCCACTGACCGGATAACTTCGGGCGCGCAGTTTACCCCCACGCCGCAGCGCGGCTCAACGCGCGCGCTGCACGCCGGTATGCAGGTCGGCCCAGACATGGCCGTTGGGAGCTGAGGAACCGGCAATACGTACGCGGTATTGGGTCGGCGGATAGTTCAGGCTGAGCATCCGGGTCTTGGGGGCGTAGCTGGGTTTCTTCAGGCTTTCGCCCCCGGGCAAATCAGCCAGACACCCTAGCACGCGGGTTTAGCCCACCAACAAGCCGACCAGAGTCGAGGCCACGGGCCAGGCTCCGCCGCCTATACTGCCGGCAATTGTCTGGGGGAAGGACTATGACTTTGCCACCGCTGTTCGCCGCCTGGCGCCAGGTGCTGCGCGCCGGTTATGGCTGGAGCGCCCTGCGCGGCGATATCAGTGCCGGCCTTACCGTCGGCATCATCGCCATTCCCCTGGCCATGGCCCTGGCGATCGCCGTCGGAGTGGCGCCGCAGCATGGCCTGTACACGGTGCTGATCGCCGCCCCGCTGATCGCCCTGACCGGCGGCTCGCGCTTCAACGTCAGCGGCCCGACTGCCGCGTTCGTGGTGATCCTGCTGCCGATCACCCAGCAGTTCGGCCTCGGTGGCCTGCTGCTGTGCACCATGCTGGCCGGGCTGATCCTCATCAGCCTCGGCCTGCTGCGCGCCGGCAAGCTGATCCAGTTCATTCCCTATCCGGTGACGCTGGGCTTTACCGCCGGCATCGGCATCGTCATCGCCACTCTGCAGCTCAAGGACCTGCTCGGCCTGCAGCCGGGCGGCCAGCCGCAGAACTATGTGGAGCAGTTGCAGGCGTTGGCGCTGGCTCTGCCCAGTGCCCATGCCGGCGATGCCCTGGTGGCGCTGGTCTGCCTGGCGGTGCTAATCCTCTGGCCGCGCTGGGTGCCCAAGGTGCCAGGGCACCTGGTCGCCCTCGCGGTCGGCGCGCTGTTCGGCCTGCTGCTGGAACGCATCGGCCTGCCGGTGGCGACTCTCGGCGAACGCTTCAGCTACAGCCTCGACGGCGTGACCCACGCCGGCATCCCGCCCTTCCTGCCGAGCCTGGCCTGGCCCTGGCAGCTGCCCGACGCTAACGGCCAGCCGCTACGCCTGTCCTTCGAGCTGTTTCGCCAACTGCTCTCCCCGGCCTTCGCCATTGCCATACTCGGCGCGATTGAATCACTGCTGTGCGCCGTGGTTGCCGACGGAATGACCGGCAGCAAACACGATCCGAACGCCGAACTGCTCGGCCAAGGCCTGGGCAATCTGGCCGCCCCGCTGTTCGGCGGCATCACCGCCACGGCCGCCATCGCCCGCAGCGCCGCGAACATCCGCGCCGGCGCCTGTTCGCCGCTGGCGGCGATCATCCATGCCGGCGTGGTGCTGGTGGCGATTCTGCTGCTCGCGCCGCTGTTCAGCTATCTGCCGATGGCCGCGCTGGCGGCCCTGCTGCTGATGGTGGCGTGGAACATGAGCGAGGCCCGCCATGTCGCTCACACCCTGCGCATCGCTCCACGCAACGACGTGCTGGTGCTGCTGACCTGTCTGTCGCTCACCGTGCTGTTCGACATGGTCATGGCGGTGGGCGTCGGCCTACTGCTGGCGGCCGGCCTGTTCATCAAGCGCATCAGCGACCTGACCGATACCGCCGAATTGCCCAAGCGCCTGTACCGGGAGCTCCACGACCTGCCCGCGCATGTGCAGGCCTATGCGATCCGCGGCCCGCTGTTCTTCGGCGCCGCGGAAAAGGCACTGAGCGTGCTGCGCCGCTTCAATCCGGAGGTACGGGTCGTGGTGGTGGAGATGAGCGCGGTGCCGCTGCTGGACATGACCGCCCTGGCGGCGCTGGATAACGTGTTGCGCGATTACCGCCAACAGGGCATCGGCCTGATTCTGGTCGGCACCACCGCGCAGGTGCGCCTGAAGTTGCGGCGCGCCGGGGTGCAGCGCGCCGACGGCCTGCTGGCCTTCGTCCGCAACCTGCAACAAGCGCGCGAGAAGGCCTTGCAATGGTTGAACCCGGAACCGGCTCAGGCGAACAGCGAACGCATCCAGGCCAAGTAGGCCGGGGCGCCGGCCTCACCTTCGCGCGGCGCCCAAGGGGCCAGTTCGCCATCACCCACCGGACGGTAGGGGCCGGCCTTGCACTCGAACATCAGAGTGTCAGGCTCCAGCACCACCAAGCTGTGGAATACCCCAGGCGGTAGGTCGACGCCGACGCAATCGCCGCCGGCGACCAATTCGCGTTGCTCCAGCAGCTCGCCGTCAACGCTGAAAATCAGCAAACCCAGCCGACCCTTTAGCACCAGCAGGGTTTCCGCCTTGTCGGCGCTCAGGTGGCGATGCGGCGGGATGTAGGTATTGGGCTGCAAGCCAACCGCCAGACGGTGGCAAGGCTCTTCCATGGCGTGAAAATTATGGTGCTGGCGGCCGCGCGGGTTGGCCGCAGCTAGATCCGCCAGCTCACCGAACAAGGCTTGATCGAGAAAACGTGGGCTGCTCATCGGTTTACAGTCCCTTGACCGCATAGATGCCCGGCGCATTGCGCCAGTAGCCCTTGTAATCCATGCCGTAGCCGAAGAGGTAGCGGTCGACACACGACAAGCCGACGTAATCGGCCTGCATGTCCGGACGCGCTTTACGGTCATGATCCTTGTCGATCAGCACGGCGATATGCACGTTGCTTGCCCCAGCATGTCGGCAGAAGTCGACGATGGCACCGAGCGTGTAACCCTCATCGAGAATGTCGTCGATGATCAGCACGTCGCGGTCGATGAAGGAAATTTCCGGCTTGGCCTTCCAGAACAGCTCACCGCCGGTGGTTTCGCTGCGATAGCGCGTGGCGTGCAGATAGGACAGCTCGAGCGGGAAGTTGAGCTTGGGCAATAGTTTGCCGGCGAAGATCAGCCCGCCATTCATCACGCAGAACACCACCGGGTTGCGCTCGGCCAGCTGCGCGTTGACGGCTTCGGCGACCTGGTCGATGGCGGCCTCCACTTCGGCTTCGGGGTACAGGCAGTCGGCTTCCGCCATCACCTGGCGAATGTGGGCGAGATCAACGGACATGGGAATTTCCTCGGTTTCAGCTGGAGCGGAGCGGTCGGCGTCCAGGGAAGTTGATCGGGGCGTCAAGATAAAAGCCGGCAAAGGTACTCATCCGCTGACTGCCGAGCAACCCTCTGCAGACCAACGTCGACCATACTCTGAGCAACCGAACGGCGGACTCCTGCCCATAGAGCCAAGAAATTTCGCTGACCATGCGGTCATGCCCTTAACTGGCATAGCCAATGCTTTACTCTAACGCACTTTTTTTGCGAGCCCGCCGGAGACCTTTGCCATGCCCATCCGTGAGATCCGCCACCCGCTGATCCGCCACAAGCTCGGCCTGATGCGCCGCGCCGACATCAGCACGAAAAACTTCCGCGAACTGGCCCAGGAAGTGGGCGCGCTGCTCACTTATGAAGCCACCCAGGATCTGCCTCTGGAAAACTACGAGGTCAAGGGTTGGTGCGGCACCGTGACCGTGGAGAAAATCGCCGGCAAGAAGATCACCGTGGTGCCGATCCTACGCGCCGGCATCGGCATGCTCGACGGCGTGCTCAGCCTGATTCCCGGCGCCAAGGTCAGCGCCGTCGGCGTTGCGCGCAACGAGGAGACCCTCGAAGCGCACACCTATCTGGAAAAACTCGCACCGGAGATCGACGAACGCCTGGCATTGATCATCGACCCGATGCTCGCCACCGGCGGCTCGCTGGTCGCCACCATCGACCTGTTGAAGAAAGCCGGCTGCAAGGAAATCCGTGCCATGGTGCTGGTCGCCGCGCCAGAGGGCATCCGCGCCGTCGCCAATTCGCACCCGGACGTGACCATCTTCACCGCTTCGATCGATGAGCGCCTCAACGAACACGGCTACATCATTCCCGGCCTCGGCGATGCGGGTGACAAGATTTTCGGCACCAAGCAGAAGGACGCCTGATTGATGAGCAGTGAATTCAACGATCCTCTCTGGCGCCAGGTGATTTCCGGCGCGCAGATGCTCTTCGTCGCTTTTGGCGCGCTGGTGCTGATGCCGCTGATTACCGGCCTCGATCCCAACGTCGCGCTGTTCACCGCCGGCTTTGGCACCTTGCTGTTCCAAATCGTCACCGGCCGCCAGGTTCCGGTGTTTCTGGCCTCCAGCTTCGCCTTCATCACCCCGATCATCCTCGCCAAGGGCCAGTTCGGCCTGGCCGCGACCATGGGCGGCGTGGTCGCCGCGGGCTTCGTCTACACCTTTCTCGGCCTCGCCGTGAAGATCAAAGGCACCGGTTTCATCGACCGCTTGCTGCCGCCGGTGGTGATCGGTCCGGTGATCATTTCCATCGGCCTAGCCATGGCGCCGATCGCCGCCAACATGGCGATGGGCAAAGCTGGCGACGGCAGCGAGCTGATTCCCTATCGCACCGCGCTGCTGATCTCCATGCCAGCGCTGCTCGTCACGCTGATCGTCGCGGTATTCGGCAAAGGCTTCTTCCGCCTGGTGCCGATCATTTCCGGCGTGCTGCTCGGCTTTGCCCTGTCGTTCTATTTCGGCGTGGTCGATGTTGCCAAGATTGCCGCCGCGCCATGGCTGGAACTACCGAAATTCACCGCGCCGGAATTCAACTGGCAAGCGATTCTGTTCATCGTCCCGGTCGCTTTGGCGCCGGCCATCGAACACATCGGCGGAGTAATCGCGGTGGGCAGCGTGACCGGCCGTGACTACCTGAAAAAACCCGGCCTGCACCGCACCCTGCTCGGCGACGGCCTGGCTACTTCGGCCGCCGGCCTGTTCGGCGGCCCGCCGAACACCACCTATGCCGAAGTCACCGGCGCGGTGATGCTGACCAAGAACTACAACCCGAAAATCATGACCTGGGCGGCCTGCTTCGCCATCGGCCTGGCCTTCGTCGGCAAGTTCGGCGCCATTTTGCAGAGCATTCCGGTGCCGGTGATGGGCGGCATCCTCTGCCTGCTGTTCGGTTCCATCGCCGCGGTGGGGATGAACACCATGATCCGCCACCAGGTCGATCTGGCCGAGGCCCGCAATCTGGTGATCGTCTCGGTGACCCTGGTGTTCGGCATCGGCGGCATGCTGATCGGTACCGGCACCGGCGCCGAGGATTTCGGTCTGAAAGGCATCGCCTTGTGCGCCGTAGTGGCTATCGGCCTCAATCTGCTGCTGCCCGGCCATGAGAATTGGAAGCACAAGGCGCCGACTGCACCGCCGGACCTCTGACCCAGCTCCACAAAAAGCCCCGCAATGCGGGGCTTTTTGTTCGTCTTAATCAGCCATTCAGCTCTGGCGCAGTAGCGCCTCGCCAGACCCGTCGCGTACTTGCGCACTGTCGGCACGCCACTCTTTGAGGCGCAGCATGCTCTCGCGATACGGCCGCAGGCCTCTGCTGAGCAGGATGATCGAGCTGACCACCGCGATCGCCGTGACTATCAACAGCGAATAGCGCAGCGCGTTGTCGTCGCCAAAGCCGAAGTCGGTGACCAGCGCCACCGCCGTCGGACCGATGCCCAGGCCGATCAGGGTAATCACGAACAGGTAGATCGCCGATGCCTGACCGCGCATGGAGTTGGGCATCACTTCCTGAATTGCCGCCGGAGCCACGCCAAACGGCATGCTCAGGAAGAACACCGAAGGCGCCAGCAGCGCCGCGGCCTGGTTGCCGGTTCCTGCCAGCGGGAATAGCAGCACCGCTGGCAAGGCACCGATGGCCGCATACAAGCCGACACGCATGTTCGCGTCGGTGCGCCCGCGCTTGGCCATCCAGTCCGCCAGACGCCCGCCGAAGACGATGCCGAGGCAACCGAACACCGCGACGATGCTGCCGTAGACCACGCCGACATGGCCGGCGTCCCAGCCATAGGTGCGGATAAAGAACGAGGGAATCCAGGCCGCGCTGCCATAGCCGGCGAAAGCCAGGCCGGCGAAGCCGAGGTTGTGGCAGAGCACGGTCCGGCGGTTGCTGCGGATATAGCGACCGACTTCGGAAAGCGGCACCGCCACACCGGCACCGACGCCGCGGCGCGCCGGCTCGCGCACGGCCAGCATCAACAGGGTGAACAACGCCCCGGCAGCGCCGAGGATCAGGAAGATCAACTGCCAGGGACGCACTTCACCGAGCACCGGCAGAACCACATCGCCTTGCGCCGAGGCGAACTTGATCACCAAGCCGCCAAGCAGAAAGGCGATACCCGATCCCAGGTACACGCCCATCGAGTAGACGCTGATCGCGGTGGCGCGGCGCTCGCTGGGGAAGCTGTCAGCGATCAGCGAATAGGCTGCTGGCGACAACGCCGCCTCACCGACACCGACGCCGATGCGGCAGATCAGGAACTGCCAGTACAGCTTGGCCATACCGCAGGCCGCGGTGGCCGCACTCCAGAACAGCACGCCGATGGCGATCAAGCCGCGGCGGCTCTTGGTGTCGGCCAGGCGCCCCAGCGGGATGCCACAGACTGTGTAGAAAATCGCGAAGGACAAACCCATCAGCAGGCTCATCTCGGTATCGCTGATCATCAGATCGCGGCGGATCGGGCCGACCAGCAGATTGAGAATCTGCCGATCGATGAAAGACAGCACGTACGCGACCATGAGGATGGACACTGTGGTCCAGGCGGAAAGGCTGGAGGGGTAACCGTTATTGTTATTAGGCACTGGCATTCTCCTCGGCGCTGAACTGCGGCGCGCGACGGTTGAAAGATATGCCAGCTTAGGCCGATATAAAGATTCGTTAATATCGCTCTAAAGAATTATCAGCACGCTGAATCGGCGCGCTGGTCTCGCGCGAATGCTGGCACCCTGGCCCCACTAATAACGGCTTGTTGATTACAGACTACCGCCGGCCCGTTCGGCCAATTTCGCCAGAGCGGCCACCCATTGCGGTTGACTGTTCAGGCACGGCACCAGCTGCAACTCCTCGCCGCCCGCCGCTGTGAACTGTTCCTCGCCGCGGATACCGATCTCCTCGAGGGTTTCGATGCAGTCGGCGACGAACGCCGGACACATTACCAACACCTTTTTAGCCCCCCGCCGCGCCAATTCATCAAGACGTGCCTCGGTGTACGGCTCAATCCATTTGTCACGGCCCAGACGCGACTGGAACGACACCGACCACTGTTCCGGGCGTAGCCCAGCCCGCGCAGCGAAGGCTTCGGCGGTGCGCTGGCACTGACTGCGATAGCACAGCGCGAGGATCTCCGCGCGCACCTCGCGGCTGCTCGAGGCACGCAGGTCGTGATGCGCATCGAGCGACTTGACCAGCTTGCGGATGTGCCGCTCCGGCAGGCCGTGGAAGCTCAGCAGCAGGTGATCGAAGTCCTGCTGCAGATACGGCTGGGCGCTGGCCACCAGGGCATCGAGGTATTCCGGCTGACTGAAGAACGGCTCCAGCACGCGCACCTCCAGTGGCAAAGCATGCGCGGCGATGACCCGCCGCGCCTCGGTGATCGCCGTGGTGGTGGTGCTCTCGGCGAACTGCGGATACAGCGGCGCCAGCGTCACCTGCTGCACGCCCTGCCCGGCCAACCCACGCAGCGCCTGCTCGATGGACGGTTCGCCATAGCGCATCGCCAGTTCCACCGGGCCATGCGGCCAATGATCACGCATCGCCTCCTGCAACTGGCGGCTGATGGCGATCAGCGGCGAGCCTTGCGGCCACCAAATCGAGGCATAGGCATGTGCCGACTGCGCCGGGCGCCTGAGCAGGATCAGCGAGACCAGCAAACGTCGCAGCGGCCAGGGCAAGTCGACCACAAAAGGGTCCATGAGGAACTGATCAAGATAGCGGCGCACATCGGCGACGCTGGTAGAGGCAGGCGAACCCAGATTGACGAGCAGCAGGGCGTGATCGGTCATGCGCAATCCTAGTCAGGGTGAACCGAGCAAATTGTCCAGGGCTCGATCCAGTTCAGGGTAATGAAAGATGAAGCCGGCCTCTGCGAGCCGCGTCGGGATCACTCGTTGGCCACCGAGCAACAGCCCGGCCAATTCGCCCAGGCCGACGCGCAGCACCAGCGTCGGCACCGGTAGCCGCGCCGGACGGTGCAAGGCCCGACCCAGCGCGCGAGCGAAGTCCTTGTTGCGCACCGCTTGCGGCGCGCACGCATTATAAGGACCCTCGGCGCCCTGATGGCGGAGGAGAAAATCTATCGCGGCAATTTCGTCCTGCAGATGGATCCACGGCATCCACTGCCGGCCATTGCCAATCGGTCCGCCCAGCCCCAAACGAAACGGCGGCAGCAGGCGCTTGAGAAATCCGCCATCGCGGGCCAGCACCAGCCCGCTGCGCACCAGCACCACTCGGATCCCCAGCGTCGACGCGCGTTGTGCGGTTTCTTCCCAGGCCACGCACAACTGACTGGCGAAATCCTCGCTGATCGGCGGCATATCCTCACGCAACTCGCGCTCGCCGCCATCGCCATACCAGCCCACCGCCGAGCCGGAGATCAGCACCTCCGGCCGCTGCTCGCGACTTTCCAGCCACGCCAGCAGCTGCTCGGTCAGATTGATCCGGCTCGTCCACAGCAGCGCCTTGCGCTTGTGCGTCCAGGGCCGGTCGGCGATCGGTGCGCCAGCCAGATTGATTACCGCATCGAGCGGCTCGTCGGCCAACTCGTCGAGCCGACCGATACCACGCACCTGGGCGCCGCACAGCCTGGCAACCTGCTGCGGACGGCGACTCCAGACTGTAACTCGATAGCCCTGGGCGAGCCAGTGACGACAGAGTCCGCGACCGATCAAACCCGTTCCTCCGGTCAACAAGATATGCATGACGTTCTCCTCGCATGGCCTAGGCTGATGTCAGATAAGCGTGGTTTATCTCTACCTCACGTGTCTTTTTTCGGACGACTTGCTGTCCTATTTAATAGCAGCGCCCGAACTGCCGAACGCACAGCCAGTAATCTACTGGCTCGGAATTTGTCTAAACCGTAGCCTGTAACAAAGGTAACGAGGCAGTCCCAATGAGTTCTTCCATTGCCATCATCGGAACCGGCCTGGCCGGTCTTTCTGCCGCCCAAGCCCTGGTCAACGCCGGTCAGACCGTGCAGTTATTCGAGAAAAGTCGCGGCAGCGGCGGACGCATGGCCAGCCGGCGCAGCGACGGCGGCACACTCGATTTGGGCGCGCAATATTTCACCGCCCGCGACCGGCGCTTCCTGGAAACCGTGCGCCGCTGGAACAGCCGCGGCTGGGTCGCCGAATGGGCTCCCAACCTGTACAGCTTCAGCGCCGGCCAGCTGAGTTACTCGCCGGACGAGCAGACCCGCTGGGTCGGCACGCCGCGCATGAGCTCCATCACCCGCGCATTGCTCGGCGCCCTGCCGGTGCAGTTCACCTGCCGCATCAGCGAAGTGTTTCGCGGCACCCGCCACTGGCAGCTGCAGGACACCGACGGCGAAAACCACGGCCCGTTCAGCCAGGTGATCATCGCCACGCCGGCGCCCCAGGCCAGCGCCTTGCTGGCCGCCGCACCGAAGCTCGCCGGCGCCGCCGCCAGTGTGGCCATGGAGCCGACCTGGGCGGTGGCGATGGGCTTCAGCGTTCCCCTGGATACGCCGGTCGAGGCCTGCTTCGTCCAAGACAGTCCACTCAGTTGGCTGGCCCGCAACCGCAGTAAACCCGGACGGAACGGCGCGCAGGACACCTGGGTATTGCACGCCAGCAGCGCCTGGAGCCGCGAGCACCTCGACTTGCCCAAAGAACAGGTGATCGAAGAGTTGCACGGCGCCTTCGCCGAGATGATCGGCTGCGCCGTGCCTGCGCCGATCAGCAGCCTCGCCCACCGCTGGCTGTACGCCCGCCCGGTCAGTAGCCATGAGTGGGGGGTGTTGGCCGATGCCGATCTGGGCCTATATGCCTGTGGCGACTGGTGCTTATCGGGGCGGGTCGAAGGCGCCTGGCTGAGCGGCCAGGAAGCCGCACGGCGCCTGCTTGCTCACCTGCAGTAAATCTTCTTCCTTGCCGTTTTGCTCAGTATCCGGGCACGGTGCAGCTTGATGCGCCGCAACCAGCCAGAGCGAATCGGCACAGATAATTTATGTGCAGCTTTTTTGTCGCTGGTCGCCGCGCCGCCACATCGCCGGATGGCTGCCGTAAACTCCCGGCCATGATCGAAATCCCTCTGGTCCAACTCCCTGTCGAACCCGCCGTCAGCTGTTCAAATTGCGCCGCCTGCTGTTGTCAGCTGGAAGTCATGCTGATCACCGATACCGGTGTGCCGCAACGCTTCATCGACACCGACGACTGGGGCGGCGAAGTGATGCGGCGTCTGGATGACAATTGGTGCGCGGCCCTCGACCGCGACACCATGCGTTGCAGCATTTACGAACAACGCCCGCTGATCTGCCGTGAGTTCGAGATGAGCTCGGCCGAATGCCTCGAAGAGCGCCGTGGCATGTCCGATATCTATCGCTGAACCCGTCTCGCCGAGCCCATTGCAGGCATAAAAAAACCGGGTCAGAGCCCGGTTTTTTTAACGCGCTAAGTCTAGAAGCTGAGCCGGTAATGCAGGGTGTAAGACTCCAAACCATCGTTGGGCGTCTGCAGTCCGGCGTTGGAGTAGTGAATGGCCCGCACGCCGACTTCCTGCCCGGAGAAACGCAGGCCCAGACCGATGCGATCCTCAAACTGGAAAGACGAGCCGAGATCCTGGTCCTCGAACTCGGTATTGGCGAACGCCGCCACGCCGATGCCGGCTTCAATATAGGGTCTGACCGCTTCCCCGGCGAACTCGTATACGAACACTGGGGTGAAGGAAATGCTGTGGTTACTCGAGCCCTCGTCGCCGTCCCAATAGGTGTAACCGACATCCCAGTAACCGGTCAGGCGTCCGACATCGCTCTGCCACCAGCTAGAAGCGAAATCGAACTGGGCACCCAACCGGTACACCATGGTCGACTCTCCCGACTGCCCGACCGCGAAGGTCACATCGGCAGCCGATGCGGGAACGACAACCCCAAGCGAGAGTGCGGCAATCACAGCTAGAGAACGTAACTGCATGGGAACTTCCTTTTTCAGTGTCAGTAAGAAAAGCGCAACAGGTGTGATTGTTAGGAATTATAGGAATAACCAGCGCAAACGAAAGCCACTGACAGACATCGAAAAGTCGTCCTTGGATGCCACTGTCGCGAGCAAGGAATATTGTCAGATCGCGACTGATCGTTCGCGTTGACCCCCAATTACCGCTTGCTCCGCGCTAGCCAACGAAAGCTTCGACATTTTTTTTATCACCCCACAGCAGCGGCAATACCGCCGCCAATTCGCTCTGTGCACCGCTCGACCAGAAGCGCGCGGCAAGTGCAGGCCCCGCAGCCAGCTGCGCGCGTTCGCCGAGGACGCGCTGCAGGTGTCGAGCCACCGCCGCGCCGGTATCGATCAGGCTGACCGACTCCGGCACCAGCTCGCGGAGCAGCGGTTTGATGAAGGGATAATGCGTGCAGCCGAGGATCAACGTATCGCAGCCCTCGGCGAGCAGCGGCTCGACCCAGCCGCGGAGTAATTCGCGGGTCGCCGCACCGTTGAGTTCGCCCGCCTCGATGCGTTCGACCAAGCCCGGACACGGCTGGGTAATCACTCGCACATCGCTGGCGAAACGATCGAGCAAAGCGGCGAACTTGGCGCTTTTCAACGTGCCGGTGGTGGCCAACACGCCGACCACACCGCTGCGGGTCGCCGCCGCAGCGGGCTTGACCGCCGGTTCCATGCCGATGATCGGCAGCTGCGGATAACGCTCGCGCAGCTCCGCTACCGCCGCCGCCGTGGCGGTGTTACAGGCCAACACCAAGGCTTTGGCGCCTTGACCAAGGAGGAACTCGGCAATCGCCGTGCTGCGCTCGCGGATGAATGCAGGGGTTTTCTCGCCATAGGGAACATGGGCGCTATCGGCGACGTAGAGCAGCGACTCGTTGGGCAGTAAACGGCGGATTTCCCCCAACACCGACAGGCCACCGACGCCGGAATCGAATACCCCGATCGGCGCCTGATCAGCCATGCGCACTACCGCACACGGCACACGCCGGATCGCGCTTGACCCGCAGCTCACGGAAACGACTGCCCAGCGCATCGATCAACAACAAGCGGCCCACCAGCGGCTCGCCGAACTCGGCCAGCAGTTTCAGTGCTTCCAGCGCCTGCAAGCTGCCGACCAGACCGACCAGCGGGCCGACTACGCCGGCTTCGCTGCAGGTCAGCTCGGCCTCGCTGCCGTGACCGTACAGGCAGTGGTAACAGGGACTGTCGGCACGCCGCGGATCGAATACCGAGAGTTGGCCTTCCAGACGAATCGCCGCGCCGCTAACCAAAGGTTTACGTGCCGCCACGCAGGCGGCATTGACGGCCTCGCGGGTGGCGAAGTTGTCCGAGCAGTCGAGCACCAGATCGACCGCGGCCACCACGGCGGCCAGCGAATCCTCGTCCAGCGCCTGGCGATGCGCCTGCAGGTGGATCTCGGGATTCAGGGCGATCAGGCGCGTGCTGGCTGAATCGACCTTGCTCTGGCCGATGCTCTGGCTGTCGTGAACGATCTGCCGTTGCAAGTTGGTCAGCTCGACCGTGTCGAAATCGGCCAGATGCAATTCGCCCACCCCAGCGGCGGCCAGGTACAGCGCCACGGGCGAGCCCAGCCCGCCGAGACCGACAATCAAGACCCGGCTGGCCTTAAGGCGCAGCTGGCCATCGATATCGATCTGCGCCAGGAGAATCTGGCGGCTGTAGCGCAGCAGTTCTTCGTCAGTAAGCATCAACATTCCACCTTCTCGTCGCCCGCCCAACGGCCCAGGCTGATGCGCTCGTGGCCGCCAAGATCGCGGCGACTTTCCACGGCAGTGAAACCGGCCGCTGCGAGCAACGCCCGTACCGCCACGGCCTGTTCGAAACCATGTTCGAGCAACAACCAGCCAGTAACCTCAAGATGCGCCGGCGCCTGGCCGATGATCGCGCGAATGTCGTCGAGACCATCGGCGCCTGCCACTAGCGCGCTAGCCGGTTCGAAACGTACATCGCCCTCGCCGAGGTGGCGGTCGTCAGCGGCAATATAGGGCGGATTGCTGACGATCGCCTGGAAGCGCTCGCCAAGCAGCGTGGAAAACCACTGGCTCTCGCGAAATTCAACATTCGTTAGCCCGAGGCGCTGGCGATTGCGTTCGGCCAGCGCCACCGCTTCGCTCACCCGGTCGACCCCGCAGACCGTCCAGCCCGGCCGTTCGCAAGCCAGGGCCAGGGCAATAGCGCCGCTGCCAGTACCCAGATCGAGCACCCGCGCCGGTGTCGCCGGCAACAGGGCCAGGGTGGTTTCCACCAGCAACTCGGTGTCCGGGCGGGGAATCAGGGTGTGTTCGCTAACTTCCAGATCGAGGCTCCAGAAGCCTTGGCGGCCGAGGATATAAGCCACCGGCTCGCCGTTGCGCCGGCGTTGCAGGGCGGCTTGGAAGTCGGCGTCCTGCTGCTCCGACAACTCTCGCTCCGGCCAGGTACGCAGATAGCTACGCGGCTTGCCCAGCGCGGCGGCGAGCAGCAGCTCGGCGTCCAGACCAGGGGTCGGCGAGTCGGGCAGCGCGGCGTTGTCGAGCAGGGATTGGATGGTGGTCATGGGGCAGGTGTCCGTGGAAGCCAAAGTACTGGCGATGCCTTTACTCCCTCTCCCCACTGGGGAGAGGGTTGGGGTGAGGGGTGGCAGGATCACGCCATACGCTTACCAACACCCATCTCCCCCGCCCCTTTCCCATGAGTGGGAGAGGGGCGCAATCCATCAATCGCCGAGCGCCGCCAACTGGTCGGCCTGGTATTCGCTTAGCAGCGGTTCGATCACCGCATCCACGCCACCGGCGAGCACTTCGTTGAGGCTGTAGAGGGTCAGGTTGATGCGGTGATCGGTGACCCGGCCCTGCGGATAGTTGTAGGTGCGAATGCGCTCGGAACGGTCGCCAGAGCCGACCAGCAGCTTGCGCGTCTCGGAGATTTCCTTGTGCGCGGCGGCTTCCTGCTGGTCTTGCAGCTTGGCCGCCAGCCAGGCCATGGCCCGTGCACGGTTCTTGTGCTGCGAGCGCTCTTCCTGGCATTCGACGACGATGCCGGTGGGCAAGTGGGTGATGCGGATCGCCGAGTCGGTGGTGTTGACGTGCTGGCCACCGGCGCCCGAGGAGCGGTAGGTATCGACGCGCAGATCGGCCGGGTTGATCTCGATGGCTTGCTGCTCGTCCGGCTCCGGCAATACCGCCACGGTGCACGCGGAGGTGTGGATGCGCCCTTGCGACTCGGTTTCCGGCACGCGCTGCACGCGATGTGCGCCGGACTCGAACTTGAGCTTGGCGTAGACGTTGTCGCCCTCGACGCGGGCGATGACTTCCTTGAAACCGCCGTGCTCGCCTTCGTTCTCGGAGAGCACCTCGACGCGCCAGCCGCGACGCTCGGCATAGCGCGAATACATGCGGAACAGGTCGCCGGAGAAGATCGCCGCCTCGTCGCCGCCGGTGCCGGCGCGGATCTCGAGGAATACGTTGCGACCGTCATTCGGGTCTTTCGGCAGCAGCATGCGTTGCAGGCGACTCTCCAGCTCGCTCAGCTGCTCCTTGGCCTGGGCGACTTCTTCCGCCGCCATCTCGCGCATGTCGGGGTCGTTGTCTTTGAGCAGCGCCTGCGCGCTGAGCAAATCCTCCTGCACCTTGCGGTAGTCGCGGAAGCACTGGGCAACCGGCTCGACCTCGGCATATTCCTTGGAGTAGGCGCGGAACTTGGTCTGCTCGCTGATCACTTCAGCATCGCCGAGCAGCGCGGTGAGCTCCTCGAAGCGATCTTGCAGGGCGTCGAGCTTGTTTACTAATGACGCTTTCATTGTTTCGACTCGCCTTCATCGAGGCTGAACAGCTCTTGAGCCGCGGCAAGCACATCGATGCGGCCATCGGCGGAGAGTTTCTTCAACTGCACGCTGGGTGCGTGCAGCAATTTATTGGTCAACCCGCGCGCCAGCAGCGCCAGCACTTCATCGGCCGAACTGCCATTGGCGAGCAACCGCTGGGCCTTGGCCAGTTCCTCGTCGCGCAGGCGTTCGGCCTGTTGACGGTAGGCCTTGAGCACATCCACCGCTGCCAGTTCGCGCAGCCGCTGCATGAAGTCGTCGGTACCGGCGGCAATCAGTTCTTCGGCCGCCTGCGCAGCGCCCTGGCGGCTCTTGAGGTTCTCGGCGATAACTTCGTGAAGATCATCGACGGTATACAGATAGACGTCGTCCAGCTCGCCGACCTGCGCTTCGATATCGCGTGGCACGGCGATGTCGACCATGAAGATCGGCTTGTGCTTGCGTTGTTTCAACGCACTTTCCACCGCACCCTTGCCCAGAATCGGCAGCTGGCTGGCGGTGGAGCTGATCACGATGTCGCTGTGCACCAGCTCTTGGGGAATGTCCGACAGTAACACCGCATGCGCGCCGAACTGCTCGGCCAGCGAACTGGCGCGCTCCAGCGTGCGGTTGGCGACAACGATGCGTTTGACGCCTTGATCATGCAGGTGTCGGGCGACCAGGCTGATGGTCTCTCCGGCGCCGATCAGCAGCGCTTGGCTGCGATGCAGGTCGCTGAAGATCTGCTTGGCCAGGCTCACCGCGGCAAACGCCACGGACACCGGGTTTTCGCCGATGGCGGTGTCGGTCCGCACCAGTTTCGCGGTGCTGAACGTAGCCTGGAACAGGCGACCGAGCAGCGGACCGATAGTGCCGGCCTCGCGCGCCACCGCGTAGGCGGACTTCATCTGGCCGAGAATCTGCGGCTCGCCCAGCACCATCGAATCGAGCCCCGAGGCCACGCGCATCATGTGCCGCACCGCCGAGTCGTCTTCATGCACGTAGGCGCAGGCACGCAACTCGTCGAGGCTCAACTGGTGGTAATCGGCCAGCCAGACCAACACCTCGTCAACGCCCAGCGCGTCTTGTTCGAGATACAGCTCGCTGCGATTACAGGTCGAAAGAATCGCCGCTTCACGGCTGGAAGTGCGCAAACAAAGCAACTGCAAGGCCTCAACCAACTGCTCTGGACTGAAGGCCACGCGTTCGCGAACCTCCACTGAAGCGGTCTTATGGTTGATACCGAGGGCAAGAAAGGCCATGCAGAGTCGCTGACAAAAACGGGGGCCGGTAATTCTCCTACTTCGCCAGAGGTAGAACAACTACTGCGACGGATTGTCCTAACTCTCAGGTCAAGTCTGCACCCTCTCTTTAGTGCGGTAGTCGCCCATGGGTTTGCCTACCGGCTTGTGTCATGATGCGCCCACCGCAGGTAAGTCATCCTTTCCTAATATGAATAGATTTTTCGCCTTGCTCGCCGCCCTGGCCTTCCTGGGTGGCTGCCAATCTCTGACTTCGTCGCCATCCGACGGCAGCGCCCCTGTCGATGACTCCGAAGCTACGCCTGCCAAGGCCGAACCGCAGGTTTACAGCTCCTTCAACGAAGACACCCTGTATTCCCTGCTGACTGCCGAACTGGCCGGGCAGCGCAATCGCTTCGATATCGCGCTCAACAACTACGTCGAGCAGGCCACCAAGACTCAGGATCCTGGCGTCGCCGAACGTGGCTTTCGCATCGCCGAATACCTGGGTGCCGACCAGGCCGCGCTGGATACCGGGCTGATCTGGGCCAAAGCCGCGCCGGACAACCTCGACGCGCAGCGCGCCGCCGCTATCCAGCTGGCCCGCGCCGGCCGCTACGACGAATCCATGGCCTACATGGAACGCGTGCTCAAAGGCCAGGGCGACACCCACTTCGACTTCCTCGCGCTATCCGCGGCAGAGACCGATCCAGACACCCGCGCCGGCCTGCTGCAGAGCTTCGATCGCTTGCTGACCAAATATCCAGATAACGGCCAACTGTTGTTCGGCAAGGCCCTGCTACTGCAGCAAGATGGCCATCCCAACGAAGCCCTGAAGCTGCTCGAAGATCAGCCAGCAGCCAATAACGATGTCGCACCGCTACTGCTCCGCGCCCGCCTACTGCAAAGCATGCAGCGTGGCGAAGAAGCGTTGCCGCTGCTGGAAAAAGCCATCAAGAAGAACCCTGACGACAAGCGCCTGCGCCTGTCCTATGCACGCCTGCTGGTCGAACAGAACCGCATCGAGGATGCCAAGGCCGAATTCGCCACCTTGCTGCAACAGGCACCCGATGATGATGACCTGCGCTTTTCGCTGGCCCTCGTGTGCCTGGAAGCCAAGGCTTGGAAAGAAGCCATTGTCTATCTGGAAGAGTTGGTCGAACGTCGCAGTCATGTGGACTCCGCCCACTTCAACCTTGGCCGCGCATATGAGGAATTAGGTGAAACCGAGAGCGCCTTGAGCGAATACGGCATGGTCGGCGCCGGCAATGATTATCTGCCCGCCCAGCAGCGCCAGACCGAGCTGCTCTTCAAGCAAGGCCACGCTGCAGAGGCCTCGAGCAGACTGGCCAAGGCGCGCGAAGCTCAACCGGATGTAGCCATCCAGCTGTACATGATCGAAGCCGAGGCGTTCTCCAACCGTGAACGCTATGACGCTGCCTGGCAAGTGATCCAGCAGGCCTTGAAACAGTTTCCGAATGATCTCAACCTGCTCTATACCCGCTCGATGCTGGCGGAAAAACGCAATGACCTTGGCCAGCTGGAAAAGGATCTGCGCTTCATCATCGAGCGCGAGCCGGACAATGCCATGGCCCTCAACGCCTTGGGCTATACGCTGGTCGACCGCACCACGCGCTACGCCGAGGGCAAGGCACTGATCGAGCAAGCTCATCAGCTCAGCCCGGACGACCCGGCAATCCTCGACAGCCTTGGCTGGGCCAATTACCGGATGGGCAATCTCGGTGAGGCCGAACGCCTGCTGCGACTGGCTGTCGAGCGCTTCCCCGATCCGGAAGTTGCCGCGCATCTAGGTGAAGTCCTGTGGGCCGCTGGCAAACAACGCGAAGCCCGCAAAGTCTGGGCCGACGCTCTGCATCAACAACCCGACAACAGCATCTTGCGCGACACCTTGTTGCGCCTGACTGGCTCCGAGACCCTGTAAATTCATGCGCGCGCGTCATCATCTCCTGGCCCTCGGCCTGCTCGCCCTGCTGAGCGGTTGCGCCGGCCTGATTTCCCATGAATCCCTGCAGGGCACTGGCGACCCAGCCCGCTGGAAAACCCACAAGCAGCAGACCACCCGCCTCGACGGCTGGCAAATCAGCGGCAAAGTCGGCATCCGCGCACCTAAAGATTCGGGCAGCGGCACGCTGTTCTGGCTGCAGCGTCAGGATTATTACGATATCCGCCTATCCGGCCCGCTCGGTCGCGGCGCCGCCCGCCTGACCGGACATGCCGGCGCCGTGACTCTGGAGGTCGCCAATCAGGGCCGCTACCAGGCCACGTCCCCGGAAGACCTGCTGAAAGAACAGCTAGGCTGGAAATTGCCGGTTTCCCACCTGGTCTGGTGGATACGCGGCCTACCAGCTCCCGATAGCAAGAGCCAGCTGACCCTCGACAGCGCCAGCCGCCTGTCCCGCCTCGAGCAGGACGACTGGCAGGTCGAATATCTCAGCTATGTCGAGCAAAACGGCTACTGGCTACCGGAACGCATGAAACTGCACGGCCGCGATCTTGACGTGACCCTGGTGATCAAGGACTGGCAACCGCGCCAGCTCGGCCTGTGAAATGCCCGGCAAGCGCCTAACCCTACCAGCTCCCGCCAAGCTCAATCTGATGCTGCACATCCTCGGCCGACGCGCCGATGGTTACCACGAACTGCAGACCCTATTTCAGTTTCTCGACTACGGCGACGAACTCAGCTTCGTCGTACGCGAGGACGGTGAAATCCGCCTGCACACGCAGATTACCGGCGTCCCTCATGACAGCAATCTGATCGTCCGCGCGGCTCGCCAATTGCAGCAGCAGAGCAATTGCCCACTCGGCGCGGATATCTGGCTCGATAAGCGCCTGCCCATGGGCGGCGGCATTGGTGGTGGCAGCTCGGACGCCGCCACTACCCTGCTCGGCCTCAATCATCTCTGGCAGCTCGACTGGAGCGACGATCGTCTGGCAGCCTTGGGCTTGGGCCTGGGCGCGGATGTGCCGGTATTCGTCCGTGGCCGCGCGGCATTCGCCGAGGGCGTGGGCGAGCAGCTGACCCCGGTGGAACTCGACGAACCGTGGTTCCTCGTCGCAGTGCCGCAAGTATTTGTCAGCACAGCAGAAATTTTCTCCGCCCCGGAGTTGACACGCGATACTCCGGCAATTAAAGTGCGCTCCGTTCTCGAGCGAGGCGGTCGTAATGACTGTCAGTCGGTTGTCGAGAAGCGTTACCCAGATGTTCGTAACGCTTTGATCTTGCTGAATAAATTTGTTTCAGCTAGATTAACCGGCACTGGAGGTTGTGTGTTTGGGAGCTTCCCAAACCAAGGCGAAGCTGATAGAGTCGCCGCCCAACTTCCAGCCTCCCTGCCAAGTTTTGTAGCGAAAGGCAGCAACGTTTCGATGTTGCACCGAACACTAGAAAACTTGTCCTGAGAAGCGGATGCGCAAGCATCCAGTTGCACTATACAGGGGCGTCGCCAAGCGGTAAGGCAGCAGGTTTTGATCCTGCCATGCGTTGGTTCGAATCCAGCCGCCCCTGCCATTTTCTATACTCATCCAGGTATACCCTCAGCCGGCAGGTACTGCGCGTGTCCAAGATGATGGTCTTTACGGGGAATGCTAACCCCGATCTGGCGCGACGTATCGTACGTCAGCTGCACATCCCTCTCGGTGATGCTTCCGTTGGAAAATTTTCCGACGGCGAAATCAGCATCGAAATCAACGAAAACGTTCGCGGTAAAGACGTCTTCCTGATTCAACCGACGTGCGCGCCAACCAACGACAACCTGATGGAACTGGTAGTGATGGCCGATGCCTTCCGCCGCTCCTCAGCTACTCGAATCACCGCTGTTATCCCCTACTTCGGCTATGCCCGCCAGGATCGCCGTCCGCGCTCCGCACGTGTGGCAATCAGCGCTAAAGTCGTGGCTGACATGCTTACTGTGGTAGGCATCGACCGGGTACTCACCGTCGACCTGCACGCGGATCAAATCCAAGGCTTCTTCGATATCCCCGTGGATAACATCTACGGCTCGCCAGTATTGGTGGATGACATCGAAGACCAGCGCTTTGAAAACCTGATGATCGTTTCCCCGGATATTGGCGGCGTAGTGCGTGCACGTGCCGTGGCCAAATCCCTGGGCGTTGACCTGGCGATCATCGACAAGCGCCGCGAGAAAGCCAACCAATCGGAAGTGATGCACATCATCGGCGACGTTGAAGGCCGTACCTGCATCCTGGTCGATGACATGGTCGACACCGCCGGCACGCTCTGTCATGCAGCGAAAGCGCTGAAAGAGCATGGCGCCGCCAAGGTGTTCGCCTACTGCACCCACCCGGTGCTGTCCGGTCGCGCCATCGAGAACATTGAAAATTCCATGCTGGACGAGCTGGTGGTGACCAACACCATTCCGCTGTCCGCCGCGGCCCAGGCCTGTAAGCGTATCCGCCAACTGGATATCGCCCCGGTCGTCGCCGAAGCGGTTCGCCGTATCAGCAACGAAGAATCGATCAGCGCGATGTTCCGCTGAGGGTTCACCCCTCAGCCCACCGCGTCGAACGAAAAGCGCCCCGCCTAGTGCGGGGCTTTTTTGCCAACCGCCCGAACGCCGGTCGCAAGCGTTGCGGGCGTGTTGCTATTTTGGAGATTCAACATGAATGACTTTAACCTGAGTGCCGAATCGCGTGCCGACCTGGGGAAAGGTGCGAGCCGCCGCCTGCGTCGTCTCGCCAGCCTGATCCCGGCTGTGATCTACGGTGGCGACAAAGCCCCGCAATCCATCAGCCTGATCGCTAAAGATGTTGCCAAGCTGCTGGAAAACGAAGCTGCTTTCAGCCACGTGATCAGCCTCAACGTTGACGGCACTGCCGAAAACGTCGTGATCAAAGCGCTGCAACGTCACCCGGCCAAAGGCTATGTAATGCACGCTGACTTCCAGCGCGTCGTTGCCGGCCAGAAACTGACCGCCCACGTACCGCTGCACTTCATCAACCAAGAAGGTTCGGTTGGCGTGAAGCAGCAAGGTGGCGAAGTTTCCCACACCATCGCCGAAGTCGAAGTTTCCTGCCTGCCGAAAGACCTGCCGGAATTCATCGAAGTCGACATGGCCAAAGTCGAAATCGGCCAGATCCTTCACCTCTCCGATCTGAAAGTACCGGCCGGTGTTGAGCTGGTTGCTCTGGCCCATGGCAATGACCTGGCTGTAGCCAACATCCACGCTTCCCGCGTGGTGAAAGAAGAAGGCGCGGCCGAGTAATCACTCGCCCAGCCTGAAGGGGGCTCCTGTCGTGACTGCCGTCCAACTGATCGTCGGCCTGGGAAATCCAGGCCCTGAATACGACCAGACCCGGCATAACGCAGGGGCCCTTTTTGTTGAGCGCCTGGCTGATAGCCAGAACGCCACACTTAGCGTTGATCGCAAATATTTTGGCCTGGTCGGCAAGTTCAGCCATCAGGGCCGCGACGTTCGTCTGCTCATCCCCACCACCTTCATGAACCGCAGCGGCCAATCCGTGGCGGCGTTGGCAAATTTCTTCCGGATTGCTCCGGAGGCGATTCTGGTGGCGCATGACGAACTCGATATGCCTCCCGGCGTCGCCAAGCTCAAAAAGGGCGGCGGGCACGGCGGGCATAATGGGCTGCGCGACATCATCGCCCAGCTCGGCAATCAGAACAGTTTCCACCGTCTGCGCCTGGGTATTGGTCATCCCGGACATGCCAGCATGGTGTCCAATTTCGTGCTCAGCCGCGCACCGCGCAGCGAGCAGGAGTTACTGGATGCCAGCATCGATTTCGCTCTGGGCGTCCTGCCGGAAATGCTTGCCGGCGAATGGAGCAAAGCGATGCACAAACTGCACAGTCAGAAGGCCTGACCCACTTTTTCGTTCTCTGTCTTACTCCGCGCGAGGGATACATCATGGGATTCAATTGCGGCATCGTCGGTTTGCCCAACGTTGGCAAATCCACCCTGTTCAACGCCCTCACCAAATCCGGTATTGCGGCAGAGAACTTTCCGTTCTGCACCATCGAGCCAAACAGCGGCATCGTGCCGATGCCCGACCCGCGCCTGAACGCCCTGGCCGAGATCGTCAAACCCGAGCGCGTGATTCCGACCACCATGGAATTCGTCGACATCGCCGGGCTGGTTGCCGGCGCCTCGAAAGGTGAAGGCCTGGGCAACAAGTTTCTCGCCAACATCCGCGAGACCGATGCGATTGCCCATGTGGTGCGCTGCTTCCAGGACGACAACGTCATCCACGTATCCAACAGCGTCGATCCGAAGCGTGATATCGAGATCATCGATCTGGAACTGATCTTCGCCGACCTCGACAGCTGCGAGAAGCAGCTGCAGAAAGTCACTCGCAACGCCAAAGGTGGCGACAAGGAAGCCGTCGCGCAGAAAGCCCTGCTCGAGAAGCTGATTCCGCACTTCACCGAAGGCAAGCCGGCACGCACCCTGCTGAAGACCCTCGGCGAAGACGAGAAGCAACTGGTTCGCGGCTTCCACCTGCTCACCAGCAAGCCGGTGATGTACATCGCCAACGTCGCCGAAGACGGCTTCCACGACAACCCGTTGCTCGACGTGGTCCAGGCCATCGCCGATGAAGAAGGCGCAGTTGTGGTGCCGGTATGCAACAAGATCGAAGCGGAAATCGCCGAGCTGGATGATGGCGAGGAGAAGGACATGTTCCTCGAATCGCTGGGCCTCGAAGAGCCGGGCCTGAACCGCGTGATTCGCGCCGGTTACGAGCTGCTCCATCTGCAGACCTACTTCACCGCCGGGGTGAAGGAAGTCCGCGCCTGGACCGTGCGCGTCGGCGCGACGGCGCCGCAAGCCGCCGCAGTGATCCACACCGATTTCGAGAAAGGCTTCATCCGCGCCGAAGTGGTCGCCTATGACGACTTCATCCAGTACAAGGGCGAAGGCGGTGCCAAGGAAGCCGGCAAATGGCGCCTGGAAGGCAAGGAATACATCGTCAAGGATGGCGACGTGATGCACTTCCGCTTCAACGTCTGACGCTTAAAAAGCCTCACGGAAAAAGCCGCGAATCTTTGGATTCGCGGCTTTTTTGTTTCCGCTACGAGTCAGTCGAGGCAAGGGCCTAAGCGGCCGCCAGGCTGAAGCGAAACAGCGCCCCTGGCTGGGCATCGTCGACCAACTGAATGTCGCTGCCGTGCAGCTGCAGCAGGCGCTGGACGATGATCAACCCCAGCCCGCCGCTTTCCGGCGAACTGCGCCGCAAGGCGCTGGCCCGGGTAAATAAGCCCTCGCGCATGTCTCGCGGGATGCCGGCACCGGTGTCACTGATCTCCACCTGTACGGCCTGCGCCTGGCCCTGCAGGCGCACGGCGATCCGCGTGCCGTGCGGGTTGTGGCGAATCGCGTTATCGAGAAGATTGGTCAGCACCCGCTCGATCATCGCCAGATCGGCGCGCACCGCCGGCAATGCCTGCGGGATCTCGACCAGCAGTTGCTGCTCACGCGCCTCGGCGGCCAGTTCGAACTTCTGCAGCACGTCCTGGACCAGATCCGGCAAGGCGAACGCCTCCGGCTCTGGCTGCACCAGGCCCGACTCCAGGCGCGCCAACTCGAACAACTCCTGGGCCAGGCGACTGACCTTGCGGCTCTGACCGAGGGCGATATCCAGGTAGCGGCGGCGCTCGGCCACGCTCAAGGTTTCATCCTTGACCCGTAAGGTCTCCAGATAGCCATGCAAGGAGGTCAGCGGGGTGCGCAGGTCATGCGAGATATTCGCCACCAGATCGCGGCGTTGCTGGTCCTGACGGGTCAACTCGCGCCATTGCTCGGCAATCCGCTGGCCCATCTGCGCGAACGCACTGCGCAGGATGGATATCTCATCACCGCGCGGCTCGGCATCCGCCGCCAACGCTGCCGCCAGCTCGCCATTGCCCGCGAAGCCCCGCACCGTTTGGGTCAGTGCGCGCAGCGGCCGGGTGATCAAACGAAACGCCACCAGCCCCATGATCAGCCCGAGCAACGCGACGATGCCCATAGCCCACAGCGTCAGGCGCAGCACCGAGTCGGCCGCCAGCGACGCCACCAGCGCATCGTGCGCCTCGCCTTGCAACACCACGTACACATACCCGGCGTCGCGCCCGGCCACCCGCACCGGCGCCGCGCTGAACACCTTCTGTCCGGACGTGCTGCGCGGGTCATCGCCGAGCACCGGTAACGGTGCGTCCGCCAACAGACGGCGGATCGGCGCCAGGTCGACCTTGTCGCGCTTCACATGCCCGGCCGGCGCCGCGCTACCGACAATCCGCCCGTCGTTGCCGAGCAGATACACCTCGACCGCCGGGTTCACCGCCATCAGCTTGTCGAACAGCTCGCGCACCGCAGCGGGCCGCCAACCGCTGGTATCCATCAACTGCGCCGTGCCGGCGATATGCGCGGCCAGACCGCTGGACAGCCGCTGCACCACCTCCTGCTCATGACGCGTGCTGGCATTGATCTGCAACCACACCGACACGCCGCTGCAGGCCAGCAACAGCACCGCGAACACCAGGGACAGTCGCTGGGTCAGGGTCAGGTGTTTCATGCTCCGCCCTCCTCGACTCCGGCGGCGAATTTGTAGCCGCGCCCCCAGACTGTGAGGATGCGCCGCGGGGCGGCCGGGTCTTCCTCGATCTTGGTGCGCAAGCGGTTGATGTGGGTGTTGACGGTGTGTTCGTAGCCGTCGTGCTGATAACCCCACACCTCGTTGAGCAACTCGAGACGGGAAAACACCTGATCGGGATGGCGGGCAAAGAAATACAGCAGGTCGAACTCCCGCGGCGTCAGCTCCAGCGGCACGCCCTCGAGGCTCACCTCGCGCGCCAGCGGATCGATAGTAACCCCGTGACGCACCAGCAACCCGGCGTCCAACCGCGCATTGCGCGCCAGTGCATCGCTACGCCGTAGTAGCGCCCTGACCCGTGCCACCAGTTCGAGCATGGAAAACGGCTTGGCCAGGTAATCGTCGGCACCCAGCTCCAGACCGAGAATCCGGTGCACTTCGCTAGAACGCGCGCTGGTGATGATGATCGGCGTATAACGGGCCATGCCACGGGCGCGCTTGCAGATCTCCAGGCCATCGATGCCCGGCAGCATCAGATCGAGGACCAGCGCGTCCCAGCTATTCTCTTCGAGCATGCGCATGCCGACGGCGCCATCGGCCGCATGCTCGACGACATAGCCTTCATCGCTGAGATGCATGCGCAGCAGCTCGGCGATGTGGGCATCGTCTTCCACGATCAACACGCGCTTGAGCCGATCCATAACCGTATTTGCCCCGACAAAAACCGTGACTTCATTGTCACTAGTAAAGGTCCTGGGAGTTATCACATTTAATTTAAGTTTGCGTGAGGACTCCGCGACCGCCAGCCCTCAACACTGAGCCTCAGTAATTGCATCAGCAGGAGTTCGACAATGTCCGTGGCATCCGAGCTTTCCAGCCCCGCCGTTCCTCACCACCAGCCGGGAAGTGTCATCCATCCGCGCTGGCTGCGCCTGACCCATTGGCTGAATGCCCTGGCAGTGCTGGTAATGGTCCCCAGCGGCTGGCGCATCTACAACGCCTCGCCGCTGTACGATTTCGCCTTCCCCAACGCCATCACCCTCGGCGGCTGGTTGGCGGGCGCGCTGCAGTGGCATTTCGCCGGAATGTGGCTGCTGGTCTTCAACGGCCTGCTGTATCTGGCATTGAACCTGGCCAGCGGCCGCCTCTTCCGGCGCTTTTTCCCACTCTCACCGCGCGGCGTGCTGCGCGACTTTCGGGCCGCCCTGCGCGGCAAACTCACCCACGCTGACCTGCGCCAGTACAACCAGGTGCAGCGCGCGGCCTACCTGTTCGTGATGCTCGACACCGCCGTGCTGGTGGTGTCCGGCCTGGTGCTGTGGAAGTCGGTGCAGTTTGACCTGCTCCGCGAACTGCTCGGCGACTATGAAGTCGCGCGCCACGTGCACTTCGTCAGCATGGCTCTGCTGGTCGGTTTTGTCGGCGTACACCTGTTGATGGTGGCGCTGGTGCCGCGCAGCCTGCTCAGCATGATTCGCGGACGCTAAGGAGTCGCCATGCCTATCGGAAAACGCCCGCGCCTGGATCTGGATGCTGATTCGATCCTCAAGGACGCCCGCCAGATCCTCGCCCCGCAGATCGAGCAACCGGCGCGCCGCGCCTTCCTGCTGCGCACCTTGACCCTCGGCGGCGTAGCCATGTTGTCGGGTTGCAACTTGACCGACAACAACAGCGTCGAGACGGCGCTGATGGCCATCTCGCGCTTCAACGACCGCGCCCAGGCCTGGATCTTCGACCCTAACGCCATGGCCCCGACCTATCCCGAGTCGATGATCACCCGGCCGTTTCCGTTCAACGCCTTCTACGGTATCGACGAGGCGCCCAACGTCGAAGAGGACAGCTATCGCCTGGAAATCAGCGGACTAGTCGCCGACAAGCGCAGCTGGCGGCTCGAAGAACTGCGCGCCATGGCGCAGACCGAGCAGATCACCCGGCACATCTGCGTCGAAGGCTGGAGCGCCATCGGCCGCTGGGGCGGCGTGCGCTTCTCCGACTTCCTGCAACGCATCGGCGCCGACACCACCGCCAAGTTCGTCGGCTTCAAGTGCGCCGACGACTACTACACCAGCATCGACATGCCCACCGCCCTGCATGCGCAGACCCAGCTCACATTGAGCTTCGATGGCCACCGGCTGCCGCGCGAGTACGGCTTCCCGATGAAGCTGCGCATGCCGACCAAGCTTGGCTACAAGAATCCCAAGCACATCCAGGCGATTTTCGTCAGCAACACCTACCCCGGCGGTTACTGGGAAGACCAAGGCTACAACTGGTTTGCCGGCAGCTGAGCGGCCACGCCAAGCACCGCGCGCGACACCGGTTGCGCGTCTTTCCACCCCACGCTCGAAGGAGTGACAGCATGAAAAAGCTCACCGCAACCATCCTTTCCATGTGCCTGGCCTTGGGCGCTGCCAGCGTCTTGGCCGGCGAAGACATGAACAAGGATGACACCGGCAAAGACGGCACCGACAAAGGCAGCATGTCCAACGACCCGATGGGCCAGAACAGCAAGGACGGCATGAAGCACGACAGCATGTCCAAGGACAGCAAAGCCGACACCAAGCACGACAGCATGTCGAAAGACGGCATGTCCAAGGACACCAAGGACACCAAGCCTGCCAAACCGTCGGGCTACTAACCGCCCCGATCCTGCCCGGATACTCATCGCAGCATGCCGACCCACCGCGGCCGGCACGTAACTCCCTTGGGAGGGCACCATGCGCTACACCCGTAGATCGATATTGACGGCCGCCGCCTCGGGCCTGCTCGCGGCCGGCCTGTTTGGCAGTTGGGCGCGGCAGTCCGGCCTGATCAACCAAGCGCACGCGGCCGGCGAGGCAGCGTTCGCCGTGACCCACAGCGACAGCGAATGGCGCGAGCTGCTGACCGCGGAGCAGTTCCGGGTATTGCGCGAAGAAGGCACCGAACGCGCCTACTCCAGCGCACTTAACGAGGAACACCGGCAAGGCACGTTCGCCTGCGCCGGTTGCCAGCAGGACCTGTTCGCCTCGGAGAGCAAATTCGACAGCGGCACCGGCTGGCCGAGCTTCTATCAACCGCTGCCCAACGCCGTTGGCGAAACCCGCGACCAGAGCCTCGGCATGCTGCGCACCGCAGTGCATTGCAGCCGCTGCGGCGGGCACCTCGGCCATGTCTTCGATGACGGCCCCAAGCCTACCGGCCTGCGTTACTGCATGAACGGCGTGGCCATGACCTTCCGCCCCGCCTGATCGGCGCTCCCCGCTCGATTCCGGAGACCCATCATGAACAGATCGCCATCCACTACCACCCTCGCCCGCCCCTACATGCCGGCCCTCTACTGGCTGGGCGCAGCCGCACTAGTCGCCGCGGTGCTGCTCAGCGGTCTGCGTGGCGGACACGCCGCCGAGCAGGCGTTCGTCATTCCACCCCCGACTCTTGATGAGCCGGCAGTGCCGACCCACAGCGCCACCGCAGTCTTTGCCGGCGGCTGTTTCTGGGGCGTACAAGCAGTGTTCCAGCACGTCACCGGCGTCACCCAGGCGTTGTCCGGTTACGCCGGCGGCGACGTAAGCAGCGCTAACTACGAGGACGTCAGCGCGGGCGCCACCAAGCACGCCGAAGCGGTGCAGGTCAGCTATGACCCGACGCAGATCAGCTACGGGCAACTGCTGCAGATCTACTTCTCGGTCGCCCATGACCCCACCCAGTTGAACCGCCAAGGCCCGGACTCGGGCACGCAGTACCGCTCCACCGTCTTTACCAGCAGCGAACAGCAGCGGCAGATCGTCCGGGCCTACATCGCCCAACTGAACCAAACCGGTGTCTACGCCAAACCGCTAGCCACCACTATCGAAGCGCTCAAGGGCTTCTACCCCGCCGAGGCCTATCACCAGGACTACCTGGTCCATAACCCGCAAAGCATGTACATCGTGATCAACGACCAACCGAAGATCGACAACCTGGCCAAGCTGTTCGCCGCGCGCTATCGGCCCGAGCCGGTGCTGGTCAATCCATAGACATGGCAGCGCTGGCAAAGCGCGACCGACCCGGACGCGTCGCCTGAGCCGCCTACCGGCCCCAGGTGCATGATCTAAGCATTTGATCGCGCGCAGAAAATTCATCAGACCAAAGCTTGACAGCCTGCCCGACCGCTAGAATAATGCGCGCCTCAAATGGCTACGTAGCTCAGTTGGTTAGAGCACGGCATTCATAATGCTGGGGTCCGGGGTTCAAGTCCCTGCGTAGCCACCATACAAGACAAAGGCTTACCGAAAGGTAGGCCTTTGTGCTTTCTGGGGTAGTTATTACGCCCGCGCTTCAGTGGACAAAAGAGCATAACCGGCCACTACAAGCCGCTCCCTTTAGTGCTTCGCTACACGGCGACCGCGCGGCGAATGACAACAGCAGCTCGTTAAGAGACAACCCGATTGGCTGTGCGCCGTGCGAACTCAGCTTCGCGCCGAGCAGTCCAACAAGCATTCACCGAAGCGGATGGGCAGCAGGATGGAGCGGGACAAGCGTACGCGGTTGGAAAGTTTCAGTGCTCGCGAGGGCGAGTCGATGGGAATGGATGAGCTGGACGATTACCGCCAGCCCGAGGTTCGGCGCCCCGCTCGCCAGCGCAGCCTGACGCTGCAGATCGCCCTGGGTATCTGGCTTGGCGGGGTTGGCCTGATGCTCACCTGGTTCCTGTTCAACCTGCTGCTGGCGACCTTCACGGTGAAGCTGATCGGCGAGAGTTTCTCGCCCAAGCTCGGTTCGGCAATACCGCAGAGCCTGCAGATCGACAGCAGCAAGCGTCTGCCACCGCAACTCCCCGCCGCCACCCGCAGCGTCAACGCCCGCCAGGGCTAAGCGCGCCCAGCCAGCGCTTCCGCTGCTCTCACCTTAATTGCTTCAGTTCGCGCTCATCGGGCGCAGGCGGTATTGCGGCGGCAGTTGTTCGAGGCCGCTGACGGTGACGTTGAGGTTTTTCCAGCGGCCGTCTTTGATGCCGTAGATGCAGCCGTGCACCGCCAGCTCCTGACCGCGGTGCCAGGCGTTCTGGACGATGGTGGTGTGGCTGACGTTAGCCACCTGCTGCACCACGTTCAACTCGCAGAGGCGGTCGACCCGCTCTTCCTCGGTGGCGAACTGAGCCAGGTGTTCGCGCTGCTCGTAGGCCAGGTCGCGGATGCTGCGCAGCCAGCCGTCGATCAGGCCGAACTGGGTGTCCTGCATCGACGCGCGTACCCCGCCGCAGCCGTAGTGGCCGGTGACCAGGATATGTTTGACCTTGAGCACATCCACCGCGTACTGGATCACCGACAGGCAGTTGAGGTCGGTGTGCAGCACCACGTTGGCGACGTTGCGGTGGACGAACAGGTCGCCGGGCAGCATGCCGACGATCTCGTTGGCCGGCACCCGCGCGTCCGAGCAGCCGATCCACAGGTATTCCGGCGTCTGTTGCTTGGCCAGCTTCTCGAAGAACTGGGGGTCTTCTTCCTTGATCGCTTCGGCCCAACGGGCGTTGTTGTCCAGTAGTTGCTGTAGATCGCTCATTGCTCATCCTCTTGTCCGCTGGCGCACCTTACGAAGCGTGCGGCGCTTTGACAAGCCGCTGGCGACCCGCGTCACACCGCGAGCACTTCGGCCGCGGCGCGCTCCCCGGCCTGCACGGCGCCATCGAAGTAGCCCATCCAGCGCGTCGCCGTCTCGGTGCCGGCGAAATGCACACGGCCGAACGGCTCACGCAGGCGCGCCGCACCGCTGGTCCATAGCCCGGGCGGAAACAGCGCCGCATAGCAGCCACGCGCGAAGGGCTCGTCGGCCCAGCATTGGTCGACGTACTCCAACGGCTGCAGCGCCGCGTCGCCGAAGTAGCGGGCGAAACATTCGAGCACCACCGTGCGGCGTTCGGCGGCCGGTGCGGCGCTCCACTGACGGGCCTCGTCGCCTTCGATAAAGCCCATCAACACGCCTTTTGGCGAATCGGGCAGGCTGTTGTCGAAGGTCAGGCGCACCGGGCCACGCTCGCTGGTCACCTGCCCGGACAAGCCACGCGTACGCCAGAACGGCGTGTCGTACAAGGCCATGCATTTGATTACTGAGCCTTGCGGCTGGCGCTGCAGCAGTTGGTCGCGCCAGCCCGGCAGCAGCGGCTCCTGGGTAATGCGCAGCAGCAAGGTCGGCGGGATGGCGAAAATCACCCGCTCCGCTCGATGCGTGCCGCTGTCGGTGATCAGCTCGACGCCGCTGGCGTTATGGCGCAGCGCGCGCACCGGCTGATCGAGCTGCACGGCGGTGCCGAGACGCTCGGCCAATTCCGTGCAAATGCGCTGCGAGCCGCCGACGATGCGGTCCTGCTGCGCGCCGTTGGCCACGCCGAGCAGGGTGTCCAGATCGGTGCCGCTGCGAATGTAGAACAGCACATGGAGAAACGACAGATCGTGCGGCGCCGCGGCGAACACCGCGCCGCTGACCAGCTCCATCACCTGGCGGCCATGGGCGGTTTTCAGGCTGCGGCGAATCCACTCGGCGAAGCTCATGCGGTCCCATTCGGCGGCGCGCGGATGGCGACTCGGATCATCCAGCGGAATTTGCCGGGCCAGGCGATCCAGACGCAGCTGGGCCTGCAACACATCGAGCAGCACATGCGGGGCGAAGCGCGGAATGGTGCCGCGATAGGGTTTCAGCTTGCCGCCGAACAGAGTCAGGTTGTCGCCCTGATTCCACAGTGGAAAGGTCTGCAGACCGAGTTCGCCGAGCAGACCGAGGATACGTTCCTGGGTCGGCCCGACCCACTGACCGCCGACCTCCACCACCTCGCCGCTATCAAATCGGTGATTCAGCGTGCGCCCGCCGACGCGCCCATTGGCTTCCAGCACGCGCACCCGCTTGCCGGCCTGGGCCAGCCGCCAGGCGGCGGTCAGCCCGGAAATCCCGGCGCCTACGACGATTACCTCGGCATCGCTCATACGCGCCCTCCCCTGATCCAGCGCCTGCCAAAGAGTACGTCAGTACCAAGTTGCCGCAACAGCCCATGAATGCCAAAAGCGCGAGGCAAATCGGCAGGCGGATTACGATCTGAGCATCGTCGGCGAAGACGACATCGGTGGCAGCGATGGTCTCGATGAGGCCGAACTGGCAGAAGTCGATTCGCTCGATGGACAGCCGGAGAAGCGCCGTCCGGACCAGGACTAGTTGTTAGTCGAGCAGTGTGCAGGCCATCACCAGCGCGTCTTCACGCCCGCCGACCGCCGGGTAGTAATCGCGCCGCCGGCCCACTTCGTTGAAGCCGTAGCGCTCGTACAGCCGGTAGGCCGACTGGTTGCTGGCGCGCACCTCGAGAAAGCACACCCCGGCGTTGAGCTCCAGAGATCGGCGCATCAGGTGCTCGAGCAGCAGCAGACCCAGGCCGCGACCCTGGCTTTGCGGTTTGACGGTGATATTGAGCAGATGTGCTTCGTCGATGATCACGTTGATCACCCCGTGACCGACCTGCTGGCCGCCTTCGAACATCACCCAACAGTCGTAGGAGTTCAGTGCATCCTGAAAGATCCCGCGGGTCCACGGATGGCTGAACGCGGCGTATTCGACTTTCAGTACCGTTTCCAGATCCGCCTCGGTCATCCGGCGGAACACCACTGCATCACTCATTGGCAACCTGCCAGCGGCGCATTACCCGGCGCATGGCGCGCCACAACTCGGCTTTGCGTGCCGGCTCGTCCATCAACAACTCCAATCCGGGTAGCGCCCAGGCATGGCCCAGGCCGTCGATCTGTAGCTCGCGGTTGAACGCCTCGGCATCTGCCTCGCCGGCGAAACGCACCGCCGGCAGGCCGACCAGCCATAGGCAGACGCAGTCCGCCTGTTGCTCAAGCTGCGCGGCAACGAAGCTCTGCACATATTCCAGCGCCGCTTGCGGGCCTTGATCCATCGAGCCGCGCGTCATAAGCGGCCAGCGCACCGGCTCGCCAAGCAACTGCGGGCTGTCCGATAGGCCGGCGGCGCGCAGTAGATCCTTGAGCAGCAGATAAGCCGGATCGCGGCGCTCCAACGGCTCACCGGTGGGCAGCTCGACCAGCAGCAAACAGCGATCGGAACGCAGCAGTTGCAGGGCGAAGCGCGGCGGCGCCTGGCGCACGGGCGCGGTGCTTTCAGCGGGCTGCGCTTCGACGCTGGGCTCGGCGGCTACCGGGGTCGGCAGAGTGACCCGTGGTCTTTCCTGGGGCAGGCGTTCCTGCGGAGCCCGTTCTGCGCTGCGCGGCACGACGACTTCGGCTGCCGCGACCGGCGCTTCCACGATTGCCGGTAGCACGGGTTTGGCGCCTTGGCTGTCGACCGGCTGCGGTGCCAGCAACTCGGCACGCGAGGGCGCGGCGAATGGCAGCGTCACCCGCGGCAGCCAAGCGGCCACCTGCATGGCACTCAGATAGGCGCGGCGGCGCAGTTCGGGAATCAACTGCGCAGCACCTGAAGAGTCGCTCCGAGAGCAGCGTGGGTCATGGCAAGTCTGGGGCTCATGCTGGAGATCCTGGAGCGGCGCGGGATGGATGCGCGATTGTCGCGTGAAACGTCGCGAGCGGGAAGCCTGGCGCCCGAGCCCTGATGGCCCGGGTGCCAAGTTGATCAGAGCGGCTGATCCCAGGGACGGTCGCCGTGCTCGTCCTTGATGCGGGTCGGCAGACCCATCACGTCGAGCAGCTTGAGGAACGGCTCGGCCGGCAGCTCTTCGACGTTGACCATGCGCTGTGCATCCCACTCACCACGGGCGACCAGCAGCGCCGCGGCTACCGGCGGCACTCCGGCGGTGTAGGAAATGCCTTGGCTGTCAGTCTCGACGAACGCGTCGACGTGGTCGGCGACGTTGTAGATGAATACTTCACGCGCCTGGCCGTTCTTCTGGCCTTTGACCAGATCGCCGATGCAGGTCTTGCCGCTGTAGCCCGGCGCCAGCGAGGCCGGATCGGGCAACACGGCCTTGACCACCTTGAGCGGTACCACGCTCACCCCTTCGGCGGTGGTGACCGGTTGCTCGGAAAGCAGGCCGAGGTTATTCAGCACGGTGAACACATTGATGTAATGCTCGCCGAAGCTCATCCAGAAACGCACGTTCGGCACCTTGAGGTGCTTGGACAGCGAGTGCACTTCGTCATGCCCGGTCAGGTACAGGCTCTGCTCGCCGACCACCGGTAGGTCGTCGGTGCGCTTGACCTCGAACATGCTGTTGCTGGTCCACTCGGCGTTCTGCCAGCTCCAGACTTGCCCGGTGAACTCGCGGAAATTGATTTCCGGGTCGAAGTTGGTGGCGAAGTATTTGCCGTGCGAGCCGGCATTCACGTCGAGGATGTCGATCGAGTCGATCTGATCGAAATACTGCTGCTGGGCCAACGCCGCGTAGGCGTTCACCACGCCCGGATCGAAGCCGACGCCGAGGATCGCGGTGACGTTCTTGGCCGCGCATTCCTCGAGGTGTTTCCACTCGTAGTTGGCGTACCACGGCGGCGTTTCGCAGACCTTGCCCGGCTCTTCGTGGATCGCGGTGTCCAGGTAGGCCACGCCGGTGTCGATGCAGGCGCGCAGCACCGCCATGTTGAGGAACGCCGAGCCGACGTTGATAACGATCTGCGAAGCGGTTTCGCGGATCAGTGCCTTGGTTGCTTCGACGTCCAGCGCATCCAGGCTGTAAGCGCGGATCTCAGCCGGCACCTTGAGGGCGCCCTTGGCGTTGACGCTGTCGATGATCGCCTGGCACTTGGCGATGTTGCGTGAGGCGATGGCGATTTCGCCAAGCTCGTCGTTATGTTGCGCGCACTTATGGGCCACAACCTTGGCCACACCTCCGGCACCGATGATCAGTACATTCTTTTTCATCTATTTCCCCTCGCTGCCAGCCTCAAGACAGGCTGTGCAGGTAATCGGCAAAACCGAACTCGCGAACCACTTCGACGCTGCCGTCGAGCTGGCGCACGGCGATGGCCGGCATCTTGAGTCCGTTGAACCAGTTTTTCTTGACCATCGTGTAACCCGCCGCGTCGATGAACGACAGGCGATCGCCGATGGCCAGCGGCCGATCGAAACGGTATTCGCCGAAAATATCCCCGGCCAGGCACGACTTGCCGCACACCATGTAGGTATGTTCGCCGTCGCAGGGCGCCATTTTGGCATCGAGCCGATAGATCAGCAGATCGAGCATGTGCGCTTCGATCGAGCTATCGACCACCGCCAGATGCTTGCCGTTGTACAGGGTGTCGAGCACCGAGACTTCCAGCGAGGCGCTCTGGGTGATGGCCGCTTCGCCCGGCTCCAGATACACCTGCACGCCGTAGCGCTCGGCGAAAGCCTTGAGCCGCGCGCAAAACGCATCCAGCGGATAGCCTTCCCCGGTGAAATGAATGCCGCCGCCGAGGCTCACCCATTCGACCTGATGCAAGAGGTGACCGAAGCGTTCCTCGATGGTCCCGAGCATCTGGTCGAACAGACCGAAGTCGCTGTTCTCGCAATTGTTGTGGAACATGAAACCGGAGATCTTGCCGATCACTGCGGCGATCTTTTCCGGGTCCCACTCGCCCAGGCGACTGAACGGCCGCGCCGGGTCGGCGAGCAGATAATCCGAGCTGCTGACCTGCGGATTGACCCGCAGACCGCGAATCGCACCGGCCGACGCTTCATCGAAGCGCTGCAGCTGGCCGATCGAGTTGAAGATGATCTTGTCGCAGTTGACGAGCATCTCGTCGATCTCGTCGTCGGCCCAGGCCACGCTGTAGGCGTGGGTCTCGCCGGCGAACTTTTCGCGGCCGAGCTTGAGCTCGTACAGCGACGACGACGTGGTGCCGTCCATGTACTGCTGCATCAGGTCGAATACCGACCAGGTGGCGAAGCACTTCAGCGCCAGCAACGCCTTGGCACCCGATTGCTCGCGCACATAAGCGATCTTCTGCAAGTTGCCCAGCAGCTTCTGTTTGTCGATGAGGTAGTACGGCGTCTTAATCATCTCTGCCCCCATGCAAAGTCAGCCGGCAGGAACCGCGCGGCCCCCACCCGGAAAAGCGGAGGCGAATTGTGCCGACAACCGGCGCATATCGAAAGTCCATTGATGGCATTTCGTCAGTCTGCTGACCATTGGTGACGCACTCACGCACGTTCTGCAGGCCTCGCCACGTGGTGAAGATAGGTGAATGGCGCGCTGCGCAGAATGCCTTTCGGGCGTGACAATCAGACGACAGCCAGCCGTAGCCCGGATGCAATCCGGGAAGCGGTCAGCGCGGAATCTGGATCTCCAGCATCCCTGGTCAGCCCGATCGAGCGCATGCCGACAACGCTGGTGGGTTACGCCGCTGCGCGGCTAACCCACCCTACGGTTTCGAGCAGGTGTCGGGGCTTGTGTAGGGCGGGTTAGCCTACAGCGTAACCCGCCGAGGCCGAACGCGGTGTTCGAGCGGCTCAGTTGATCGGTGTGGCGGTGAGGTTGGCGCGGATATCGGCGTTCTGCGCCTTGATGCCGTACATGGCGGTGGTGGCGCCGCCGGTGGGATGGACGCTCTGCAGGCGATCGACGTTGATTTCCTTGAAGCGAATCTGTCCGTTGACCGCGAAACCCAGCGGGTCCGGCGTCACACTCTGCCCGGCGTTCGGCCCGCTCTTGACCTTGACCTTGGTCTGCGCGACGTCGAGGTTGAGGTCGAGCTGCAGGCCATAGTCATTCTTGTTCGGATTGGCGACGTCGCCATCGGCGGTATAGAAGTTGTCGACCACCAGCTGGCTGCCGCTGCCGTTGATGTCCTTGCCGTTGCTGTCTTTCTGGCGATTAGTTTCCCAGATCAGCTGGTTGCGCTTGTCGTTGGTCGACACCGTAGTGGCCGGGTTACCGCTGGTGTCGCGGACCAATACGCTTTTCAGTTTGACCGACACCCCTTCGTTGCCGCGATCTTCCCAGCGCCCGCCGCTGGCCGAACAGGCCGCCGCGCTGCTGCCGGCCCCGCCCACGCACAGCGCACCCGCGCCACCTGAGCTGAGCGCCAGGGTCGAACCGCTTTCGTAGCGCTTGAGAACGATGCGACCGAGGCTGGTGCCGGTGGCGCGATCACCCCAGCGCACGTTGGAAACATCCAGCTTCGACCAATAGGTGCCCTTGCGCAGCTCGATCCCGCCCTTATCGCCCGCCACGCCGGTGCCGCTGCTGACATCCAGGCTGCCGCCGCGAAAGTGCATGTCGTAGTTCATCCCGTCCAGCCACAGGCCCTTGCCGGTCTCGTCGACGGTGATCGCCGCGCGCGACTCGCTGATAAAGAAGTCGGCGTTGTAGCGCAGGCCGTTGCCGACCGAGCCGCCGGGCTGGATGGTCAACTGGCCGTTGAGGTTGAAGTCGAAGGCCGGGAAGATCTCCATCAGCACCAGCAGCTCGGTGCCACCCTGCAGCGGTGCGTTGGCGGTGCCGACGCGCAGGCCGTCGAAACTGTAACTGCCCTTGACGTTGTTCAGGCCCAGGCGCAGGCCGTCGAAGTGACCGGCGTAGCTGCCTTGGTCGGCACCGCCCCAGATGCTCGGGTGGCAGCCGTTGCCGGCGGCGGCGCAGTTCTTGGTCAGGTCGACGGTGATCAGGCCGCTGCCGTGGGTGCGCAGGCCGCTGAACCACAAGCTGTTGCCATTATCGGTGAGCGATAGCGAGCTGTTGACCATGTTCCAGCTGAGGTCGGCGCTCACCCCCTTGAGCCCGGATGATGGGTCGCCGCCGGGGCGCAGCTTCAGCCAGTTCTGCCGCACGCCGTCGTCCTGGAAATTGAGGTCGATGGCCAGGCTGCCGAGTTTCTGGTTGGCCGCGTTGCCGATCACCAGGCCGCCGAGGGTGGCGTTCAGGCGTAGGTCGGCGAAGGCCACCTTGGCGTAGCTGCCACCGGCATCCTGTTCCAGATCGAGGGTCAGCCCGGAGCTGCTGCTCAGCACCCCGCCGAAGTTCTCCGCGCGCAGCACGCCCTCGTCGGTGTACTCGAACAGGCTGTTGGCGATGGTGACGTTGGGCAGGATGCGCAGGCCGCTGCCGCTGGCCCCACCGCCACCGCCACCGATGCTGAGGCTGCCGCCGAGGTTGAGGTCGAGCTTGATCTGGCCGAGGCTGCGCAGGTAGTTAGGGTCGCGGGTGTCCGGGGTGCTCGGCGTCACGCTCAGGCCAGCCGGCTCGCTGTGCGCCAGATCCAGACTGATGCCGCCGAGCTGGCCGACCAGCCGGGTGGTGCCGAGGTTCAGCTGGACGCGCTGGCCGCTGCCGCCGTTGACGATGTCGACGTAGGCGTTGTTCAGGTACAGGTCGAAGGACGGGCCGTTGACGATCAGGTCGAGGCCGTTGTCGCGGTAGTAGAAGGTCACGTCGCGCAGCGACAGGCGGCTGTCGTCGACCGCGAAGCCCGTCACCCCACTGGCCCCACCGCCCTTCAGCTTGAGGCTGGCACCCAGGGTGTAGAAGGCCTTAAAGGCGCCGAAACTCTTGCTGCTGCCGGCCATTTCGACGTTGTTGATGTTGAGCACCTGCGGCGCGGCGGCGTGCTCGATGCGCAGCTGGCCGTTGCTCACGTCGAGGCTGGTGGTGGTTTTGCTGCCGGCGCTCTGCGGACGGTCGCTGACCTCCTTGAGGGCGATGCTCTGGCCGTCGTCGCTGTAGCTGAGGCTGCTCGCCGACCAGCCGCTGCCGGTGGTTTCCATGCTGATGCCGTCGCGCCCGGAGACCCCGGACAGGCTTTCGTCGTCGAGTGCCTGCATGGCCTGGCTCAGCGGGCTGAACAGCAGCGGCAGCAGCAGCAGGGTCTTACGCATGGACGACTCCCTCAGTTCTTCGGAAACACCAGCACATTGCCTTGCATGCGAATGCTGCCGTCGATCTGCGCCGAGAAGATGTTGGTCTGCTGGTAGCTCGGATCGCCGCCGCTGGCCGCGCTGATCGCCTTGTTGCGCCAGCCGCCCTGGTTGGCCACGCCGAAGGCGAAACTGCCCTGCTTCCAGCGCAGCTCGTTGGGCAGGCCGAACTCCAGTACCTCTTGATTGAAGCCGACCCCGTCGCCATTGAAGCCGCTGTTGATGGTGCGCGTGCGCAGGGTCAGACCTTCGAAGCTGAAGATACCCTTGAGGTTGTCCAGCACGTACCAGCCGCCGGCGGCCTCGGAGCGGATCGCCAGGCGCATGCCGCAGGCCTCGACCGCCGCCGAGGTACCGCCGCTGGCGCAACTGCGCTGGCTGGCGGTCCACTGCGCCGGGTTATTGCTCGCCGGTGTGCTCCACAGCGCGCCGCCGTCCTTGTTGATGCTGAACTCACCGGACAGATACACCCCGCCCTGGCCACTCATCTGGCTGAGCGATTCGTCGGCCAGCGGCTGCAGTTCGGCGTGCGCCAGCAGCGGCACCAGCAACAGGCCCAGCACGGCTCTAGCGCAGGTCATGGCTGGTCGCCCTCATGTAGTTGATGGTCAGCCCGGAAATCTCGTTGCGACCGAGGTTGTAGCCGCCGCCGGTGTACCCGCCGTTGCCGGCACCGGCGGCAGCCGCCGGCATGTTTGCGAAACCGTTCGCCGGTGGACGGCCGAGGCCGACGTTGAGGTTGTCGAACACCAGGCTGGTGCGCGGCGCATTGGCGTAGTAGTCGGCCGCCTGGGCGTTGCGCTGAGTCTGGTTGAGTGCAGTATCCACCGGACTGAGCAGCTCAAGGACGAACTGGCCGTCGCTGGTCACGTCGAACAGCAGCGGCTGCAGCTTGCCGAAGCCGAGGGCGATGTTGGCGAAGCTGTTGCTGGTGTAGACGGTGCCCGCCAGTGCCGCGGCAGGGCTGCAGTCCGTTTGCCCGGTACCCATGCTGCAAATGCTGATGTCGAGGGTCTTGGCGAACAGGTTGAGGCGCATTTCGCCGACCAGTTGCGCGCGGGCCTTGTCGCCCCACAGGCGCAGGTAGGAGCCGTCCATCGCCAATTGGCCGATGTCGATATTGAGCACGTCGGTGCGGGCACTCTTGGCCACCTCGAAGTCCAGCCGCAGGCCAAGGTCGGCCTTCTCGCTGGCCCGGCTGGAGCAATTGCTACCGGCGCGGGTGTAGCCGGCGATGCACTCGCCGCCACCGGTCTGCAGCCGTTCGGGGAACGTCAGGCCGAGCACGGCGACGTTGTCCGGGGTGGTCTGCACCCACTGACTGGTGCCGCTCGGCCCCCAGTACTGCACGGTCTTGGGCTCGCCGCCCTCGGTGACCGGCTTGCTCTGCAGGGTGTAGGTCTCGCTGAAAGTGCGCATCGCCTCGCCCTTGTCCAGGCTGAGGGTGAACGGATAGTTGAGCCGGCCGACGCTGACCGGTGTCAGGGTCGCGCCCTTGTTGCTGCCGGCGGCGCCGAGGTAGAACTCGGAGACCTTGATCGGCATGTTCTCAGTGGTGGTGCCGTTGCTGCGGGTGATGTCGTTGACAGTGATCTTGGCGCCGCTGGCGTCCATCAGCACCTGGTCGAGGACGAAGCCGAAGCCGGCACCCTGCACTTCGGCCATCTGTCCGTCGTCCAGCTCGCGCAGTTCGGCCTGGGCGGCGAAGCTCAGCAGGGCGAGGGCGAGGCAACTCAGGCGGCGCATGTTCAGCACCCGTGGGTCGCAGCACCGAGGCAGGTGTCCTGGCGAGCAGCCCCCTGCAGCGCCTGCACAAAATCAAGCGTTACCGCACCTGAGCCATCGGCGTTCCGCGGCATGTTCATGAACGCACCAGCCAGCGCGGTAATGAAGTTGTTGGCGTTCTGCGGGTCGCGCCAGTTGAGGTTCTCGGTCTGCATGGCGATGAATACGCCCTTGGCGGTGTCGGTGAACTGCTGGGTGGTGGTGTCGAACTTGCCGACCGGCAGGGTCTTGTAGTCGCTCAGTTTGAAGCAGGAAGTCAGACCGACGATCGAGCAGTCCTGGGAGGTAATCAAAGGCAGCAGGGCAGACACCAGCACCGAACCCAAGCCGTTGTTCTCCGGAATGGTCAGGACGGTACCGTCCTTGAGGCCAGCGTACAGGGCGCGCAGGGCATCGGGGTTACCTGCGTTGCAGTTGCTCATGGCCGGGCCACAGACCAGTTCGGCCTGGGCCTTGAACGTCGCATCGCTGGACAACAGGTTGAGCGCGCCTGCCAGGGTGCAGTTGATGCGCAGATCGATCGTACCGCAGCCGTTCTGCGCCTTGATCTGCTGGGCCAGGTATTGGCCGGTACCATAGATATCGATCGCCAGGTTGCCGGTGAAGCTGTTGATGTCGCCGGACAGGAAGCCCTGCGCCTCGCCGAAGCCGATGCGCACGCCGACCACCTTGCTGTCCTTGTAGGCCAGTTCCAGGTAGGGGTTGCGGATCAGGAACGGGTTGATGCTGTCGTCGGCGTTGACCGTGCCGAGGGCGAAGTTGTTGATCGAGAGGTCCGCCGGGACCGTCTCGCCGGTGCGCGCGTAGTTGCCCAGCTCGAGCTTGTTGATATTGAGCTGGGTATTCACATCCATGCCGAAATTGATGCGCGAGTAATTGATGCCGTTGGCGCTCTCGGTGCTCAGGTTGATGAAGGCCTGGCCGGTGATGTTCGACAACTCGTGGTCTTCCAGCGCCTGCAGCTGCGCTTGGGCGCTGACAGCCAACAGGCTGGCGGCAAGCAGGACGATAAGGCGGCCTAAAGGACGAAAGGACAGCGGCATACGAACACCTGCTTATTCTTGTTCTGCTCGAGCAGCGACGACTCGAATCCGTGTAAGCACTATAAGCAGCGCCGCCAAGCGCCGGGCCGACCCATAGTCGAGAATCGTGCACTGAGTCGGCCAAACGGGCGCAGCGGCTGTTACCCATTGCCACAACCGCGTAACACCGCACGGACGTACAAACCTCCGATCGCTCGAGGGTGAAGCCAGCCCCGATGGATGCAGTACAATCCGGCCTTTCCTTTCTCAGGCAGACCAGCGGCCCCTCGATGATCGACCCCAAGCGCGTACTGCGCGCCCTCGCCGAACACTGGACGTTGCTCGAGCCGCTGTGCGAACGCTTTGATCAGGGCACCCTGAGCCTGATCGAACTGCGCGGCCAGCTCGCGGCGCAATTGCCGGACAGCAACCCCGTCGATATCACCACCCTGCTCGATCAGTGGATTCGCCTGGACATCCTCGTCCCGGTGGCCAAGAGCCCGAACCGCTTCGAGCTGAACGCGCAGATCCACGATTTCCTCGCCTACCTGCGCCGTGAGCATCGCCTGGGTCTGTGCCTGGAGATCGAGGCCTACCTGCGCCACCTGGAGCGCCTGGCCGGCTATATCCAGGATGCCTTCGAGGTCCGCGACGCCGGCGACCTGGCACGCCAGCTGCGTCTGCTGGATATGCGCGTGCGCGATGTACTGAAGAAGCTGGCCAACGACGAACAGGCGCTGGTCGCCGTCGCCGAGCGGGCCAAGACCAGCGACCGGCAGATCCCGCTGCGTCAGCGCTACGCCGAAGTGCTGGCGACCTGGGACGAATACGTCGAGCCGATGATCCAGCTAGTCGCCGCCGACGGCGCCTTCGAGCAGGGCGTACGCCGCGTCGAGCAGGTACTGCTGAAACTGCTCGGCGACCAGCAGCGCCTCGGCCAGTTGGTCGACGACGACCTGCTGCTGCGCACCCACGCGCGCATCCTCGAGATGCAGACCACCGCCCAGCTGACCCTGCGCCGCGCTCGCGAACTGCTGCTGCCGCTGCGCGAAGAAGCGCGCCGGCACAACGCCGTGACCCGCGGAGCGGCACTGGCGCTGGCGGCGATCCGCCGCAAGGGCCTGGACGCCGTGCCGCAAGCATCGCTACCCCTCTTCTCGCGGCCGCAAAGCACCTTCCTCGGCAATGCCTCGCAAGTCGAAGCCTACGTCTACGCCCTGGCCCGCTTCGAGCCGAAGCCGGCGCAATTCCCCAAGGCCAGCGGCACACGCAAGGGCGACGCACCACGCGCGCCGCAGACCGCCCGGGAAATGCTCGACCGCTGCGAACAGGCGCTGCCGCTACCCGACCTGATGGTCTGGCTACTCGAGCAGGAACCGGAGGGCGCCACCGACGAACTGCTCTACTGGTTCTCGCGCCTGTCGCGGGATGCGCGCTTCCAGCGCGAGCGCCTGGAGCGCCGCGACTACCTGACCCGCGAGCATCAGGTCAGCCTGAGCTCCTATGCGCTGATGGGCAGGCCATGAGCCTTCCCCGCCACACCGGACTGCTCCCTCTCCCGCCTGCGGGAGAGGGCTGGGGAGAGGGCCATGTGTCGCCTGTCTCCCTCTCCCCCGGCCCCTCTCCCATAAATGGGCGAGGGGAGATCAAGGTTTAACTTCCGAGCACGCCGATGAACATCGACCTCAAAGAACTCTCCCAGCTGGCGCCGATCTTCCGCGAGCTATTCAAGGGCTACCACGTCAGCCAGCGTGATGCCGAGCTGTACGCCCAGCTGACCAATCAGCAGGACCAGTACCGCGCGCTGTTCCGCGCGCTCGGTTTCGAGCTGGTCTGCGACCGCCGCGGCTTCTACTACTTCGTTCCCGAGCAGATGGGCGCGCAGGTCAACAAGACCGCCCAACGCCTGGCGCTGTTCACCTTCATTCTCGTCGAGCACCTCGCCGACCAGGGCCGCGACCCGCTGGCCGTGCTGGATGGCGGCAGCCTCGGCCGCGACGAACTACCGCCGCTGCTGGAGAAGTACCGCGACCTGCTCCTGCAGGCCGAAGTCACCACCCAGGAAGAACTGGAAGAGAAGGTCATGCGCCGTATGACCCAGCTCGGTTTCGCCGGCGAAGACAATGGCGTGTACCGCTTCCTGCCGCCGATGCATCGCTTCCTCGATGTGTGCCTGAGCGTGCAGCAGGACCGCGATCTGGCCGCCACCTTGCACAGCGACCTGCCGCTGCCGACTCCGGTGCTGCTGGACGACGCCGACGAGGATGAAATCGTGATCATCGACGCGCCCACCGATACCGAATCCGAAGACGACGCCCTGGCCCGCGCCATCGCCGAAGAACAAGCACTGCTGGAGGCTGAAGCATGACCACGGAACGCTACGGCATTCGCCGCTTCGCCCTGCTCAACACTGCCGGCTACAGCCTCGGCCTGTTTCCGCTGGAGAATCCGCTGTCGGTGTACGGCGCCAACAACCTCGGCAAATCCGCGTCGATCAACGCCTTGCAGTTCCCGATCCTGGCGCGCATGTCGGACATGAGTTTCGGCAAGTACAGCCTCGAACAATCTCGCAAGTTCTACTTCGCCACGGATACCAGCTACATCCTCGTCGAAGTCGCCCTGCCCCACGGCCCGCATGTGATCGGCGTGGCCGGTCGCGGTCCAGGCGGCGGCTTCGGCCACCAGTTTTTCGCCTATCAGGGCGAGCTGGATCTCGAGCACTACCAGAAAAACGGCACCTGCCTGCGTCAGCGCGAGCTGTTCAACAACCTCGAACGCGAAGGCATCAAGGCCTATGAACTGAAGCCCGAGGAACTGCGCCGCCTGCTGGTCGGCGGGCACACCTCGGTGCCACTCGACCTGACCCTGATTCCGCTGCGTTCGACCAGCGAACAGAGCCTGAAGACCTTCCGCGCGCTATTCATCAACTTGCTGCACATGCGCGAAATCACCGCCGCCAAGCTCAAGCAGCTGTTCCTCGATGCCTTCGAGCACAGCCTGCGCTCGGGTAGCGTCGACTACATCGCCGCCACCGAAGAGGCGTTCCGCGATGTGCGGCGCATGGAAAGCGATTACCAAGCCCTGGTCGCCGCCGGCCCGCTGGTCGAGGCGCTGGCCGCTGGCGTGGCCCAGCGCGAATTGCAGCGCGGCAAGCTGCACCGCCTCTCGCCACTGCTCGACTCGCTGCTCGGCACCTGGCAGGACTACGCCGGCGCGCGCAAGGAAGAGTTGGTGATCCAGGCCGAACACTACCGCAGCCAGCAGGACGGCCTGCAGCACGAGCAGCGCAGCGGCACCGCCGAACTGATGCGTCTGGAGCGCGAGATCAGCGAGACCCAGCGCTGGCTCGGCGAGCTGGCAGTACTGAAAAACCGTTTCGCCCTGGTCGACGACACCCTGGTGCTGGAACAGCAACTGCTCGCTGCCAAGGACGCCCACGACGAGCTGGCCGGCGCCCTCGCGCAGTCGCGGCAGTTCTCCGCTGAAGATCTCGACGAGCGTCTGCGCGACCTGGAAAAACGCCTGAAGTCGGTCAAGCAGCAGCTCGAGCACGCCGACAACAACAGCTATGCCCGGCTGCGCGAGGAGTTCTCGCAAGCCGATGTCGACCGCCTGATGCGCCTGTTCAACGGCGCGCTGTTCAGCCTGCCGTTGGGCGAAAAAGGCATCCAGACTGAAGGCGATGCGTGGATCAAGGCCGTGGAAAACGTCCTCGATCATTTCAAAGGCAACCAGTTCGAAGTGCCGGGTCTGTCCATCGACCTGTCGCACATCGAACCACCGGCGCTGCAAGCACTGGCCGACCGCGCCGCACTGCGCGACCAGAAGGAGCGCCTGGAGAAGGAGCTGAAACAGCTCAAGACCCAACAGGCGGTGACTGCCGATCGCCATGCCAGCAAGGCCCAGGCCGAGCAGCTGTATCAAGCCGTGCTGGATGCACAAAAGGCCCTGGAAGACTTCCGTCGCTGCCAGACATTGAGTGTCGAAGAGGCCAGCAAACTGGAACAGCTGGCCGTGCGCGAAGCCGCCCAGGACGAGCTCAAGCGGGCCAGCGACGCCTTCGCCGAGCGCGTCCAACAGCTGTCCGCCAAGCTGCAACTAATTGGCCGGCAACTGGCCGACCTGGAAGCCAAGCAACGCACCCTGGAAGACGCCTTGCGCCGTCGCCAGTTACTGCCGGCCGACCTACCGTTCGGCACGCCGTTCATGGACCCGGTGGACGACTCGCTGGACAACCTGTTGCCGCTGCTCAATGACTACCAGGACAGCTGGCAGGCGCTGCAGCGCGTCGACGGCCAGATCGAGGCGCTGTACGCGCAGATCCGCCTCAAGGGCGTGGCCAAGTTCGACAGCGAGGACGACGTCGAGCGCCGCCTGCAACTGCTGATCAACGCCTACGCGCACCGCCAGGACGAGGCGCTCACTCTAGCCAAGGCCAGACGCGCGGCGGTCACCGACATCGCCCGCACGCTGCGCAACATCCGCAGCGACTACGACAACCTGGAACACCAGCTGGCGCTGTTCAACCGCGAGATCAACCGTCGTCAAGTCTCCAACCTGGAGAGCTTCCGCATCGTCCTGGCGCCGAACCGCGAGGCACTCAAGCACATCGACCAGATCATCCACAGCGCCGGCCAGTACGAGGAAGGCGAAACCCTGTCGGTGTTCGACCTGTCGCAGAGCGCCGATCAGGACGCCAAAAACGAAGAAGCCAAGGATTATCTATCGCGCCTGGTGGCGGCCAATCACAACCAGTTGGGGTTGAAGGACCTGTTCGAGCTGGCCTTCGAGATCACCAAGGTCGGTGGCCAGCCCGTCATCCATACCGACATCGACGGCGCGGCCTCGAACGGCACGACCATGACCATCAAGGCGCTGACCAACATGTACCTGTTGCTGCACCTGATGGACCGCGAGCAGGCCGGACGCGTACGCCTGCCCTACTACCTCGACGAGGCGGCCGACATCGACGAGCGCAACCAGCAGGCATTGATCGAGACCAGCCTGCAGCTGGGCTTCGTACCGATCCTCGCCTCGGTCAAGCCGCAGGTCTCGGCGCATGTGGCCATCGACCTGGAAGGCGGCAGCGGGCCGAGCGGCATCTACATCGATGAGGCCGACTGGAAGTTCATCAGACCGCGCCAAACGGCCAAGACGAGCGTCATGGAGCCAGCGCTGGAGCGCGCCGAAGCGTGATGCACCGACTCAGACGGGCGCCATAAAAAACGCCGCTTACCTTTCCCGGTAAGCGGCGTTTTTCTTGCCTGGCGCCAACGCGGCGCCTGGCATTGGCTCACTTGGCGAGCGAAATCCGCGGCGCCCAGCGCAGCCATTCGTCCTCGACTTCGGGGAACAACACGAACGTCTGCCCTGGCTTGGCCGGTGCGCCCATCTGCGCGCCCTCCGGGGTGGCGAAGGCGATACCGCCCGCGACCAGGGCCTCCAGCGATTCGGTGCGCACCTGCACGCCCTTGAACAGCCCGGCCTCGACGCCGATGCCGCTGGCGTTCCAGAAACGGCTGCCGAAGCGCACCAGGGGCGCATAGCGCGGCTCGATGAGCACCCGGATCAGCACCTGGTCGGCCTGGGCACCCAGCTCGAAACCGGTCACCTTGCCCACCCGCACTTCGCGGAACGTCACCGGCACGCCTTCCTTGACCGAGCCCAGCCGCGAAGCGCTGAGCACCAGACTCAACCCGGCTTCGCGCTCCGCCTGACTCGGCGCTTGGCCGAGCACGGTGAAACGGGTCTGCACGGCGCCGGGCTTGCTCGCCGGTTGCACCTGCAGGTATTGCCCGCTGATCAGGGTATCCAGATTGGCGGTACGGATCAGACCGATTTCCGGTTTGACCACCCAGAACTGGCTGCCGGCACGGGCGATGCGCTCGCCGCCTTCGGTGATGCGCGCATTGAGGATCACGCCCTGCAGGTCGTCGGTCAGCTCGACGGTCTCGACCTTGCCGACATCCAGGCCCTTGTAGCGAATCGGCATGCCAGGGCGCAAACCGTCGCCGCTGTCGACGCGAATCTGGATCGCCTGACCGCTTTGCAGGGCCTTTTCGCGGTCCGGGTTCAGGTGGAAGCGCTGAATACGCTTGGTCACCGGCGCCTTCACGTCCGGGGTTTCAAAGGCAATACCGCCGGCCAGCAGGCTTTGCAATGACTCGCTCTTGACCTCGATACCGCTCAGCCCGCCACTGAGAGTGATGCCACTGGCGTTCCAGAAGCGCGTCGAACTGTTCACCAGAGCGGCGTACTCCGGTTCGATGTGCACGCCTAGCAGCACCCGGCGACGGTCCCTGGACAGCTGGAAACTCTGCACCGAGCCGACTTTGAGCTGACGATAGAGCACCGGACTGCCGACCTGCAGCGAACCGAGGCTGTCGCTGGACAGCACCAGATGCAGGCCGGGAGCATCCAGGTTCAGCGGTGGCGCCTTGCTGAGCGCGACGAATTCGCGGCGCGCCTCCTCGCCCTTGGCGCCAGGGCGCACGGCGATGTAGTTGCCCTTGACCAGCGCCTCCAGGCCGGTGATGCCACCCAGCGAGATGGACGGTTTGACCACCCAGAACTCGGTGCCCTCGACCAGATAGTCCTCGGCCTGCGGCGCCATGGTCAGCTCGGCGGTGGCACTCTTCGCATCATCATTGAGCTTGAGCATCTTCAGCGTGCCGACCTGGATGCCGCTGAACATGACCGGGGTACGCCCGGCCTGCAGCCCGTCGAAATCGCTCAGCGTCACGGTGACCTTGATCCCGGCCTGCGCCGCATCGAAGTCCTCGTAGAGGCGGAAGGGAAAGCTCGGGTCGGTGGGCGGGCTGTCGGCGCGATTCTCCGGGGTGGCGAAGGCGATGCCGCCGGCAACGATGCTGGCCAGCGACTCGGTGCGCACCTTCAGCCCGGTGAGGTCGGCATTGACGGTCACCCCGCTGGCGTTCCAGAACCGCGTGTGTTTGCGCACCAGGTTGGCGTAGGCCGGCTCGATGAAGACCTTGATTTCGACGGTGCTCTGATCCTCTGCCAAGGTGTAGCTCTTCACCCGCCCGACCTGGATCTGCTTGTAGAACACCGGGCTGTCGCGGTTCAGCGAGCCGAGGCGCTCGGCCTTCAGGATCAGGTGCAGGCCAGGGAGGTCGTCCGGCAGCGGCGGCGGCGCGTCCAGCGCCTTGAACTTCAGGGTGGGCTCGCCGTCCTCCGGACTGACCGCGATGTAGTTGCCGGAGACCAGGGTTTCCAGGCCGGTGATGCCGGCCAGCGTCACGCTCGGCTTGACCAGCCAGAAGCGGGTATTGCTGCGCAGGTGCGGCTCGACCTCCTTGTTCATCTCGATGGTCGCGATCACCCCGCGCTTTTCCCCAGTGCTGTCCAGGGCCAAGGCCTTGACCTTGCCGATCGGCATGCCCTTGTACATCACCTCGGTCTTGCCGGCCTGGAGGCCATCGCCAGACTCGAAGAACACCTCGATGTCGATCCCGGCCTGGCTATAGGCACGCCAGCCGAGCCAGCCGCCTATTACCAGAGCAATCAGCGGCAGCACCCAGATAGCATTCCAGCTGGAAGCGGGGCGAACTTTCGCCGCAGGCAAATCACTCATGGTCATCCGTCTCCGTATTATCCCAAATCATCCGCGGTTCAAAAGTAAGAGCAGCCAGCATGGTCAAAACCACCACACTGGCAAAAGCCACAGCCCCAAAATTGGGTTCAATCGTGGCCAAACTGCCGAATTTCACCAAGGTCACCAGAATCGCGATTACAAAGATATCGAGCATCGACCAACGCCCTATCCATTCAATAAAACGGTACATGATGATGCGCCGCTTCTCCGACATCGGTTGATGTCGCTGCACCGAATACAGCAGCAGGGACAGCCCCACCAACTTGAAGGTCGGCACCAGGATGCTGGCGATAAACACAACCGCAGCAATCGGCCACATACCGTACTTAATAAGCTCAACCACACCCGCCATGATGGTTGACGGATCGCCTTTACCCAGCGTGCTGACGGTCATGATGGGGAGCAGATTGGCCGGGATATAAAGGATCGCTGCCGTCACCAACAATGCCCAAGTGCGTACCAGACTATCGGGCCGCCGCGCATGTACTATCGAGCCACAACGCGTGCAGGTCTGGCTATCCTCCTGTGCAATTTGCCGATTTAATTGGTGGCATTCAGGGCAAATCAGAATCCCTGCATCAATGGCGCGCAACAGCGTCCTCCCCAGACAAGGCTTCCCAGATTTGATGTGGCGACATGGTCACTTCCAGCCAGACCTGCAGCAGCAATAAGCTGACGAATCCTGCCAGGCCGATACCCAGGCTAACTTCTGCCAGATCGATCAGTTTGACGATGGCCACCAAAGTGCCCATCAAGTAAACCTCAAGCATTCCCCACTCGCGCAAGTGTTGGTAGATCCGATAGATCACCAAGCCATAGCTACGCCCAATGCTCCAGCGGATGCTTAAAAGCACCAGTAATTGGCAGAGCAACTTGAGCAGCGGTATTCCCATACTGCAGAGAAAAACCAGTAGCGCGAGTCCCTGCATGCCACTCTCATACAAACTGATAACACCGCTCCACACGGTATCCTGACTGGTTTGACCGAGAAGATTAAGACGCATGATGGGAAGGAAGTTGGCGGGTATATACATCAGCAATGCAGCGAGCACTAACGCCATGCTGCGACGAATCACCTGATGGCGATAAGCGAAAAGCTCGTAACCACAGCGCGGACATTCGGCCCTTTCACCGTCCACTAGCTGGGGCTTGTACATTAGCAAATCACACTCGTGGCAGCCCGTCAGCGCTTCCAAGGGGAGCTCAGATAACCTACGAGAATCGACCGGATCTGGCATATGCAAGACTCTTGAAGATAAGGCTCTATTTTAGACGGGGTCGTATCAACTCTGCCCATTGCTGAGTCTGTAGCTTGCCGAGTCTGCCTCCAGAGCAGCCCTGAGCTTCCTCGGCCCAAAGACAAACCCCCGATTCGCGTGAGCGAATCGGGGGTTTGGGATAGAAGCTTGACGATGACCTACTCTCACATGGGGAGACCCCACACTACCATCGGCGATGAGTCGTTTCACTACTGAGTTCGGGATGGGATCAGGTGGTTCCGACGCTCTATGGTCGTCAAGCAATTGGGTTGGGATGTCGTGGTTAGACGCCATCCCGAATGGGTGTGTGATAGAGCCTTGCGGCGGTATTGCGAGTTCTTGCAAATTTTCGGTTTATTGTCGGCTTCGACGTCTAACACGCAAATTGTTTGGGTGTTATATGGTCAAGCCTCACGGGCAATTAGTATTGGTTAGCTCAACGCCTCACAGCGCTTACACACCCAACCTATCAACGTCGTAGTCTTCGACGGCCCTTTAGGGAGCTCAAGGCTCCAGTGAGATCTCATCTTGAGGCAAGTTTCCCGCTTAGATGCTTTCAGCGGTTATCTTTTCCGAACGTAGCTACCCGGCAATGCCACTGGCGTGACAACCGGAACACCAGAGGTTCGTCCAACCCGGTCCTCTCGTACTAAGGTCAGCCCCTCTCAAATCTCAAACGTCCACGGCAGATAGGGACCGAACTGTCTCACGACGTTCTAAACCCAGCTCGCGTACCACTTTAAATGGCGAACAGCCATACCCTTGGGACCGGCTTCAGCCCCAGGATGTGATGAGCCGACATCGAGGTGCCAAACACCGCCGTCGATATGAACTCTTGGGCGGTATCAGCCTGTTATCCCCGGAGTACCTTTTATCCGTTGAGCGATGGCCCTTCCATACAGAACCACCGGATCACTAAGACCTACTTTCG